>CAWUIP010000327.1:0-1546 GCA_963922415.1 uncultured Aliishimia sp. | reverse complement strand
CGCGGATATCACGTACTACTGGGAACACCGCATCGCGCATGAGGTGCGGCTTTTGTGGACGCAGCACGCCGTGCACCATTCCTCGCGTGATATGAACATCATCACAGGCGTGCGCTTTGGCCCGCTGGAAGGTGTCTGGTCCCTGATCGCGCACCTTCCGATGGCCTTTCTGGGCTTTGCGCCCGAGGCGGTGTTTGCGGGGATCATCATCGTTTTGGCGTATCAAACCTGGTTGCATACCGAGCTGATCGGCAAGCTGGGTCCGCTGGAGTGGGTGCTGAACACGCCCTCACATCACCGCGTGCACCACGGGTCGGATGACAAGTATCTCGACAAGAACTACGGCGGGATTCTGATCATTTGGGACCGCATGTTCGGCACCTTTCAGGTGGAAGAAGAGACGCCGCGCTATGGCCTGAAACGAGACTTCAACAGCCAAAACCCGCTGCTTGTTTGGGTCTCGGAAATCCCGGGGCTGTGGCGCGATGTGATGGCAGCGAAGTCCTGGCGCGAGGCGTGGGCCTATATGATGCGCCCCCCCGGCTGGCAGCCAGACGAGCAGAAGTAAGCCGATGCGGTCCCTCGCGGCGACAGAAACCTGCGGCCCGCCCGTTGAAGACGCATGGTAGCAGAACGGCGGTACACCATGCTCTTTCGACTGATCCTTCTTGCCACATTGGCCGCACCCTTTGGGGCGGCAGCACAGTCCTCTTGGACGGCAACGGGTACCCAGGGTGGCAGTGCCAATGGGGGTGTAAGCTGCACGCGCAGCGATGGGACATCGACCTGCACGCGTCACGGCACAGTGAGCGGGCCAAATGGTGGCACGCGCAGTTTTGATAAGACCCGGGTCGCCACGCGGGATGGCGTCACAACCACCCGAAACGGGCTGCGCGGCAGGACACTGACCCGGACCCGGACCCGGTAAACGAAAAGCGCCCCGTCGGTAGAGGACGGGGCGCTTTTGGTGTGGTTTTGGGTCGGATCAGTCGATCATCGGCAGAAGCTTGTCGACCGAGGCCTTTGCATCGCCGTAGAACATCCGCGTGTTGTCTTTGAAAAAGAGCGGGTTTTCGATCCCGGAGTAGCCGGTGCCTTTGCCGCGCTTGGACACGAAGACCTGCTTGGATTTCCAGACCTCTAGAACCGGCATCCCCGCGATGGGGGAATTCGGATCGTCCTGCGCGGCAGGGTTCACGATGTCGTTGGAGCCGATCACGATGGCCACATCCGTCTCCGGGAAGTCGTCGTTGATCTCATCCATCTCCAGCACGATGTCGTAGGGCACCTTCGCCTCGGCCAAAAGCACGTTCATGTGGCCGGGCAGACGTCCCGCCACGGGGTGGATCGCGAAGCGCACCTCTTTGCCCTTGGCGCGCAGCTTTCGCGTCAGTTCGGCCACTGATTGCTGGGCCTGCGCCACCGCCATGCCATAGCCGGGCACGATCACGATGCTGTCCGCCTCGTTGAGGGCCGTGGCCACGACATCCGCCTCAATCGCGATCTGCTCGCCCTCAACCGCCATCTGCTCGCCGCTGGCGCCGCC
>CAWUIP010000326.1:0-1575 GCA_963922415.1 uncultured Aliishimia sp. | reverse complement strand
CGGCGGCCAAGGGCGCGGTGAAGATGGTCAAGGTGAATGTCGACGAGGCGCAGGCGATTGCGGGGCAGTTGCAGATCCAGTCGATCCCGACGGTGTATGCGTTTTTCAAGGGTCAGCCGATTGACGGGTTTCAGGGGGCGCTGCCGGGGTCGGAGATCAAGGCGTTTGTGGACCGGGTGATCCAGGCGGCGGGCGGTGAGGCTCCCGGGGAGACGCTCGCGGCGGCGATTGAGGCCGCCGAAGAGATGCTGGCAGAGGGTGCGGCGGTGGATGCGGCGCAGACCTTTGCGGCGATCTTGGGCGAGGATCCGGTGAATGCGGCGGCCTATGGGGGCATGGTGCGCGCGCATATCGTGATGGAGGATTTGGACCAGGCGGAGGCGATCCTGAACGGCGCGCCTGCAGAGATTTCTACCGCGCCGGAGTTGGAGGCCGCGCATGCGCAGTTGGAGCTTGCCAAGCAGGCCGCCGATGCGGGCCCGGTTGGGGAGTTGCGCGCCGCTGTTGAGGCCAATGGCGACGACCACCAAGCGCGGTTTGATCTGGCCCAGGCGCTGCACGCGGCGGGCGATGCGGACGCGGCGGTAGCGGAGCTTTTGGAGCTGTTCCGGCGGGATCGGGAGTGGAATGACGGCGCGGCCAAGGCCCAGCTTTTCACGATTTTCGACGCGCTCAAGCCGAACGATCCGGTGGTCCTGAACGGGCGGCGGAAATTGAGTTCGATGATATTTGCCTGAGCGGCACGGCACACTACCTACCTTGCATGAAAAGTCTTGGCGATCTGCCCGCGTCCATCTGTGTGTTTCCGCTGCCGGGGGCGCTGCTGCTGCCGCGGGCGCGGCTTCCGCTGCATCTGTTCGAGCCGCGTTATCTGCAAATGTTCGAAGACTGCCTGAAGACGCAGGAGCGGCTGATAGGCATGGTGCAACCCAATGAGGTGGCGGGGCGGTCCGGCACGGGGCTGCACGTGATCGGCTGCGCAGGCCGGGTCACACAGTTTTCCGAAACCGAGGACGGGCGCTACCTGATCACACTCACGGGCGTGTCGCGGTTCCGGGTGCTGTCCGAGGTGGAGGGGTTCACGCCCTACCGCCGGTGCGAGGTCAGCTGGGACGGGTTCGCGCAGGACCGTGCGACGTCCGAAAAGGACACAACCTTCGACCGGTCGCAATTCATGACACTCTTGGGCCGGTACTTCGACGCGCGGTCCCTGTCGGCGGATTGGGAGACGTTGAAGGACGCCGAAGACGAACTTCTGATCAACTCGCTTGCGATGATGCTGGACTTTGAGCCCGAGGACAAACAAGCGCTGTTGGAGGCGCCATCCCTGTCGACCCGGCGCGAAACGCTGGTGACGCTGATCGAATTCTCGCTGCGGGGCGGGCAATCGGACGAACTGATGCAATGAGCGCCCTGCAGGCCGACCGCAAAATGCTGGAAGTGCTGGTCTGCCCCCGAACGGGCGGCACACTGCGCTATGACGCCGACCGCCAAGAACTGGTCTCGGACGTCGCCAAACTCGCCTTCCCCATCCGCAACGGCATCCCCATCATGCTGGTCGATGAGGCCCGGTTG
>CAWUIP010000325.1:0-1601 GCA_963922415.1 uncultured Aliishimia sp. | reverse complement strand
TTCCTCGGGCGTTGCCACCCGCGGCCATCCAGCCTTCCGCGCGTGGGCGGCTCTAGCCTCTTGCGTGAGGTGTCGTCAAGCGCGGCGGGGCGGGATGCCTCCGGCGGGAGTACTTTGGGAACAATGAAAGGGGCGGCGCGACTAGGTCGTAGGGCGGGCGAGTGCGGCGATGTCGGCGGCGGTGAGGGGGCCTGTCGCCCAAGGCCGGAAGCGCAGGCGGACAGCGGCGAGCAGGGTGGTGTCCGAGACGTTTGCGGTGAACCCGTGGGCCTTTGCGCAGCCTCGGAAGCGCGACAGGGTGGCATCGGCTAGGGCGGGCGCGTCTCCGCGTTGCTTTGCGAGGCCCGTGCGTTCCAAGCGCTGCCAGTCGAAGTGCGGACCGGGGTCTGATTTGCGTCCTGGCGCCATGTCGGAATGGCCGATGACGCCGGAGGGCGGGATCGCCCAGCGCTGCATGACCTCTCGCATCAAGGTTTCTAGGGCGTTCATTAGGGGGGCGGAGAAGGGCGCGGTGCCGTCATTGTCAAGCTCGATGCCGATGGAGCGGGAGTTGATGTCGTCTTGCCCGGCCCATTCGCCAGCACCTGCATGCCAGGCGCGCATTTCTTCGGGGACAAAGGACATCACCGTGCCGTCGCGCGCGATCAAGTAGTGGGAAGACACTTCTGCGGCTGGATCGCAAAGCCGGTCTGCCGCTGCTGCGGCGGTCGCCATGGCAGTGTAGTGGAGCACAATAAGGTGCGGTGTCAGGCCGTTGCGCCTCGGTCCGAAATTGGGCGAGCGGCGGGTTAGCACGCGCATAGACTACTCAGTTGAGATGGCGCGCGGCGGGACGACGTCTGTCGACGGAGCAGGCGTGAGTGTTGAAGCCGCACGCGTCGCGGGATCTGTCGTAATGTCGACTGTCGGTGTAGCGACCGGCGCGCGCGCGTTACGGAACGGGCTTGGATCCCAAGAGCATGCATAGCCGTCCCCGTCGGGATCAAGGCCCCTGCGGTCGCGGCTGGGGCCGCCGCGCGACAGAAATTCGATCTGCGCTTGGTCTGGTGAGGGAAAGGCCGCGCAGGCCGCCGCGTGGCGCTGCGCGGAACGGAAGTTGGTGCGTCGGTAGAGGGGCGTTCCAACGGGATTGTCGGTTTGCAATGCATAAGCCACGATATTGGGCTGCCCGGTTTCAGCCCGTGTGGGTAGCGCGGTTGGCGTGATCACTTGGTACTGCGCGCGGTTGGCGGCGATGCGGTCGGCGTCGGATTCGATCGTGCGCTGGGCCGAAACCGAGTTGAAATCCTGTTCGGACGAAATGCCAGGATTGTTGAGCTGAAGAGGGACTGGATTGGCTGGATCGGCTTGAACAGGCGCGACGCCAGAGTTTGCAGCCGCTGCCGTCGATTGGGCCTGAGCCTCGACGGGTGTGCCGTTCACCGCCGCCGTCACGGACGCCGGAAGCGGTGCTGTCGCATCGCTTGTTGCCGAGAGGGGCGCGGTATTTACGGCCGTTGGCGCGGAAAAGGGTTCGGTCGGTGTGACGTCTTGAACGACCGCGCCACTGTCCGGCACAGCCACACTGCACGCACTCAGAATTGCGCCGAATGCGCAGCCTA
>CAWUIP010000324.1:0-1627 GCA_963922415.1 uncultured Aliishimia sp. | reverse complement strand
ACCGTGGCGCATGACAGCCACCACATGATTGTCGTCGGCACAGACCGCCACAACATGGCCCTGGCCGCGAACCGGCTGGCAGAGGTTGGCGGTGGTATGTGTCTCTACAAAGACGGATCAGAGCTTGCCCTGGTCGAACTGCCCATCGCGGGCCTGATGTCCGATCGCCCCGCAACCGAGGTCGCCGCCAAGGCCGACCAACTTATCGCCGCCATGCGCGCCTGCGGCTGCACGCTCAACAACGCGAATATGCAGCACTCGCTCTTGGCACTTGTCGTTATTCCTGAACTGCGCCTCTCGGACCTGGGTCTTGTGGACGTGCGCACCTTCGACTTCATTCCAGTATTCGAGCCAATCACATGAGCCTAATAGACACCCCAAACACCTCCGCCCACGCCGTCTTTCACGACGCAGAGGCCGCCGTGGCGCACCTTATTGCGCTATACGACGAAGCCACCGCCTTTCTGCGCGACAAGTTCACCGAAGCGATGGAGAAGGGCGCCCCGGCTGGCCGCGTCCGCGCCTTCTACCCCGAAATCCTATTTCGCACCGCGACCTATGCCCAGGTCGACACGCGGCTCAGCTTTGGCCATGTCTCGACGCCCGGGGCCTATGCCACGACCGTGACGCGGCCGCATCTCTTCAAACAGTACCTGACACAGCAGATCGCGCTTTTGATCGAAAATCACGAGATGCCGGTCGAGATTGGCCCTTCTGACACGCCGATCCCAGTACATTTCGCAATGGGCAACTCGCATATCACAGTGCCCCAAGAAGGCGCCGCCGCCTTCACCTTGCGCGATGTGTTTGACGTGCCGGATCTGTCGAACACAAACGATGATATCGTCAACGGCACCTACGCAACGCCCGACGGCATTGGGCCCCTGGCCCCGTTCACCGCGCAGCGCATCGACTACTCTTTGGCCCGGTTAGAGCATTATACCGCAACCGATCCTGGGCATTTCCAGAACCATGTGCTCTTCACCAACTACCAGTTCTATGTCGAAGAGTTCGAAGCCTTCGCGCGCGAGATGATTGACGATCCCGACAGCGGCTATACCGAGTTTGTGGCCCCCGGCAATCAGTGCATTTCCTGTGGCGACGATCCCATCACGGCACCCGCAAAGCTGCCGCAGATGCCGACCTATCACCTCAAACGCGCGGATCACTCGGGCATCACGCTGGTCAATATCGGCGTTGGCCCATCCAACGCGAAGACCGCCACCGACCACATCGCTGTGCTGCGCCCGCATGCGTGGCTGATGGTCGGTCACTGCGCGGGGCTGCGCAACAGCCAGGCGCTTGGGGACTATGTCCTGGCCCATGCCTATCTGCGTGAAGACCACGTGTTGGACGATGATCTGCCCGTTTGGATCCCAATCCCCGCCTTGGCCGAAATCCAGATCGCTCTGGAAAGCGCTGTGGCAGAGGTGACCCAGCTGAAAGGCTACGAGCTGAAACGCGTGATGCGCACCGGCACCGTCGCCACCATCGACAACCGCAATTGGGAGCTGCGCGAACACACGGGCCCCGTGCAACGGCTCAGCCAATCCCGCGCTGTCGCACTGGATATGGAAAGCGCCACCATCGCGGCCAACGGATACCGCTTCCGCGTGCCCTACGGCAC
>CAWUIP010000323.1:0-1677 GCA_963922415.1 uncultured Aliishimia sp. | reverse complement strand
GCGGGACTTCGATCCGGCCTTGATCGGCAAAATGTGTCTGGCGCGGAAGCACATCGTCCTGGATGTCTTGCCACAAGCCAACACCCGCAATCGCGCCGACAAAGATCAGCGCCCAAATGGCGGCGTTCTGCAGTGTTTTCTGAATGCGGTGCCGCCCCAGCGACACGACCAGCCAAATTGCCATCAGCGCCAAAGCCAATGCGCTGACCAGCTGCCCCGTTCCAATCTGTTCCATACCATCCAATATAGACGGCTTTGCCGCCGCTACACCCCCGCAGTGCAGAATTAGTTACCGCTGATGTTTGGCGGGCAGACGCGCAGGATGGGTTGCCTTAAAACGTGGGTGCTGTGCGGCGCCGGGCGACACGGGTCGCCACGCTGCCCGCCAGGATCAGGATCGCCAGCGCAAAGACCGGTAAGGACGCCCGAAACTGCATGGAAGACGGCGCGGCATGCCAGTCATTGAGAGAGGCAGCTTTGTCGTCCAAAGCCTCCGTGAATGCAGGCGCGCTGATCAACGCCAAGAAGTCACGCCGACTTCTGTAACGCACAACAACCAGTTGCTGAAAGTCGCCAAAGTCGCCACCAACCGCGTTGTCGATCCCAGCAATCACGTCCGTCATTAACACAGGGTAACTTGCCCGAGACAGAAGGCGCGGCAGAACATAAGCAGCATAGGCGCGCGCAGATTGCGCAACCTCTGCCGTGGGTGCGGGCTGTGCATTCAGATTGATCATGTAGAACGGCTTGCCGTCGTCGGACAGGAAAAAGTTCAAAAGATCAGCAGCTTGCGGCGCGTCGCTTTCCACCAGCAGATCAAATCGGGACCCAAAGGCCGCTCGTATCTCAGTTTCCGTGAGCGGCCCCTTTAGCGGTTGGTGCCAAGCCAGGATACCAGCGTAGAGAAGCACAATACCCAACCAAATACGAACAGTCTTTGTCATCATGACCTTAATCTCTTCTCAGTGGCGCGACGTGCCTCTGGGCAGGGGCGCTTCATGCGACCCGTGCGGTGCGGGTCGCCGGACCGGGTCACCGCGCCGCTTGCTCAAGCTCTGTGGGAGTGACGATACTGTCGCCGTTCGCGTCGATCCGCTTAAACGCCCGCTGATGCAGGTTGGCCTTACGAATGCGGGCGGCGTTTCCCAGGTTATCATCCGCGTTCAGGTTTATGAAAACCACAAACTCGGCATAGTCCAAATCGCCATCGCCGCTGGCATCGGCTTGCTGGAAGTTCTCTTGCGCAAGGGCGGTGTCCTGGGCGTAGGCGGGTTGCAGGAAAAGAGCCAACAGACCTGCGAGCCCGAGCGATTTAAAGGCGTGTGCGTTCTTCATCGTTTTGGAGTCCCTTTTGTGCGTGGAAACCTGTTTAACGCGGTGCGATTGTCTTTCCGGCGGTGGTTTTTGCGCGACCGTCGGAAAAGTCGCACACGCGCGGGATCTTTTTGATTACCGCTATGCGGCGACCCGTCTAACTTGTTGCTGCGTCGAGTTTTTCTTGTGCGGCGACCCAGAGGGCTTCGGCGCGGTCAAGCCCTTCCATCACCTCGGCATATTTGCGGTTCCAGGTTTCCAACTCGCCCACGCGCGCATCTTCGTAAAGCTCGGGATCCGCCAGTTTGGCGGCGAGCTTTTCGCGCATGTCTTCCAGTTTCTCCACCCGGGCTTCGCATTTGC
>CAWUIP010000322.1:0-1710 GCA_963922415.1 uncultured Aliishimia sp. | reverse complement strand
TGATGGCAAGCGCACGCGACATTTCGGCCCGCGCAGAGGCGTTGGTGGCCCAGTTCGAGGCGTCAGGCGCCACTTATGTGGAAGTGCCTGTTCTACAACCTGCCGAGACCCTGTTGGATCTTTACGGCGAAGACATTCGCGCGCGGGCCTATGTGACCTCCGACGCGCTGCGCGGCGAACAGATGCTGCGGCCCGATTTCACCGTGCCCATCGTGCAGATGCATATGGATGCGGGCAACAGGCCAGCGCGCTATGCCTATGCGGGCCGGGTCTTTCGGCGTCAGGAAGATGACCCAGACCGCGCCAATGAATATGTGCAAGTCGGCTATGAAGTCTTGAACGCCGAAGACCCTTTTACGGCCGATGCAGAGGTGTTTGCGCTTTTGTCCCAAGCTTTGGCGGGATTGGGGCTCAAGGTCGACACCGGCGATATTGGACTGTTGCGCGCAGCTGTTATGGGGCTGGAAACCACGCCGCGTCGGCGCGCGGCCCTCCTGCGTCATCTGTGGCGGCCCGCGCGGTTTCGCCATCTCTTGGACCTTTACTCCGGTCGTGCGCCTATGCCGTCGGCGCAGGCGGATCTGCTGGCCGCCCCCGACACCGATGTCGCTGCTGCCGGACCCTTGCTTGGCAAACGGCACGGCGACGAGGTGGCCGCGCGGATCGCTTGGCTGCGCGAAGACCAAGCCAATGGCGCGTTGCCATCCCATCAGGTTGATCTGATCGAAGCGCTGTTAAACGTGCGCGAGACGCTGCCTTTTGCCTTAGAGAACCTGCGCGATATCGCGGTCGATTTGCCCGCCATCTCGGCCGGTGTTGAAGGGCTGCAGCGGCGCGCTGAGGCGCTGAGCAATCGGGGCATTGACGCCGACAATCTGCCTTTTGCGACCAGTTTTGGCCGCACCTCGATGGAATACTACGACGGCTTCGTCTTTGGATTTTACGTCGATGCGCGCCCCGACCTCCCTGCAGTTGCTACTGGCGGACGCTATGACGCGCTGACCCGCGCGCTGGGGGGCGGCGTGTCGTGCCCGGCGGTGGGCGGTGTGTTGCGCCCAGGGCTGATGGTTGACTTGGAGGGTGCGGCGTGACGGTGCGGCTAGGTGTCCCTTCCAAGGGGCGGTTGATGGAAAAGACCTTTGACTGGTTTGCCGCGCGGGGCGTCGCCTTGACCCGCACCGGCTCTGACCGTGAATATGCGGGCCGCGTCGACGGCGTTGACGGCGTGTCGCTGGTCCTACTGTCAGCAGGCGAGGTGCCGCGTGAACTGGCCACGGGGCGATTGCACCTGGGCGTGACAGGCACCGATTTGGTGCATGAACGCCTGCCCTTGAAAGACAGCCAGGTCGAACCCCTGGCAGAAATGGGTTTTGGCCACGCGGACCTTGTGATCGCTGTGCCCAAGGGCTGGGTGGATGTCGACACGCTGGACGACCTCGACGAGGTCGCGGGCCAGTTCCGCGCGGTCCACGGTCACCGCCTGCGGATCGCCACCAAGTACCACCGCCTCGTGCGCGAGGCGATGCGGTCCCATGGCGTGGCAGATTACGCGCTGGTCGACAGCCAGGGTGCAACGGAAGGCACTGTGGCCAACCAAACCGCCGAGGCGATTGCCGATATTACGTCATCCGGCGAAACGCTGCGCGCAAACCACCTCAAGATCCTCAGCGACGGCCTGATCCTTAAGTCCCAAGCCACGCTGTGGCGGTC
>CAWUIP010000321.1:0-1711 GCA_963922415.1 uncultured Aliishimia sp. | reverse complement strand
GGGCGCTGCGGCGTGGCGGGGCCGAGGTTGCGGCGTGGGACGATAACCCTGCTGCCCGGGATGCGGCGGCGGCCGATGGGTTTCAGCCCGTTGACCTGGCGCGAGAGGCCGAGATAGCGCAGCTTTCGCTTTTGGTGACCTCGCCGGGCATTCCGCACCTTTATCCCGCGCCCAATCCGATCCTCGCCAAGGCCTATGCGGCGGGGGTGCCGGTGGACAACGACATCGGGCTCTTTTTCCGGTCTTTCGCCACGCGCGAGTGGGACAATTTCGATGTGATGCCGCAGGTGGTTGCGGTGACGGGGTCGAACGGGAAGTCGACGACCTCGGCGCTGATCCACCACGTTTTGGGACATGCGGGCCGCGCCGCGCAGCTTGCGGGCAACATCGGGCGCGGCGTGCTGGACTTAGAGCCTGCGGCGGATGGGGATGTGGTGGTGCTGGAGCTGTCGTCCTATCAGACCGAGCTTGCGCGTAGTCTGACGCCGGATGTGGCGGTCTTCACCAATCTGTCGCCCGATCACTTGGATCGGCACCACGGGATGGGCGGATATTTTGCAGCCAAGCGCAGGCTTTTTGCCGAAGGTGGTCCGGATCGTTGTGTGATCGGTGTGGACGAGCCGGAGGGGCTTTTTCTGGCGGGACAGATGGCCGAGGGTGCCGCGGATGACCGGGTGATCCGCGTGTCGGTGGCGCAGAAGTTGGGGGGGAGCGGGTGGACTGTGCACGCGCGCAAGGGGTTTTTGTCCGAGATGCGCAAGGGGCGGCAGGTGGGTGCGATAGACCTGCGCGCCATTCCTGGGCTGCCGGGGCAGCACAACCACCAGAATGCCTGCGCGGCCTATGCGGTGTGCCGGTCGCTGGGCCTCGCACCGCGGGTGATTGAGGCGGGGATGCAAAGCTATCCCGGCTTGCCCCATCGCAGCCAGATCGTGGCGGAGGCAAACGGGGTGACTTACGTCAATGACAGCAAGGCCACCAATGTCGAAAGCGCTGCCCGCGCGCTGGCCGCGTTCAAACGGGTGCGGTGGATCTGTGGTGGGCTTGAGAAAGATGGCGGGCTAGAGGCGTTGCGCGGGCCGTCTGCCTCGGTCGCGAAGGCCTACGTCATCGGGCGCGAGGCTGCCGCCTTTGCGCTGCAATTGGCACCCGAGGCGGAGGTTTGCGGGTCGATGGAGGTAGCAGTGCGGGCGGCGGTCGCCGAGGCGGAACCGGGTGATGTGGTGCTTTTGGCGCCCGCTGCTGCGAGCTTTGATCAGTACAACAATTTCGAAGAGCGCGGCGACGATTTCATGGCCTGTGTCCGCGCGGCCTTGACTGGGTAGGGTGCGGGCGGTGCCGCACCTTACGGGCGGCCACTACAGGTCGCCCGCTCCGAAGGGCAGCCGGGTTTGCAGCCACAGCAGACTGGGAAAGGCCGCAATCCAGATCCAGAGAAACCGGTTGAGACCGAACAGGCAGGCATTGGCGAGGTGAAAGAGCGCGGCGGTCCCAAGCGCGGCCTGCAGCGCCAGCGGATGGAGCAGGGCCAAGGGAAAGAGGACCTCAAACCCGATCACAGCGCAGCTTCCGGCCCAAACGGCGCCCGGTCGCTGCGCGATGCGGCGAACACCGTTGCTGACAGGGTAGGCCGACATCTCAAACACGTCGTGCAGGACCGCGCCGTTGCGCCAGGCGGGGTTGGTCAGCTTCACCCAACCCGACACGAAAT
>CAWUIP010000320.1:0-1780 GCA_963922415.1 uncultured Aliishimia sp. | reverse complement strand
CTGCCGTCCGGCACGTCGCTCCATGTTTCGGGGTGCAGTAAGGGCTGCGCCCATCCGCGGCCCGCGGACCTCACAATCGTTGGCACACCTGACGGCTTTGACCTTGTCACCGGCGGCGCGTCGTGGGATGAGCCCGCCCGCCGTGGCCTGCGCGCGGCAGAGGTGACCTGGGAGGCGCTGGCGTAACGATGCCGTATCAGTACGAAACCGACGGGGCCGCGATCTATGCCGAGAGCTTCGCGACCATCCGTGCCGAGGCGGCGCTGACGCGCTTTACCGCCGATCAAGAGCAGATCGTTGTGCGCATGATCCATGCCGCTGGGCTTGTGGGGCTTGAGGCGGATGTCGAGATGTCGCCCGACTTTGTCGTTGCCGCGCGCGGCGCTTTGGAGGCGGGCGCGCCCATTTTTTGCGATGCGCATATGGTCAGCGAAGGGGTCACGCGCAAGCGCTTGCCCGCCGACAACGATGTGATTTGCACGCTGCGCGCGCCGCAGGTGCCTGAACTTGCAGCATCGCTGAAGACCACGCGGTCGGCTGCCGCGCTCGAACTCTGGCGTCCGCGCTTGGGCGGCGCCGTCGTGGCGATTGGCAACGCGCCCACGGCCCTTTTCCACCTTCTGGAAATGCTCGAAGACCCCGACTGTCCGCGCCCGGCGGCGATTGTCGGCTGCCCGGTGGGCTTCGTCGGCGCACGCGAAAGCAAAGACGCCCTATGGGCGACGGCCCCAGCGCCCAGCCTGATCGTGAAAGGTCGCCTGGGCGGCAGTGCGATCACCGTTGCGGCACTCAACGCTTTGGCGAGCCGCGCGGAATGATGGGCACACTTTACGGGGTTGGTCTGGGTCCTGGCGATCCGGACCTGATGAGCGTCAAGGCAGACCGCCTGGTGCGCCGCGCCGCGCATGTGGCCTTTTTCCGCAAGGCGGGCCGCAAGGGCCACGCGCGCAGCATCGTCGAGGGCATGATGGCCCCGGCAGCCCAAGAGATCGCGATGGAGTATCCGGTCACGACCGAGATCCCGCTGACCGATCCGCGCTATAATGAGATGCTGTCGTGTTTCTACGCCGAGCAGACAGCGGCGTTGCAGAAGCGCGTCGAAGGTGGCGAGGATGTTGTGGTCTTGTGCGAGGGGGATCCGTTTTTCTACGGCTCTTTCATGCATCTTTACACCCGGCTGCAGGGCGTGGTTCCGATTGAGGTTGTGCCCGCGATCACCGGCATGTCGGCGGCCTGGACCGTGTCGGGCCAGCCGATCACGTGGGGCGATGATATTCTGAGTGTCGTCATGGGCACCTTGGGCGAGGCGGAGCTTGTCACAGCGATGCGCGCCGCCGACGCCCTGGTGGTGATGAAGATCGGGCGCAACTTGCCCAAAGTGCGCCGCGCGTTGGAGGCCGCTGGAAAGGCGGACCGTGCCTTTCTGGTGGAATACGCCGCCATGCCGCAAGAGCGTCTGCGCCCGCTGACCGAGGTGGACGCGGCTCCGCTCCCCTATTTCTCGATCATCGTTGTGCATGGGCAGGGGCGGCGACCATGAGCGGATGGCTGGCGATTGTGGGGCTGGGGCCAGGCGATCCGAACCTTATCACGCCAGAGGTGACGGCTGCTTTGGCCGAGGCCACAGATGTTTACGGCTACTTCCCATATGTCCGCCGCGTCGCCTCGCGCGATGGTTTGACGCTGCACGCCTCTGACAACCGCGAAGAATTGGACCGCGCGCGCGCCGCGCTGGACTGCGCCGCCGCAGGCGGGCGTGCGGTCATCGTGAGCTCTGGCG
>CAWUIP010000319.1:0-1793 GCA_963922415.1 uncultured Aliishimia sp. | reverse complement strand
AAAAGGGAGTGACTAAAATCACAGGTTCACTAAGCTGCCTAGGGCAGGGTTGTTTCAACCCAAGTAAAAGCTTTTAAAAGAGGGCGGCAGCGTCGCAGCTTTGGAGAACTATTCAGATGAAAGCCCATCTGCCGCGCTGGAAGATGCGTTGAGCCCAGAAAAGCAACGCGCCCAGTTCGAGGCGACGGCTCAGGTCATCAAACTGATTTCGCAGATCGAAGACGATGCCGGGCCCGTCTTTGATCTTATCGTCGCGCGCGCCGTTGACGTGTGCGATGCCCAATGCGGTGGCCTGGTCCTTGGTCGCGAAGGCGGTCCGCAAGACTTGGCCGCCAGTTTCGCCCTTACAGCGGATGTCCTCCAGCATTGGACTGACGACACCACGACGATTGAACCCGGCGCATCGCTGGTTGGTGACACAATCCTGTCTGGCCGACCGTTGCAGGTGTCGCGCGCGAAGGCGGCTGACGTTCGAACCTCCAAGAATATTTGGGAAAAGCTGCTCCTGGATGCACAAACGGATCGCTGCGCCTTGTTCGTCCCGCTGGTGCTGGACCAAGCGGGCGTGGGGTGCTTGGTGCTGGTGCGCGACGGCGCGCGCGCCTTTTCAAGCGACGAAATTTTTGCGGTGGAGACCTTTGCCGCACAGGCCGTCGTCGCGCTTCAAAATGTCCAGCAGTTTCGCGAAGTGCAAACCCGCCTTGCACGGGAAAGTGCGACGCGCAAAGTGCTGGAAACGATCAGCCAATCGCGCGAGGATGAAACGCCTGTTTTCCAAACGATTTTGGAGAACACAGCGCAGCTGTGCGAAACAGATGTCTCCACGCTCAGCCTGGTGAGCGCGGACGGCACACATCTTGAATACGTGGCCCATCACGGCGATGCGCTTGACCGCTACAAGGTTGGGAAAGATCGGTGGGATATCAATTCGAACTTGCAGATCGCGCAATCGGTGCGGGAGGCGCGGGTGGTGCATACCGAAGACCTGCGCAAGACAGAGCATTATGTCAACGGCGATGAGTGGCGGCGCAGGCTCGCCGATGATGAAGGGATCCGATCGTTTCTAACGGTCCCTCTCTTCTCATCAGCCGGTGATGTGGTCGGCGTCATCGGAATCTACCGTCGAGAAGTGCGCGCGTTTTCCGACGATGAGATCTCGTTGGTAATAGGGTTTGCGTCGCAAGCGGTCATTGCTCTCGAAAACACCCAGCAATTGAAGGCTTTGAATACCCGGCTCGAACGCGAAGCGGCAACGCGCGAGATCTTGGAGGTCATCAGCCGGAGCCACGAGGACGAGACGCCCGTTTTTACGGCGATCTTGGAGTATTCCGTGCGCCTATCGGCGTCATGGGGCGGCCTGATTATGCTCCTGGACGAGGATGGTCAAACTCTGATCCCCAAGGCAGCCAAGGGATCGGACGTGTTCTTCATAGAGACGGCCTTGGGTCAGCGCAATAGGATTGGCGATCCAGAGAGCAGCTACACCCAAGCTATTGAAGGCGCTGAACCCGTCCATATTGTCGATATGAAAGATACGCCGCGCTACCGCGAAGGTTCGGTTGTGCGAAAGCAAGCCGTTGATCAACTGAGCATGCGCAGTGCGCTGCAGGTGCCGTTGGTCAGTAAGGGCCGCAGCATCGGTTTGATCAGCCTGTATCGAAGGGAGGTTCAAGCCTACACCCCGGACGAAATTGCCCTGATCAAAACCTTCTGCGCGCAAGCGGTTATTGCGATCCAGAATGCCCAGCAGTTCCGCGAAGTTCAGGCCCGGCTGGAACGGGAAAAAGCCTCCG
>CAWUIP010000318.1:0-1818 GCA_963922415.1 uncultured Aliishimia sp. | reverse complement strand
TGAAAGCGGGGCGCTTTATGTCCACGCTTTGGAACCTCAAGGTTGAGGGGCAAGACGACGTGCGCGTGATCTGCCGCGGCGTGCAGCGCGATGTGGTCAAAGACCTGCCCACGCATATCGACCTGATGCGCCTGCGCCGGACCAGCCGGGTGAACCTGTTCGTTCCGGTCGAGTTCATCAACGAACCCGATAGCCCCGGCCTGAAAAAGGGCGGCGTTTTGACGGTTGTCCGCCCCGAGGTAGAGTTGAGCGTGATCGCAGGCGATATCCCCGAGCAGATCGTTGTGGACCTCGCAGGTTTGGAAGTTGGCGATACTGTGACAATCTCGTCTGTCACGCTGGCCGAAGGCGCGCGCCCGACAATTGACCGGGACTTTGTGATTGCGAACATCTCCGCGCCATCTGGCCTTCGCTCTTCCGAGAATGAAGCGGGCGATGAAGACGCGGCAGAAGGTGAAGCCGAAGCCTAGTGCCGCTCCACCATTCGAATACTCAAAAAAGGGGCCTCTGTGGCCCCTTTTTTTGTGAATTCTCACCGGGCGGGGCGTCAGTCGCCCTCACCCATATTCATGCCAAGCGCCCGTGCGACGGTGAAGATATCTTTGTCGCCGCGGCCGCACATATTCATACAGATGATATGATCGCTGGGCAGCTCCGGCGCGATTTTCATCACATGCGCCAGGGCGTGCGAGGGTTCCAACGCCGGGATGATGCCTTCTTGTTCGCAGCACAGCTGGAACGCCTCCAGCGCTTCGGCATCGGTGATCGATACGTACTTGGCGCGTCCAATGTCATGCAGCCAAGAATGCTCTGGCCCGATCCCCGGATAGTCGAGCCCCGCCGAGATCGAAAAGCCCTCTAGGATTTGACCATCATCATCTTGTAGCAAATAGGTGCGATTGCCATGCAGAACACCGGGGCGTCCGCCGGTCAGCGAGGCGCAGTGCTCCATCTTGTCGTTGACGCCCTTACCGCCGGCCTCGACCCCGATGATGTTGACCGATGTATCGTCCAAGAACGGGTAAAAGAGCCCCATGGCGTTCGAGCCGCCGCCAATCGCCGCAATCAGCGTGTCGGGCAGGCGCCCCTCGGCCTCGTGCATCTGCGCTTTCGCCTCCTTGCCGATGATCGCCTGGAAATCGCGGACCATCGCCGGGTATGGGTGCGGCCCCGCAACCGTGCCGATGCAGTAAAATGTATCGCGCACATTGGTCACCCAGTCGCGCAGTGCGTCGTTCATCGCGTCTTTCAGCGTGCCGCGCCCGGATGTGACCGGCACGACTTCCGCGCCAAGCAGCTTCATCCGGAACACGTTGGGCGCCTGCCGCTCCACATCATGCGCGCCCATATAGACAATGCATTTTAGGCCGAATTTCGCGCAAACCGTCGCTGTGGCCACACCGTGTTGCCCCGCGCCTGTCTCGGCGATGATCCGGGTCTTACCCATGCGCCGCGCCAGGATGATCTGGCCCAGCACATTGTTGATCTTATGCGCGCCGGTGTGGTTCAGCTCATCGCGCTTCATATAGACCTTCGCGCCACCCAGATGCGCCGTCAAACGCTCTGCGAAGTAAAGCGGCGAGGGACGGCCCACATAGTGGGTCCAAAGATGGTTCATCTCGGCCCAAAAGCTATCGTCGGTCTTGGCCTTTTCGTATTCCGCCTCCAAATCGAGGATCAGCGGCATCAGCGTTTCCGACACGAACCGCCCGCCGAACTGCCCGAACCGGCCCTGTTCATCGGGACCGGTCATGAAGCTGTTGAAAAGATCGTTCATTGCTTGTCTCCCCGCGCACTGACCCAAGGCATGTAGCGGGC
>CAWUIP010000317.1:0-1819 GCA_963922415.1 uncultured Aliishimia sp. | reverse complement strand
TGACAACGGCGCCGTGCAAGTTGGCCTCTGTGCCCACAGTGACGCGGGCCGCAAAACTCGACGCGTTCGAGCCGTGTTCCGCGTGCAGCACAAAGTCGACATCCGCCAGCCGGGCGGCATCTGCCGACGGCTTTTCGCCCTTGAGCATCCACAGCCAGTTGGCGGCATGGCTCAGGCTGTCATCCGGGGCAACCGGATCGCGCCCGTTGCGCAGCGCCTCATGGGCCGCGATCAGCGTTGGCACTTGCGCGGTCAGTTTGATGCCGTTGCGCAAGAACGCCTCTTCACCCGTCTCTTGGCTGCCTGTGTCCATCGTTGCCAAGGCAGAGACCGCCGTGCGTAGCACATCCATTGGGTGCCCGTCCTTGCAGGTGTCGATGATGTTTAGCACCGCATCCGGAACCGCGCGGTTTGCCTTCATTTCGGCATCAAAGGCGTTCAACTGCTCTGAATTCGGCAGCTCGCCATGGATCAAAAGATAGCAAACCTCTTCAAAGGTCGCATGCGCCGCAAGGTCGTGGATCGAATATCCGCGATAGCTCAACTCCCCTTTTGAGCCGTCAATATGGCTGACGCCAGAGCGCTCAAAATAAATGCCCTTGAGACCCCGGTTGATCTTGACGGTGTCGGTCATTGCTGTCTCCTTTGCGCCGGGATGGAGGCGCGTATGTCAGTATTTAATCGAGCCCTTGAAGCTGCGGCAGAGCGCAAAGCTCGGGTTGTTTTTCCAGAGTGGGACGAGCCCCGTATCGCCGAAGCTGCCGCCTGGCTGAAAGAGCGCGGCGTGGTCGAGCCGGTGCCCTGTGAAACACCCACAGATCGCCAAATGGCGGCCCTCGTCGACGGGCGTGGCATTAAAGAAGGCGTGGCAAAACGCATGCTCACGCGGCCCGCTTTCCAGGCGGCTGCCATGGTGATGGCGGGCGAGGCCGATGCGATGGTGGCCGGTGCCGCAACGCCGACCAAGCGCGTTCTGGAGGCCGCCTCCATCGTTATTGGCGCGTCTGGGGCAGTGGCCACGCCGTCTTCGTATTTCTTGATGGTCTTTCCCGACGGGCGGGAAATGATCTGGGCCGATTGTGCCGTCAACGTCTCTCCTAACGCGACAGAACTGGCTGACATTGCGCGCGCGTCCATGGCCACAGCCGAGGCGCTTTTGGGCGAGGCGCGTGTGGCGCTTTTGTCGTTTTCCACGGGAACAAGCGGGGCAGGCGACAGCGTGGACCGGGTGCGCACGGTGGCAGAGGCCACGGGCTTCACCGGTCCAATCCAAGCCGACGCCGCGCTGAACGCCGCGATTGCCGAGACCAAAGGGCTGGGCGCGGGCGATGCCAATGTGCTGATCTTTCCCGATCTGAATGCTGGAAACATTGCGTACAAACTCGCGCAGGAACTGGCAGGCGCGCAGGCCGTCGGGCCGATGCTGCAAGGCTTTGCCAAACCAGTTTGCGATTTGTCGCGCGGTGCTAGCCCAGACGATATCGTCGCCGCAACCGTTTTGGCCGTCGCCCGCAACTGATCGACACTCATGCCGCGCGGGCCAGGTTCAGCGCGTCTTGCGCGATCATGCGTTCTTCTTGCGCAGGCACCACCCAAACGGATATTTTTGACGTCTGAGAATGCAGCCGCTCTTTGCGCAAGTGATTTGCATCCGGGTCCATCCGTACGCCAGCCCATTCCAGCCCCCGCAAGATCCGCGCGCGGACACCGATGGCGTTTTCGCCGATCCCACCTGTGAAGGCGACGGCGTCGACGCCCTCCATTGCCGCGATCAGTGACCCGGCATGGCGCAGGGACCAATAGCAGAAATGCTCAACCG
>CAWUIP010000316.1:0-1867 GCA_963922415.1 uncultured Aliishimia sp. | reverse complement strand
GCCTGCGCGAGATTGAGCAGATCGCCTTCCTCGAAGGGTCGCCCGATCAGTTGAAGCCCCAAAGGCAAGCCATCCGCATCCAGCCCAGCAGGCACTGAGATCCCCGGCAAACCCGCAAGGTTCACGGTCACAGTGAAGACGTCGTTGAGATACATCTGCACCGGATCGGCATCCGCCATTTCGCCCAGGCCGAAGGCGGCGGATGGGGTGGCGGGGGTTAGGATGCCGTCGATGCCTTGGGCAAAGACATCCTCGAAGTCCTTTTTGATCAAAGCGCGGACGCGGCGTGCGCGGTTGTAATAGGCGTCATAGAAGCCTGCCGACAGCACGTAGGTGCCGATCATGACGCGGCGCTGCACCTCGGGGCCGAACCCCTCGGCGCGGGTCTTTTCATACATTTCGGTGATGCCGTCGCCTTGGTCGAGACTGGCGCGATAGCCAAAGCGCACGCCGTCGTAGCGGGCGAGGTTCGAGGAGGCCTCTGCCGGAGCGATCACGTAGTAGGCGGGCAGCGCGTATTTGGTGTGTGGGAGCGAGATATCGACCAGTTCGGCGCCTGCGTCCTGCATCATCTCGCGCCCCTTGGCCCAGAGATCTTCGATCTCTTGGGGCATGCCCTCCATCCGGTACTCTTTGGGGATGCCGATCTTTTTGCCTTTGATGTCGCCCGTGAGCGCGGCCTCAAAGTTCGGCACAGGCAGGTCGACAGAGGTGCTGTCTTTGGGATCGTGGCTGCACATCGCTTCGAGCATGATCGCCGCATCGCGCACGGATTTGGTCATGGGACCCGCTTGGTCGAGCGAGGAGGCGAAGGCGACGATGCCCCAGCGCGAGCAGCGGCCATAGGTGGGCTTGATCCCAACAATGCCGGTGAAGGCCGCTGGTTGGCGGATCGAGCCGCCGGTATCTGTGCCCGTGGCCGCAAGGCAGAGGTCTGCCGCCACCGCGGAGGCTGAGCCGCCCGAGGAGCCGCCGGGCGTTAGGCTGCGGTCGTCGATTTTCCACGGGTTGACCGCATCACCGTAGATGCTGGTCTCGTTGGAGGAGCCCATGGCGAATTCGTCCATGTTGAGCTTGCCCAGCATCACCGCACCCGCATCGGCGAGGTTCTGGCTGACGGTGGATTCGTATTCGGGCAAGAAGCCTTCCAGGATCTTCGATCCCGCCTGGCTCGCGACACCCTTGGTGCAAAAGAGGTCTTTGATCCCGATGGGCAGGCCCGCCATCGCCGGGGCATCGGCGGACATTGCCGCATCAGCGGCCTTGGCGCGCTCCAACGCGACCTCGGGCGTGTTGTGCACGAAAGCGTTGAGCGTGCCCGCGCCTTCGATGGCGGTTAGGCAAGCCTCGGTCAGGGCCTGGGAGGTCGTTTCGCCTTTGCGCAGCGCGTCGCGGGCGTCTGACAAGGTCAGGGCGTTCAGATCGGACATTATTCCACCACCTTTGGCACGGCAAAGAAGCCTTCGCGCGCGTCGGGCGCGTTGGTCAGAACGGCATCTTGTTGGTCACCATCGGTCACCGCATCCACGCGCCGCTTTAACCGTTGTGGCGTGACGGAGGTCATCGGCTCAACGCCTTCCACATCGACCTCGTTCAACTGCTCGATAAAGCCCAGGATATTGGAAAACTCTTGGGCGAGCGCGGGCAAGCGGTCGTCTTCGACTTTGATCCGGGCGAGCTTGGCGACTTTCGCCGCGGTCGAGGTATCAATGGCCATGGAGCCCTCATTCGGTTTGCGTTTTCGCCGTTTAGCGCCAGGGCCCGGCAATGCCAAGCCTTGGCAGGGCGCGTGATGCGCGTCATGGTCGCGGCAAGAGGAGATTTGCCATGAAACTGACCTTGCACCACATCAATTTGTCGACCGACA
>CAWUIP010000315.1:0-1872 GCA_963922415.1 uncultured Aliishimia sp. | reverse complement strand
CTGTCGGGCGCGGTGCTGGAGGATCGCCGGGCGCATCGCGCGCGCGACGGCCATGAGGCGCTCAGTTCTCAGGCTGCCGCGTCAAGCGCTGCAACGCGATACAATGAAGTGTCTGTCCAACCGGGCGATGAACTCCTGCTGATGAGCGACGGTTTTGCCAGCCTTGTGACGGACTACAACGTGTACACGGCTGACACGTTGATCACTGCCGTTAGATCAAAGGGCTTGGATCATCTGGCACAGGAAATCCGCGCCGTTGAGGTCCAAGACGCCGCTTGCCTGCAGTTCCCTCGTTTCAAGGTCAGCGACGACGCAACCGCGCTGTGGCTTCGGATTTCGGGATAATGCCGCCCGCGCAAGGCGGCACAGCACAGGTGTGTTACACCTCGGCCTTAAGGACCTTCGCGGCCTCCGTATATCCGCCCGCCGCGCCGTCGACGAAGTGCACGTGATCATCCGATTGGATCGACGGGACAATGCAGGTCATCATGGCTTCGTCCTGTTTATGTATCCCGTACCGGATCACGCCATCCGCGACACCCTGGTCCAAGATCTTGCGCAGCTGTGTCTCGGTCTCTGGGTCGCAGTCCAACGTCATCTTTAACCCATCGTCGAATTTGCGGAAGTCTGCGTTCTGACCCACGACTTTGCGGTAGCGACGCGCGTCAAACCCACCCATATGCACGCCGGTCCGCACAAGCAGCCAGGCCAGAAAGCTCTCGAACAGCACCTGTGCATAGGCAAGCCGGAGCGAGCCTCCGCCGTACTGCGCTTGCGCCTCAAGCCACGCTCCTTTCGGTGGCCAATCGACACCGGGCCCCACTTCTGGCGACGGGTGGCCGCCCTGCCGCAGACTCTTGGTCGTTGCAAGAACGGTCTGCATAAGGCGCGCATATTTTGCGGCGTCGGCGCGCGGCGTTGGAACGATAACCAACGACAAGATGCTGCCCAACTGGCTGCTCATATTGCTCCACCGGCACGACAGGCCTGTCAGATCAGGGCGTGCGCCTGATGCGGCCTCAGCCAACCCATACGCGCCGGCCTTCATCTGTGCCTCGGCCCAACTGAGCCCGCCACCCGCAAACATCGCGTATCCGACAGCATCGGACGGGCGAAACCGGGCAACGCGCACGTCTTGTCCCGCCGCCCGAATTTCGGTGACCGGGGTCAACGCGACGCGCAGGTCCATCCCAAATTCTTCGCGGGTCCACATGCGCGTTTCGGAAAGCGCCTGGGCCGCCGCCGCATGCCACTGCGCCGGGATGGCAAAACTGGCCCCATCACCGCCGAACACAAAAGGGAACGGCGCGCCGCCGTGTGCATTTATCTGGGACGAGATCACCGCAGCGGCGATCATGTTCACCGTTTTGTAATGCCCTTCGGCAATCGCTTTGGTCGAACCGACAATGTCTGAACTGCCGACCCACCAGTCATCCGGAAGCGGCGTGTAGTGCGCATCATCGCTCAGCGCGCCAAAGTCATGGGTCTCTGACAGCTGTTCAAAAAACGTGTCACTGTCTTGGGACATCTCAGTTGCCGCACCTGGATCAATAGCTGGGTTAAAGATTGATACCCAACCGGCAAGTTTCAACCCGCGATGTCGGGCGTCACACGAATGATCGTTGGAACGGGGGCCGCGAAGGCCGCGCGCACATCCGCCTGCATCTGGTCCAGCGTTTGCGGATGGGCCGCACGCGCGCCGTAGGCTTCGGCAAGCTTGAGGAAGTCGGGGTTCTTCTGAATGACCGCGTTGGGCGCAATCTGCGCGCGGACCATGCTGTCTTCGATCTCGCCCAACTTTCCATTATCCCACAGGAAGATCGGCAGCGAGAGCCGTAACTCCACCGCCGTCGCAAGCTCTTGCACCGTGTA
>CAWUIP010000314.1:0-1904 GCA_963922415.1 uncultured Aliishimia sp. | reverse complement strand
TGCTTGAAAATGATACTGAACTGGGAGGGGTCCGCGTGAAAGACGAAGTGCCTAACTTGAAGGATTTCGACCAACGTCTCCGTGATGAAGCGGCAGAGCCCATCGGTGAAATCCCGATTACTGACCCGGTCAAAGACACCCAGATCATTGCGATCTACGGCAAAGGCGGCATCGGCAAGAGCTTTACGCTGGCAAACCTTAGCCACATGATGGCTGAGCAGGGCAAGCGCGTCTTGCTCATCGGATGTGATCCGAAATCCGATACGACGTCGCTTTTGTTCGGTGGCAAGGCCTGTCCGACCATCATTGAGACATCGACAAAGAAAAAGCTTGCCGGTGAAGAGGTCAGCATCGGCGATGTCTGCTTCAAGCGCGGCGGCGTGTTCGCGATGGAATTAGGCGGCCCGGAAGTTGGTCGCGGCTGTGGTGGACGTGGCATCATTCACGGCTTTGAGCTTCTGGAGAAGCTGGGGTTCCATGATTGGGACTTTGATTACGTTTTGCTGGACTTCCTGGGCGACGTTGTCTGCGGTGGCTTTGGTCTGCCAATCGCTCGAGACATGGCGCAGAAGGTCATCTTGGTTGGATCAAACGATCTGCAAAGTCTCTATGTTGCGAATAATGTCTGCTCAGCCGTAGAATATTTCCGCAAGCTGGGTGGCAATGTCGGTGTCGCGGGTCTGGTGATCAACAAAGATGACGGGTCTGGCGAGGCACAAGCCTTTGCCGAGGCGGTCGATATCCCGGTGTTGGCATCCATCCCGCAAGATGATGACCTGCGGAAGAAATCGGCCAATTACCAGATCGTGGGCACTGACGCGAGCCAATGGGGTCCGCTCTTTGCCGAGCTTGGCCTGAACGTGGCAGAGGCCCCGCCCGTGCGACCCAAGCCGCTGAGCCAGGACGGTCTTTTGGATCTGTTTGATGGGTCTGATACCGGCGCTGGCGTTGTGTTGGAGCCTGCGACTGATCAAGACATGCGCGGCAAAAACGCAGCGCCCAAGGCATCCCTTGAAGTTGTCTACGACGAAGCATGAGCGACGAAGTCACATATGACACCGCCGCTCAGGCTGATGTGATCAAAGGACACCCGCGCGAGGCCGAGGATACAGGCGGCGGCATTGGCGGGCTGGGATGTCATTCAGGCTCTGAAATGGTCAAAGCGGCCGAAATGGCCAATGGTGAGCTACTAGAGAAGTTCGCCAAGGACTATCCTCAAGGTCCGCACGATAAACCACAAAGCATGTGCCCAGCTTTCGGCTCTTTGCGCGTGGGTCTGCGGATGCGTCGTGTGGCAACTGTGCTGTCTGGTTCGGCCTGTTGCGTCTACGGCCTGACCTTTGTCAGCCACTTTTATGGCGCGCGCCGTTCTGTGGGGTACGTTCCGTTCAATTCCGAGACACTGGTAACGGGCAAGCTGTTCGAGGACATTCGTGAAAGCGTCTATGAACTGGCAGACCCTGAAAAGTACGACGCCATCGTCGTGACCAATCTGTGTGTACCTACGGCCTCTGGCGTGCCGTTGCGGCTGCTGCCGGACGAAATCAACGGCGTGCGCATCGTGGGCATTGATGTGCCCGGGTTCGGCGTGCCGACCCATGCGGAAGCCAAGGATGTGCTGGCCGGGGCGATGTTGAACTACGCCCGCCAAGAGATCGAAGCCGGACCAGTGGCTGCGCCAAAGGCAGGCAAGTCAGACCGTCCAACTGTGACGCTTCTGGGCGAGATGTTCCCTGCTGATCCGATGGTGATCGGGCAGATGCTAGCGCCCTTGGGCTTGGCGGCGGGGCCGGTCGTACCGTGTCGCGAGTGGCGCGAGCTTTATGCGGCGCTTGATTGTGGCGCAGTAGCCGCGATTCATCCGTTCTACACTGCCGCGATCCGCGAGTTCGAAGCCGCCGGGC
>CAWUIP010000313.1:0-1934 GCA_963922415.1 uncultured Aliishimia sp. | reverse complement strand
TAGATGAACGGCTTGAACAGCTCCAACGCCATCTTCTTGGGCAAACCACATTGGTGCAGCTTCAATTCCGGCCCAGTCACGATGACCGACCGGCCCGAGAAGTCGACGCGTTTCCCCAAAAGGTTCTGACGGAAGCGCCCTTGCTTACCTTTCAGCATGTCCGAGAGCGATTTCAACGGGCGCTTGTTGGCACCCGTGATCACCCGACCCCGACGACCGTTGTCGAACAGGGCGTCAACAGACTCCTGCAACATCCGCTTTTCGTTCCGCACGATGATATCCGGCGCGCGCAGCTCGATCAGACGCTTCAGGCGGTTGTTCCGGTTGATCACCCGGCGATAGAGATCGTTCAGATCCGACGTCGCGAAGCGACCGCCATCCAGCGGCACCAGCGGGCGCAGCTCTGGCGGGATCACCGGCACAACGGTCATGATCATCCATTCCGGACGGTTACCGGATTCCAAGAAGCTTTCGACCACTTTCAGACGCTTGATGATCTTCTTGGGCTTCAACTCGCCTGTGGCTTCTTTCAGCTCTTCGCGCAGCTTGTCAGCCTCGGCTTCCAGATCGATCTGGGCGAGCATATCGCGGATCGCTTCCGCGCCGATATTTGCGGTGAAGGCGTCCATGCCGAACGCGTCCTGCGCGTCCATATACTCTTCTTCCGACAGCATCTGACCATAGGACAGGTCCGTCAGACCGGGCTCGATCACCACGTAGTTTTCGAAATACAGAACCCGCTCCAGATCGCGCAGGGTCATGTCAAGCATGAGACCGATGCGGGACGGCAGCGATTTCAGGAACCAGATATGCGCGACGGGGGCCGCCAGTTCGATATGCCCCATCCGCTCGCGCCGCACCTTCTGCAGCGTGACCTCCACACCGCATTTCTCGCAGACAACGCCGCGATACTTCATGCGCTTATACTTGCCGCACAGACACTCATAGTCCTTGATCGGCCCAAAGATGCGCGCACAAAAGAGCCCATCCCGCTCCGGCTTGAACGTCCGGTAGTTGATGGTTTCGGGCTTTTTGATCTCGCCAAAAGACCACGACAATATCCGCTCCGGCGAGGCCAAGGACACCTTGATCTCGTCAAACACCTTCTGCGGCGTGAGCGGGTTAAACGGGTTGTTGGTCAGTTCCTGGTTCATGTCTGCTCCAATCTGGGCGAGCACTTAACTGTGATTTCGCCGCGACCCGCGGCTGCTTGATCTCTGGTCACAAATCCAGAGGCTGGCTCTAGGCCAAGTTCTTGGCATGTTGTTTCAAAGCGCTGAAGGCAGGAGGGGGTAACCTCCACATTCGTCTTGGCGTTAACGTTTATCAATGTGGCGCCGCGACGGTTGGGCCACCAGGCCCAATACAATCCGTCACCACCACCCTGAGTGTCAATTATCCTCTGGGCGTTCTTGGTCTCGTCTTCCAAAACTGGGTAACAGCCCTGAAACACAAGACTCTTCGTGGCAGCCTCGCGAGCGGCATTGGCATCACGCCGCTCGGCCTGTTCTGGCGTCACACAACCGGAGATCACCAAAGCGAACGCTAGTGACACTGGGACTACGCCAAACTTATTGCGTCGCAGCGCCATCACTCATCCACCTCCGCATCCAGGAGTTCCATGTTCAGGCCAAGGCCGCGGACTTCTTTGACGAGGACGTTGAAGCTCTCCGGCACGCCGGCTTCGAAGTTGTCCTCGCCCTTGACGATGCTTTCATAGACCTTGGTCCGGCCCGCAACGTCATCCGACTTCACGGTGAGCATCTCCTGCAGGGTGTAGGCGGCGCCGTAGGCTTCGAGCGCCCAGACTTCCATCTCCCCGAAGCGCTGACCCCCGAACTGCGCCTTCCCGCCCAGCGGTTGCTGGGTGACCAAGGAATATGGCCCGGTTGAGCGCGCGTGGATTTTGTCATCCACCAGGTGGTGCAGTTTCA
>CAWUIP010000312.1:0-1936 GCA_963922415.1 uncultured Aliishimia sp. | reverse complement strand
CGTTGTTCACAATCGGGTTCCAGCTGTCGTCAAAGACACGACCGCCCAAAGGTGCCAAGTGCAGCAAGAACGCGTGGGACGCGTGGTGGCCAGAAGCCGCGCGCGAGGCAACACCGCCCATGCCAGGTTCTAGCTCAGGGATCTTGCACGCGATGTCGAGCATCTCGTCATAGGTTTCTGGAACCTCAAGCCCGTGCTTTTCAAAGATGTCCTTGCGGTAGCCCAGTATCGATGTTTCCGAGCCGTAAGGAATACCAAAGAGCGAGCCTGTCTTGCCTTCCAAGTAGCCCTTGTTGCCGCCTGCAAACCCGATGTTGTAGACGTAGCCGTCAATCAAGTCGTCCGCGTCATAGTTCGGATCGCTCAGCTTTGGGTTCATGACGTATTTCGCCAGGTTCTCCAGCTGATCGGCATAGACATAGTCGGCTTTCGAGAAGACCACATAAGCGATCAGGTCGTATTCGCCTTCGTCCTGGGCCAGTTCCAGCGTCTGACGCTCGCGCATTTTGAGGTAAGGCAGCTGGTCAACTTCAACCTCGATGCCGGTTTCTTTCGTAAATTCCGGCAGGATCTTCATCACCGCGTCATAATGCGGGTGCGCTGGGAAGTTCACGATGAGCGTCGTTCCAGCATATTCGTCATAGGGCCCACCATGGCCACCGGCCATCGCAGTTGTCGCCAAAAGTGCTGCGGTCGTCAGACCGAGCGCCGTTGATTTCAGTGCTTTAAACATCCAAGTCCTCCCTGTGGATTATGATGCGCGCCGTGTCACAGCGCGGCTTCCGTCTCGCGATCAAAGAGGTGCATCCCCCCCGAATTGACCGCAAAAGTCAGTGTTTGGCCCAAGGCCACCGGCGTTTCTGATTTCACCTCGACCATGACCTGTGCCGCCCCGCAGCGGCACAGCAGCACGGATTGCGCGCCGACATATTCGGACACCAACACGTCCAACGTCAGCGCCGCATCGGCAGGTGCATCCGGGTCATACGACAAATCAGATGGGCGAATGCCCAAGGTGGCATTTCGGCTGCTATGCGCCTTGGCGGCCGCGGCTTTTTCGTCCGACAGCTTCAGCGCAAAGCCGTCTCCGACAACGAAGGTTCCGTCACCACGGTCTTCGATACTTCCTTCGAGGAAGTTCATCGGCGGCATGCCCAGAAAGCCTGCAACAAACTTGTTCGCGGGCCGCTTAAACAGTTCCTCAGGCGATCCCTGCTGCTGGATATACCCGCCATGCATCACGACGATCCGATCCGCGAGCGTCATCGCCTCGATCTGGTCGTGCGTCACATAGATCATGTTCTTTTGGACGCGCTGGCTCATCAACGCGAGTTCCGCGCGCATCTGTCCGCGCAGCTTGGCGTCGAGGTTCGAGAGCGGCTCGTCAAACAGGAAGAGCCCGCTGTCCTTCGCCAAGGCGCGTGCCATCGCCACACGCTGGCGCTGACCGCCCGACAACTCGCCCGGCTTGCGGTGGAGGAAGTCCGTAAGACCCACCGTTTCAGCGACCTCTTGGACCTTTTTGTCGATCTCGGCGGCAGGGCGCTTTTGCAAGCGCAGCGCGAACGAGATGTTCTTGGCCACGTTCATATGCGGGTAAAGCGCGTAGTCCTGGAACACCATCGCTAGGTCGCGGTCCTTGGGCTCCAGCTTGCTGACCGGCTTGCCATCGACCCAAATCTCGCCCTCGGACACATCTTCGAGCCCTGCAATCATGCGCAAGGTCGTGGATTTCCCGCAGCCAGAAGGCCCCACCAGAACGGTGAATTCATTATCGGCCATCTCAAGCTCGATCCCGTGCAGAACCTCTACGTTCCCGTAGCGCTTGACCAAATTGTCTAAATGGATTGTGGGCATTGTCCCTCCCAAGACAGGCCGTGTTACCGGTCACAATAGCAGATGTGACCGGTAACACAAGTGGTTTGATCAAATTTCG
>CAWUIP010000311.1:0-1982 GCA_963922415.1 uncultured Aliishimia sp. | reverse complement strand
TTCACAGCATTTTGCGAGAGCGCAGAGCCGGAAGAGACCATCGAGGTGCTTCAGACGTATCATGAGGAGATGGGCAAGCTGATCGTGGCCCATGGGGCGGGCGTGGATCACCGGATGGGCGACGGGATTATGGTGCTTTTCAACGATCCGGTGCCGTGTGACGATCCAGCAGGCGAGGCGGTGCGCCTGGCGATGGCGATGCGGGACCGGATGGCAGAGCTGTGCAAGGGATGGAAGCGGTTGGGTCACCGCCTTGGTTTTGGTGTGGGCGTCTCGCTGGGGTATGCAACTGTGGGGATGGTCGGATATGAGGGGCGGTTTGATTACACGGCCTCGGGCACGGCGGTGAACTTAGCCGCACGCCTATGCGATCAGGCAGAAGACGGTGAGATCTTGCTGTCCCCGCGCGCACAGGTCGCCGTTGAAGATGATATGGAGACCGCGCCGCATGCCGAACTTGCGTTGAAGGGCATCAACGCACCTGTCGAGGTGTTTAGATTGATTGGTGCGCGCGCGTCTTAGTGCGGCAGCCGTGACAACGCGTTGACGCATCCGCGCAGGCCGAAATCCTCAATCGTGACAAGGTAGGCGCCGCAGGTCTCACGCAACTCGGTGAAAGGCGGGCGCCCACCCGCCCGGAACACGTCCCAAAAGTGGTCGTCAAAGAGGTCCGCATTCGCTTGCGCCACGCCGCCCAGCAGAAAGATCCCACCAGTGGCGTTGATCATGACCGCCATGTTGCCTGCCAGGGCTGCCAGATGATCGCGGAAGAGCGTCACGCAGCGCAGGGCTTCCGCCTCGCCTTCGCGCGCGCGCTGAAAGATGTCGCGCCCCTTGGTTCCAGCTTCACCGCCGCAGGCCTGATAAAGAATGGGCAGGCCTGTTCCGCTGAGAAGCGCTTCGGCCTCGTATGTGAAGCTGTCTCCAGCAGCCGCCTCGGGCCAAAGTTCTGCAAGGCGTTCGAAAACCGGCACCTCTTGCGCAGTTCGGGGGCCAACCGTGACGTGGCCGCCTTCGCCGGGCACGCATTGGTAGCTGTTGCCGTCCCAGACCAGCGATCCTGCACCCAAGCCCGTGCCCGGTCCCAGCGCGACCCTGTGCCCGTGTGTCAGGGGGCCGGTCCGCCCAATGGGCCGCACATCGTCAGGCGTTAGGTTGGCCAAGGACCAGGCGGCAGCTTCAAAGTCGTTGATCACGCGGACCTGCGCCGCGCCTGTGGTTTGGGCAATCTCGGTTTCCTGAACCCGCCAGCCGCCGTTGGTCAGCTCGATCCCGCCGTTTGTGACAGGGCCTGCCCCGGCGGCCACAATCGCGTGCGGCGCGCCGCCGAAGCCACGGGCCACTTGCGCCAAAGTGTCGGCCACTTTGCGGTCTGGCGTCATTGCAAAGTCTTGCCGCGCAAGAATGCGTCCGTCGGCCACCTGCGCCACGCGCATGTTGGTGCCGCCAATATCTGCAACCAGATCCCAAGCCATCATCACATACCGTTATTGCGCCACTGTTACCGCTAACTACAGACCTCAGGGCGCAGTTGACAAGCCCTCGCCCGCCCATCTGAGGCGCAAGGCGTTGGTCACGACAAAGACCGAGCTTAACGCCATCGCGGCTGCCCCGAGCATTGGCGAAAGCTGCCAGCCGAAGAGGGGGTAAAAGAGACCCATCGCGACCGGGATGAGGGCCACGTTATAGGCAAAGGCCCAGAAGAGGTTCTGGCGGATATTGCGCAGCGTCGCCACCGACAGGTCGCGGGCGCGGATCAGGCCATTGAGGTCGGGCGATAGCAGCACCACATCTGCCGCCTCCAGCGCCACATCGGTGCCGCCGCCCACGGCGATGCCCACGTCTGCGGCGGCCAGAGCAGGCGCGTCGTTGAGCCCGTCGCCGACAAAGGCTACGGGACCACCCGCTCGCATTTCGTCGAGTGCCGCGCGTTTTTCGTCCGGCAAGACCTCTGCGACGACGGTATCAATGGAGAGCTGTGC
>CAWUIP010000310.1:0-2058 GCA_963922415.1 uncultured Aliishimia sp. | reverse complement strand
GGATCACGACCATCGTAATGCGGGCAAAGCAGCAGGTAAGGCGCCCGCCCCGTCTTGCGACGCAGCCGCGCGGCCACCGCGCGCCAGCCCCGTCCGGGCCATAGGATCAACGCCTGCCCTTCTGCAAACTCCAAAAGATCGGCCAATTGCAGATCACAGGTCCCCTTTTCCGCCCGCAACCGCCCGCGCGAAATCAGTCGGCAGAGCCGCCCCCAGGCCAGACGGTCGCGCGGCAGCACGGTAATAGGTGGCGCATCCGTGCAGCAGATTCGGGCCGCCGGAATCAGGCGCGGGACATTATAGATCGAGACCGACTCAGGCCGCGGCAGACCGCGCGGCGCAGGCGGGCCAATGGGGCCGTGGTCTTGATCCCAATCCTGCCGCTCTTTCACCAACCGCGCGATAACTTTGGCTTGGGTATGCGCCCGCACAATCCCCGCCACCGAGTTATCATCCGAAATCGCCACACCGCTGAGCCCCAAGGCGGCGGCACGGTCCATATACTCCTCGGGGTGAGAGGCCCCGGTGAGGAAGGTGAAATTGGATTGGGCGCAGAGTTCAGCAAACATCAGCATCTCTTATATTCACCTTTTGTTCTCATGCCGAGTCCTTTTCGCAAGATCCGGGTCGCGTGGCACGCGCATCTCCACAAGGATGTCTTCAAAAGGAGACGCCCAATGCTCAAATTCACAGCGGTTCCCACCGAAACCACGCGCGCCTATCAAGCCGGCGGCCCCGACGCCTTTGGGCTGCCGCCCGAAGAGACGCTCTCTGACGGCCCCGGCAATCCCTGCCGCCATTGCTTGCGCGATATCCCAAAGGGCGCGGGCATGCTTGTCCTGGCGCATAAGCCCTTTGACAGCACGCACCCCTATACCGAAATCGGCCCGGTTTTCTTCTGCAAAGAGGCCTGTAGGGACGGCGCAAGCAAAGATTTGCCCGACATCCTGACCACGTCACCTGATTACCTGCTGAAGGGTTACACCAAGGACGACCGCATCCTCTATGGTACAGGCGCGATTATCCCATCCGAAGAGATCCTCGGCTACGCGTCGCAACTCTTTGATAACCCAAATGTGGCCTATATCCACGTGCGCTCGGCGCGGAACAATTGTTATCAATGCCGCATCGACCGCGACACCTGATCTCTTGCCCGCACCGGGCACATCCCGCACCACCGCCTTGGACACGCCTTAACGGCGCAATTCTATTGGCAATTCCTCGATCTCAGGCACGTCCTCACCCGCTTCATAGGGTCGTCCATGACGCGACCTGATCGTGTAGTCCGTGCCATACTTGGCGCGGTACATCAGGTCGAGCCCCACATAGACGGCCGTATCTTCCGCAGGGCGCGTGCCGATTTCAAGCAGGCGGGCCGGTGCGCCGCTCCGATTTTCGATCGTGTGCCCAACCACATCACCTGCCTTCCAACCGGCGGAATCGCCAGCCCGGAGAATTTCTTCAGTGCCGCCTTCCTCGACAAGGGTTACCTCTCCTTCAAGCACGTAAATCATCTCGTCTGCACCATAGTGATAATGCAGCAACCCAGTCGCGCTGCCCGGGGCGAGTTCGACCTCCCCAATGCCCATCTGGGTTAGGCCGACGTGGTCGCTTAGTTTGGTTTTCCAACACCCATCTGTACGATGAACGAGCTTTCCGGGATAGGCTTGGCGCTCGTAACGCGGCGCTGTGGCGCGATCTACCTTTGGCATGGACGGCCTCCTTGTCTGTTGGCGCAACTCTCACATTTGACGCTGGAGCGAATTTCATTCGCATGGCGGTCGCTACAATCGTAACGTGACACCTGCGCAAACATTTTGCGCAAGAAAAATGCTTTGGTCGCGCGTACCCGTCTCAACTCTTTGATAACCCGGATGTGGCCAATATCCACCTGCGCTCGGCGCGGGAAAATTGTTACCCTGGCCCCATCGACCGCGACACCTGATCTCTTGCCCGCACCGGGCACATCGCGCATAACCGCCTTGGACACGCCACGCAGGAAATACGCATGACCATCGAAGCGCCCGAAGTCAAAATCGTCGACAGCTACCGCATCTC
>CAWUIP010000309.1:0-2081 GCA_963922415.1 uncultured Aliishimia sp. | reverse complement strand
CCCTCGATCAGTGCAATGTCAGCGATGCAAGCGCCGTCGCGGTTTTGGCGCGCGGCCTGGTAGGCGTCGGAGTGATAGCAGGCGCGCGCAGCCTCAATGCTGGGAAACTCAATCACGACGCGGCGCTGCCAATCGGTGCCTTCCAGTGTCTCTGCCGTCCCGCGCGCCAGGAACCGCGCGCCGTGCTGGGCGAAGGCGTCGGGGGCCAAAGCTTGGTAGCCCTTATAGGCGTCGGGGTCCGTGATGGTCACATTGGCGATCCAATAGGCTTTGGGCATTTCAGGTGTCGGCCTCTTCGGTTTCTTGCACCAAAAGCTGATCTGCGATGGCCGCAGCTTCGTTCAGATGCGCCGTCACGGCCGCCCGCGCCGCGTGAGCGTCGCCAGCAGTGATCGCTGTGCAGATCGCCGCCATATGCGCGATGCCCGGTTGCGGGCGGTCCACACAAGAGAGCGTCATCATACGCAACCGGCTGATGCGCCCATTGAGGCGTTGTACGATCTCCCACGCGATCTGGTGGCCCGCGCCTTTAAAAATCTGGCCGTAAAAGGCCGCAGCCGCGCGCAAGTGATCAGCAGGGGCCGTGGTCTTTTGCGCCCGCTGCATGTCGTCAAAGGCGGCGCGCAGTGCTGTCGCGAGCGCTGGCGTGATCCTATCCGCGCAGGCCTCGGCCGCCGCCGTTTCCAGAACGCGCCGGATATCATAAATCTGGCGCGCCGCATCACGCGTCATCACCGCCACGCGCGGGCCGCGCCCTGGCGCGATCTCGACAAGGCCTTCGGCCTCGAGGAAGCGAATTGTCTCGCGGATAACGGTGCGGCTGACGCCCAGTTGCTCGCATAAAGGCCGTTCGACAAGCCGCTGCCCAGGCTGCAACACGCCTTCGACAATCGCGTCACGGATCCGGTCTTGTACGATGTCGCGCAGCGTCGCGGGCGGCTGTTCGATCTTGGCGAGGGGGGGCATGTGCATGGGCTGAACGCTAGCAGGCGGGCCTTGGGCCAGCAAGTTCTGATTGACATATCATCATATGGTATACCACGCTGGTTTGGAGATTCCATGAACAGGTTCACCACCGTGCCCGCCACCATTCGCAAGACGTTTCTTCAGGTTGAAACCCAATGGGTCGAAGGGGGCCGTGCCGCCGCGCACCCGCTGACGCAGATTGCGGCCATCGCGGTGATCACCAACCCGTGGGCGGGGCGCGGCTTTGTCGAGGACTTGCGGCCCGAGATTTTGGACTGCGCGCCTGGGTTAGGCGACATGCTGACCGATATGGTGCTGCGCGCGGCGGGTGGTGGCGACAAGGTCGAAGGTTATGGCAAGGCCGCGATGGTCGGCGTGAATGGCGAGATTGAGCATGGCTCGGCGCTGATCCACACTTTGCGCTTTGGCAATGCCTATCGCGAGGCGGTGGGCGCGAAGTCTTACCTGTCCTTCACGAACACGCGCGGCGGGGCTGGGGCGTCGTTGCAGATCCCCTTGATGGACAAAAACGATGCCGGGCGGCGCAGCCACTACCTCACCATCCAGGCGCAGGTGGCCGATGCGCCCGGGCCAGATGAAATCCTGATCGCGCTTGGCGCGTCGCTGGGCGGGCGGCCGCACCACCGGATCGGTGATCGATATCAAGACTTGAAGGATCTGGGGCATGACCTCGATAACCCTGCCGCTGTCTGAGCCTTTCGGCTGCATGCATGCACTGCGCGAAGGCCCGCAAGGAGCCGCCGTGGCGCCCCTGGTCTTGATCCACGGCGTTGGGCTGAACGCGCAAGCCTGGGCGCCGCAGATCGCGGCGTTTTCGGACGTGATGCCCGTCATCGCGCTGGATATGCCGGGGCACGGGGGCAGTGATCCGTTGCCCAAGGGCGCGAGCCTGGAGTGCTTTGTCGACTGGCTTTGCGCGTCATTGGACGCCTTGGAGGTTGGGCCCGTCAACCTGGCGGGTCATTCGATGGGGGCGTTGATCGCTGGCGGCGTCGCCGCCTCTGCGCCGCACCGGGTGGCGCGTGTGGCCCTTTTGAACGGGGTCTACCGCCGCACGCCCGCCGCACGCCACGCCGTAATCGCGCGGGCAGAAG
>CAWUIP010000308.1:0-2091 GCA_963922415.1 uncultured Aliishimia sp. | reverse complement strand
ACATTTGAAGCGGGCGACCGCATCAAGTTGACGCTGGCAAACGGCACCGAAGCTTGGGCGGTCATTGAGGAACCAAAGACGACTTTGGCCTCGGCGCTCACCCATCGAAAGCCCTAACGGCTTTGACAGACAGCAGATCGGCGGGGTGAACATCCTGCCGATCTTGCGCTTGGCTTGGTGCGCTGCGGCGCATGTTCCGTCGTGCGACACCCCGGGAGACTAAGGCAGCATGCTTGGGACCAAGGACATCGCAATCGCTAAACTCCGCAGCGCTGCGCCGCGGTTTTTGCCGTTTGCGGATGTGGCGACCGACGACATCCCGCTGAGCCGCCTTTTGCGACTTTCGCTGTTCCAGGTCACGGTCGGCATGGCGCTTGTGCTGCTTGTGGGAACGCTCAACCGCGTGATGATTGTCGAGTTGGACGTGCCGGCCAGTTTGGTGGGCATAATGCTTGCACTACCGCTTCTCTTTGCGCCGTTTCGGACGCTGATCGGGTTCAAATCCGATACGTTTGACAGCGCCTTAGGCTGGCGACGTACGCCCTACATTTTCAAAGGCACGATGCTCCTTTTCGGCGGCTTCGCCATCATGCCCTTCGCGCTCTTGGTGTTGTCGCAGCAGGGCTATGCCGCCGATGCACCGCGTTGGCTTGGCATCGGCTCGGCTGGACTGGCTTTCCTTCTGGTTGGGGCAGGCGTTCATGTTGTGCAAACCGTGGGTCTCGCACTCGCCACCGATTTGGTGCGCGAAGAAGACCAGCCCAATGTGGTTGGTTTGATGTATGTCATGCTGCTTCTCGGCATGATCGCGGCAGCCTTCATCTATGGCCGTATGCTTGACCCCTACACGCCCGGCGCATTGATTGCCGCGATCCAGGGCAGTGCGGTTGTCACAATCGTTCTGAACGGTATCGCGCTTTGGAAACAAGAGCCGCGCGACCGCGAGCGCGCGCGCGCCGGACGTCCCAAACCGACATTTGACCAGGCTTGGCGTGGCTTCATTGATGGCGCTAATGCGATGCGCCTTTTGGTTGTCATTGGACTAGGTACCTTTGGGTTCGGCATGGCCGATGTGTTGCTGGAGCCCTATGGTGGGCAGGTGCTGGGCATGTCCGTTTCAGCCACCACGTCACTGACCGCCGTACTCGCTGGCGGCACGCTGATCGGGTTTTGGATGGCGTCTTACACGCTGAGCCGTGGCGGGTCTCCAACCCGCATGGCATGGGTTGGCGCGCTCATTGGCGTGCCCGCGTTCGGCGCCATCATTTTAGCAGCACAAGGCGGCGGCGTTGCTCTTTTCACGGCTGCGACGCTTGCGGCAGGCTTTGGCGCGGGACTTTTCGGCCATGGCACACTGACAGCTACGATGCGCAACGCCCCGCCGGAACAGGTCGGGTTGGCATTAGGCGCTTGGGGCGCGGTGCAGGCGACATGCGCGGGCATTGCCGTCGCACTCGGCGGCGTCATTCGGGATTTGGTGCTCGCGGGCGGCGTGTCTGCCGCCGAAGCGCCGTACATTCCTGTATTTGCGCTAGAAATGGCGTTTTTGATATTGGCGGTGATCGCGGTTTGGCCCTTGCGGCGCAAAATCGCTGGAAACCGGGGGAGGCAGGTCTATGTCTCCTGAAAGATACGCGCGTAAGGCAACGGGCCCGACCTTTCGCGTGCGATGTGCGCACCTCCACAGTTGGTCGGGGCCGGAAGAAAAGGAAAAGGGCACATGACAACGGTTGTCACACGTCTTTATGCAGACAAGACGACGGCAGAACAGGCCGTCACGGCGCTCCAACTGCAAAACCACCCAAGTGGGAACATCGACATGATCGGCTCCGGCAAAGGGGCACAGGACGCGATGGTTGCGGCCATGGTGCCTGAGGCGTCCGCGGCCGCCTATGCGAAAGCCATGAAGTCCGGGGCGGCACTTGTTGTCGTGCGCGCGCCTGTCACCCCATTTGGTGCCGCGCGCAACGCGATTGACACGGTCAACGAGTTCGACGCGGTCGATGCGGGTGTCGAGAACGAGAACTACTACGTCACCGAAGACACCCATGAAGATCTGCTGATCGACCTGAAGGTTGACCGGACCCACCG
>CAWUIP010000307.1:0-2126 GCA_963922415.1 uncultured Aliishimia sp. | reverse complement strand
GGTGTCCCGAACAAGCTTCCAGCGGATTGCGTCCAAGAGCGCCTCGAACGAGGCATCGACGATGTTGGGCGAAACCCCAACGGTGGCCCATCGCCGCCCTTGCCCGTCTTCGCTGTCAATGATCACGCGCGTCATCGCTTCGGTCCCGCCTTGCGTGATCCGCACCTTGAAATCCACCAGCTTCATATCCGAGATTACATCTTGATACCGGCCCAAATCTTTCGCCAGCGCCATAGAGAGCGCATTGACCGGTCCCCGATCTGACCCGGTCTCGTCCATGGATTCGCTCACCGACAGCTTCTTTTCGCCGTCGACCTTCACGACAACCACGGCCTCGGACAGGCTGACCATCTTGTTGTGCTTGTTTTTGCGCCGCTCCACCGTCACACGGTAGCGCTTGACCTCGAAAAACTCGGGCAGCGTGCCCAGCTCGTCCCGCGCTAGGATCTCGAACGAGGCCTGGGCTGTGTCGTAGGAATATCCCATCGCTTCGCGCGCTTTGACCGCATCCAGAATGCGCGGCAAGGCCGGATCATCGCGCGCGACATCGATGCCCGCCTCGGACAAGCGTCGGCGCAGGTTGGACTGCCCGGCCTGGTTCGACATCGGGATGATCCGCCCATTGCCAACAGAGGCCGGATCCACATGTTCGTAGGTCGCCGGGTTCTTCAGGATCGCGCTGGCATGCAGCCCCGCCTTATGCGCAAAAGCGCCCGAGCCCACATAGGCGGCCTGTTTTTGCGGCACGCGGTTCAAGATATCGTCGAGCATCCGGGACACGCGTGTGAGTCCCAACAAAGCGTCGGGCGTAACACCGGTTTCAAAGCGGCTTGCAAATGGCTCTTTCAACAGCAGCGTCGGGATGAGGGAGGTCAGGTTGGCATTGCCGCAGCGTTCGCCCAATCCGTTTAACGTGCCTTGTATCTGCCGCGCCCCCGCCAAAACAGCCGCCAAAGACCCCGCGACGGCCGTTTCCGAATCGTTATGCGTGTGAATGCCAAGGCTCTCGCCTGGAATGCCCGCCGCTATAACTGCGCGCGTGATCCGGCCAATCTCGTCCGGCAGCGTGCCACCATTGGTATCACAAAGCACGACCCAGCGCGCGCCAGCATCCAAGGCAGCTTTTAGGGCAGAGACAGCATAGTCCGGATCGGACTTGTACCCGTCAAAGAAATGCTCGGCATCGTAAAGGCATTCACGCGATTGAGAGGCAATATATTCAAAGGATTGCCCGATGTTCTTCAAGTTCTGATCCAGCCCAATCCCAAGAGCTTCGCGCACGTGGAACTCGTGGCTTTTGCCGACCAAACAGATAGCCGGCGTGCCCGCATTCATCACTGCGGCCAGCACGTCATCATTTTCCGCCGACCGACCTTCACGCTTGGTCATTCCAAAGGCCGTCATCGTGGCGCGCGTCTTGGGCGCGGCCTCGAAAAACGCGCTGTCGGTTGGGTTGGCGCCGGGCCAGCCGCCTTCGATATAGTCGATGCCCAGCTCATCCAGCGCGGCAGCGATCTGGAACTTCTCTTCGGTCGAAAACTGCACGCCGTGCGTTTGCTGGCCGTCCCGCAGAGTGGTGTCAAAAAGGTAAAGGCGCTCTTTCGTCATGTCAGTGCGTCCAGTTTTGTCGCATCAAAGTTTGGACCGGCGACCAGGTCGACACCCTCTTTGGACATGCGCACCTCGACCCCAGCGGCGACCAGAGCGGCCTTCATCGCGTCCACATGTGAAAAATCCTTGGTGTCCATGGCCGTCGCGCGCGCCGCGGCAAGCGCCTCCGCCTGCGCGCTCAGATCGAAGGCATCGCCATCGCGCAGGTTGGACACGGTGATCCCCAGGATCTGCAGCCCAGCAGTCAGACCTTCGGCATCCCCATCCGCTGCAAGTCGGTGCAGATGCGTGATCGCCAGCGGCGTGTTGAGGTCATCGGCCAAGGCGTCGATAATGGCCGGTGGCACTGGCCCCGGTGTCACGTCTTTGACCAGGTCCGCCCAATGCCACAGGGTCGCCATCGCCTCTTCGCGCTTCTTTTCGGTCCAGTCCATCGGCTTGCGGTAATGGGTCGACAACGTCACAAAGCGGATGACCTCGCCCGAGACACCTTGATCCAACAGATCGCGCACCGT
>CAWUIP010000306.1:0-2175 GCA_963922415.1 uncultured Aliishimia sp. | reverse complement strand
CGCCGCAGGCAAGGCCCACGGCAAACGCGTCGCCGTCGCTGACCCCGTATTCCAAAAGGCGCGGCGCGCCGTCTTCTAAGGCCTCCAACGCCTCGACCATCACGGCCCCTTCGACGCAACCGCCCGAGACCGAGCCCTGCATCTCGCCCGACCCGGACATCACCAATTGCGCGCCCACGCGGCGCGGCGCGCTGCCCCAGGTCTGCACAACCGTCGCGATGGCGGCCTTTTCGCCCGCTTGATGCCAGGCCAGCGCCTGTTCGGGGGCGTGATCAATTTGTGTGTTCATGGCGGGCAAAGTGGCCCTGAGCGGCGCGAGGTTCAAGGCCCTGCTTGCACCGCCCGGCGCGCCCGCCTATTTTCAACACGGAACGATGACAGATGGAGTGCCCGCATGCCAATGCAAGCCCAAGAAATCGAAGACCTGCTGCGGAGCGCGTTCCCAGAGGCACAGATCACTGTGGGCGGCGACGACGGGGTGCATATGTCCGCGATGGTGGTCGACGAGAGCTTTCGCGGCAAGAACCGCGTCCAGCAGCAACGCGCCGTCTATGCAGCACTAAAGGGCAAGATGGACGGCCCCAATGGCGAATTGCACGCGCTGGCCCTGACCACAAAGGCACCGGACTAGCGCCATGTCCTTTTGGTCGCATCTTTTGGCGGGGTTTCGGCGCGGTCCACGACGGCCGCTGTCGCAGTACCAGCCGTTGCGCCAAGACCAAGAGGAAACACCTTTGGGGTTTGAAGCACTTGACTTGCGCGAAGTGAACGCGGTCAACCGCCGTAATGCCGCGCTCGAGCGGATCTCGACGCCCTTCTCAAACATTTCTGGCGCGCGGGTGAATGACCGCCCTGTGACCCAGATGCCCGACGACGAAACCTATGCCGCGCGGTACCACCGCGCCTATAACCGGAAAGGCTCCCCGCAAAATGACGGATGCAAAGACACAGATTGACGAACAGGTGAAATCGACCGACGTGGTCTTGTTCATGAAGGGCACCAAAGAGATGCCGCAATGCGGGTTTTCTTCGCGCGTGGCGGGGGTGCTGAACTATATGGGCGTCGATTACACGGATGTGAATGTGCTGGCCGATGACGGCATTCGCCAGGGCATCAAAGAGTATTCCGACTGGCCCACGATCCCACAGCTTTACGTCAAGGGTGAGTTTGTAGGCGGCTGCGACATCATCACCGAGATGACGCTGTCGGGTGAGCTGGACACGCTGTTTGATGATCAAGGCGTGGGCTACGACAAGGACGCCGCCGACAAAATCCGCGAAGCCAACGGCTAGCGCGCCTGCGCATGCCCGCGGCCTTTCGCAAAGCTGAATATGACCGCCGCCGCTTGGCGATCCTCGCGGCGATGGAGGCGCGCGGGCTCGACGCCCTATTGATCGGTGAGCCTGCGAATGTGACTTGGGCCACCGGCTATGACGCGTGGAGCTTTTACACCCCGCAATACCTCCTGGTGGACCAGACCGGCGCGCTGATCTGGCTGGGGCGGTTGATGGATGCAGGGGCCGCGCGCTTTACGACCTATCTGCCAGACCACCAAGTGGTGGCCTATCCCGAAGACCTGGTGCAGCGCGATGGCGTCCATCCGGGCGATTGGGTCGGGGCCTGGATGCGCGATCACGGGCTTGCCCGTGCGCGTATCGGCTACGAGAGCGACGCCTATATGATGTCGCCCCGGTCTTTGCAGGCCGTGCAGGCGCAACTTCCAGATGCGCAGTGGGTCGATGCGGACCTGCTCGTCAATTGGTGCCGTCTGGTGAAGTCCAACGACGAGATCGCGGTGATGGAACAGGCCGCACGCCTTGCCGAGCACGCGGTGGAAACGGCGCTGAGCGGGCTCCGCACCGGGCGGCGGCAATCGGACCTCATGGCTGATGTGGTGGCGGCTGGCATTCGCGGGACTGGCGACATTGGCGGCGACATGACAGCGGTGCCACCGCTTCTTTTGGCCGGTGAGAAAGCCTCCACCGCGCACCCAATGTGGGATGACAGCCTTTTTGCCGATGGCGAGACCGTCGCCTTTGAGTTGGGCGGATGCCACAAACGCTACAATGTGGGTCTTGCGCGCACGGGGCATATCGGGCGCTTGCCGGCTGAACGCCGCGCCGTGTCCGAGGCGGTTCAAGAGGGCATGCACGCGGTCATGGCGGCGGCGCGGC
>CAWUIP010000305.1:0-2193 GCA_963922415.1 uncultured Aliishimia sp. | reverse complement strand
CTGAACACTTTGTCCACCGTAGACCACCCGATTATGTCGTTCACACGGATCAGATCCGCGCGTCCAGATGCGAGCATTTGAAAGCAGTTCGACAGGTTCGCCGGACGGATCAGTTCGATCACACCTTCAGACACCCACGCATCCAGGGTCGATGTTGTGTAGCCAATCGGCAGGCACAGTTTGCTGCCAGCGACATCCTCTTTGGTGACGCCCTTGATGCCGGACGAAAAGCGCGTGAAGAAATACTGGTTAAAACTATAAAGCTTGTTGGAAAACGCGAACGCCTCTTCCCGCTCGTCGCTGTGCGCCCAAGGGAATGTCGCCAAGTAGCGGCCCGTTTGCGCCTCGACCATGCCACGCTTCCAGGGGCGGAACACGATATCGGTTTCGTGCCCCATCCGCGTAAAAGCGGTGCGGACGATGTCAGTGGCCATGCCGCCTTCAGGCAAGTTCTGATCGCTAAAGGGGCGGTAGTCGTTACCGGTCATCAGGGGGAGCGGATCGGCGGCAACCCCGGTTGCGGTCAAGACACATCCCGTGAGGAGGGCTCGCAGCGCATTCATTACTTTCATTGAAACTCCTCACGCATATAGGCGTCGATTTCAGCCTCTGGCTCGAACGTTTTTGCGGCGTTGTCAAAGGCCACCCGGAGATCGGCCCCCTTCGGCGCATTTGAAAAACAGACGTGCATTTTTTGACTGTCCAGCAGCGTTTTGTTCACAACCAAGGCTCCAACATTCGGGATCAGTTTGGCCGAGGTGGTCATCAAAAGTTGCATCACACGCGGGTCCATCACCACCGCGTCGACGCGACCGTTGACCAATTGCAGTAGGTTGGTTTCATCGTCGCGCGCCGCAAACGTGGTAAGATCGCCAGCCGCAACCCGCGCGTCGAACGCGGCACCATTCTTGTAGCCCTTCACCACCCCTAACTTGAGACCCTGAGCAGCCAAGTCATCGAGCGACTCCCACGTAATCGGAGATGCGCGACGTTCAATCAGGCCCAATGGTCCGGACCCGACAGGTACGGACGCTGTGAAGCCTTCTGCATGGTCGCAGGCATAGCCAGGAAAATAGGCAACGACGGCATCGTCATTTTCTGCAAGCGCAATGGCGCGGTTCCAAGGTACAAAACGAATGTCTACATTATATCCAGCCGCTTCAAATATGCTGTCCACGACGGCGCCGACAGCGCCACTGTGGGGCAGGTTCTCACTGACATATGGAGGCCATTCGAGCGTAGTGATGGTCACCGACGGCGACTGAGCCGATACCGTCGTCGCAAGTCCCGCGAAAACAACCCCAAATAGTGCATGTTTGCCCACCGCAGATCCCCAAACTGACAGCCTTGAGATGGGTAGCAAGCGGCGCTACCAATAGCAACGATAACATGATTTTCGAAGCGAGGTGCGGACTGTGCCGCACCCTACGCAGCCGTACGAAAAAGATCAGGTCTTGCGTGTTTCCTCAGGTCTGGAAATGATGGCGAGATCTGCAACAACTCAGGCACCGACACCGTCACATGGCTGCACCGCAAACTCCCTCCGACGCTCACGCCCCGCCCTTGGCGGGTCTGCGCATAATCGAGTTTGCGGGCATTGGACCTGGCCCTTTCGCGGGCATGATGTTGGCGGATATGGGCGCGGAGGTTTGGCGGATTGAGCGTCCGCAGCCGCCAGACCCATCCGCCGCGCATGACTTTTTGGCCCGCGGTCGAAAGTCGGTCACCTTGGATCTTAAAGCGCCCGGCGCGGCGGAGCTGGCCTTAGACCTGATTGCGACGGCAGATGGTCTCATCGAAGGGTTCCGGCCTGGCGTGATGGAGCGCTTGGGTCTTGGCCCAGAGCCTGCCTTGGCGCGCAACACAGGGCTCGTATATGGTCGGATGACGGGATGGGGGCAAACAGGGCCTTTGGCACAGGCAGCAGGGCACGATCTAAACTACATCGCGCTGACCGGCGCGCTTTGGGGGACCGGTCCGACCGACCATCCACCGAGCTTTCCGATGAACCTGCTGGGCGATTTTGGCGGCGGCGGTATGTTCTTGGCCTTTGGGATGGTGACGGCCCTCTTGCGTGCGCATCGCACCGGGCGCGGCGATGTGGTGGATGCCGCTATCTGCGACGGGACCTCGACACTGATGGCCTTCATCCATGCGCGGCGCGCGATGGGCGACTGGCGCGACGCGCGCGGC
>CAWUIP010000304.1:0-2200 GCA_963922415.1 uncultured Aliishimia sp. | reverse complement strand
GCCGCGATCAGTGACCCGGCATGGCGCAGGGACCAATAGCAGAAATGCTCAACCGCAAAGGCGCTGTCGGCGGACGGATCCAGCATGAGGTTCCGCATATCGGACTTGCCGCCCGAAAGGCCCAAGAGCCCACTTTCGTGGTTCAAAATCGCCTTGGTGCGATCCAGCCCGTTCTCTTCGACAAGCCGCAGCACAGCATTTGCGTCGATCCCGCCAGACCGCGTCCCCATTGTCAGGCCATCCAGTGGCGAATACCCCATCGTCGTGGCTATGGACTGGCCGTTCAAGATCCCGCACAGCGAGGCACCATTGCCCAAGTGGAAGGCAAGAAGGCGCGAGGGCAGTTTCTCGCCCGACACTTCCGGCAGAGTTTGGACCAAAGACGCATAACTCAGCCCATGAAACCCGTAACGTCGGATGCCCTTCGTCTCCATCATGCGAGGGATGGCATAGCGCGTCGCAACATCCGGGTTGCTGGCATGGAACGAGGTGTCAAAGCTCGCAAATTGCGGCAGGTTGGGCGCAAGCTTCGCGAGCGTTTCAATGGCCGCAAGGTTGTGCGGATTGTGAAGTGGCGCCAAAGGCGAACACGCATTGATCTCGGCCATCACGTCGGCGTTGATCCGCACAGGCGCAGTTAGGCGCTTGCCACCATGGACCACGCGGTGCGCAGCCGCGGCGAGCTTTTCGACCTTCACACCATGGTCTGCAAGCCCTTGTAGAACGGCTTTTAACGCCGTTGTATGGTCGACAAGCGGGATCGCCTCCCGCTTGCCTTCGACTTCCAAAAAGCCCGCCGATCCGATCTCTGCCGCGATGCCGGACAGTTTCTGGTCCAGATTGCGGTCAAACACAGCGAACTTGATCGAGGACGAGCCCGCATTCAGGACAAGAATGTCCCCGCCTTTCGCCTCCCCCCCGGTCACTGGCGTTAGACCTGCGCGACCATGTCGTCTTTGGAGATACCGGCAACGCTCACAGGCTTCTTCATCGCATCGCGACGGAACGGCTCGCCCAGTTCCTGGTTGATCATCGCTTCGATCAACGTCGTGGTGCCGTTCTCCATCTGATCCTTGATCGCTGTGTTTAGCGCTTCGGTCAGTTCGTCCATGGTGCGCGCGACGACGCCCTTCAGACCACAGGCTTGCGCGATCCCGGCGTAGGAGACTTCCTCGTCCAACTCGGTGCCGACAAAATTGTCGTCAAACCACAGGGTGGAGTTCCGCTTTTCCGCGCCCCACTGATAGTTGCGGAAGACGATCTGGGTGATTGGGGGCCATTCGCCGCGGCCAATCGCGGTCAATTCGTTGACGGCAATCCCAAATGCCCCGTCGCCCGCAAACCCGACAACCGGCACGTCTGGCTGGCCGATCTTCGCGCCAACAATCGACGGCAAACCATAACCGCAGGGCCCAAAGAGGCCCGGTGCCAGATACTTGCGGCCCTCTTCGAACGAAGGATAGGCGTTGCCGATGGCGCAGTTGTTGCCGATGTCGGAGGAAATGATCGCTTCTTTCGGCAGGGCCGATTGGATCGCGCGCCACGCCATGCGGGGGCTCATCCAGTCCGGCTTTGCATCGCGCGCGCGCTGGTTCCAGCTTGTGCCGGGATCATCGTCCTCGTGATCCATAGAGCTGAGCTGCTGCGCCCAAGTGGACTTTGTCGTCGCGATGGTCGCTTTGCGGTCGGCGCGGTCGGTGTCGCCCGCAGTTTCGGACAGTCCGTTCAGAATGCCCGTGGCAACCTTGGCCGCGTCGCCGACGATGCCAATGCTCACCTTCTTCGTCAGGCCGATCCGATCCGGGTTGATATCCACCTGGATAATCTTCGCATCCGCCGGCCAGTACTCCATGCCGTAACCGGGCAGGGTCGAAAACGGGTTCAACCGTGTACCAAGCGCCAACACGACGTCGGCCTTCTTGATCAACTCCATCCCCGCCTTCGAGCCGTTATAGCCCAGCGGGCCAGCAAAAAGCGGATGGTTGCCGGGGAACGCGTCATTGTGCTGATAGCCTACGCAGACCGGCGCATCGAGCTTTTCGGCAAGTGCCTGGCTTGCCGCGATACCGCCTTCGGACAGGACCACGCCCGCACCGTTCAGGATGACAGGAAACTTCGCGCTGCTCAGCATCTCTGCGGCATTGGCGACAGATGTTTCACCGCCGGAGGAGCGTTCAAACTCAATCGGGTCTGGGATCTC
>CAWUIP010000303.1:0-2208 GCA_963922415.1 uncultured Aliishimia sp. | reverse complement strand
ACGTTGAGGACCCGGCCCCCGTTTGTGACGACCTGACCACCTTCGGTGCGGGTGCCTGCGTGAAAGACCATGTTGAAGCTGTCTTCAGGGGCTGTGTCCAGGCCTTTGATTGCAAATCCTTTTTCGTAGCTACCCGGGTATCCACCTGCCGCCACAACGACCGTAAGCGCGTGGTCCTCCGCCCAGTTCACCTGCGCGTCGGCCAGCCTGCCTTCGGCAGCCGCGTGCAGAAGGTCGAACACCTGCGCGCCAAGACGCAGCATCAGGACCTGACACTCTGGATCCCCAAAGCGGACGTTGTATTCGACCAGCCGGGCTTGGCCGTCTTCGATCATGAGACCCACGTAGAGCACGCCTTGAAACGGTGTGCCGCGCCGGACCATCTCCGCCATGGTGGGGCGCACGATCTGCTCCAACACCTGCTCTTGCAGCGCGGGCGTCAGAACCGGGGCGGGCGAATAGGCCCCCATGCCGCCGGTGTTGGGCCCGGTATCGCCGTCGCCCACGCGTTTGTGGTCTTGTGCAGTGCCAATGGGCAGCACGTCGTTTCCGTCCACCAGCACGAAGTATGAGGCTTCCTCGCCGGTCATAAACTCTTCGATGACCACCGCGTGGCCTGCCGCGCCAAAGCTGCCCGCAAACATGTCATCAATCGCCGCCAGCGCAGTCTCGACATCTTGCGCGATCACGACGCCTTTCCCGGCGGCCAGGCCGTCGGCCTTGATCACAATCGGCGCGCCCTGTTCCAAGACATAAGCGCGTGCGGCCGCGGCGTCGGTAAAATGCGCGTAAGCTGCGGTGGGTGCGCCTGCAGCGTCGCAGATCTCTTTGGTGAAGTGCTTGGATGCTTCCAGTTCGGCGGCGGCTTTGTTGGGGCCAAAGACCAAAAGGCCCGCCTCGCGCAGCCGGTCGGCGACGCCTGCCGCCAGGGGCGCCTCGGGGCCGATGAGGACGAAGTCGATGCTCTCGGCTTTGGCAAAGGTCACGACGGCGGCTGGGTCCAGGATGTCCAGATTGGCGGATTCGGCGATCTGTGCGGTGCCCGCATTGCCCGGGGCCACGATCAGCCGGTCGCATTTGGGGTTTTGCGCAATGGCCCAGGCCAGACTGTGCTCGCGCCCGCCGCTGCCGAGGATCAGAATGTTCATATGCGCCCCCTTGGTCTTCCAGACGCGGCGTCATAGGCTAGGTGGCAGAGCAGCACAAGGTTTCGGTGGTATGGACCTCCTCGACGATCCCATCCCTGGCAGCAACACGCCCGAGTTCTCCGTGGGCGAGATCGCAGGCGCGGTCAAAAAGCTGATTGAGGGCGAATTGGGCTGGGTGCGGGTGCGCGGCGAAGTGGGGCGCGTGGTGTTGGCGCGCTCGGGGCATCTCTATTTCGATCTCAAAGATGACCGCAACGTTCTGTCCTGCATGACTTGGAAGGGGCAAATCCCTGGGATCGGCGTCATGCCGGAAGAGGGCATGGAAGTCGTCGCGGAAGGGCGGATGACCGCGTCCGGGTTCCAGTCAAAGTTTTCCCTGAACGCGCAAAGCATCGCCGTGGCGGGCGAGGGTGCCTTGATGGCGCTTCTGGAAAAGCGCAAAAAGGCGTTGGCGGCAGAAGGGCTCTTTGACGAGGCACGCAAGAAATCGCTGCCTTATCTGCCTGAAATCATTGGTGTTGTGACCTCGCCGCAAGGGGCGGTGATCCGCGATATTCTGCACCGGTTGCGCGACCGGTTTCCGCGCAAAGTCCTGATCTGGCCCGTGGCGGTGCAGGGCCAAGCCTGCGCGCCGGAGGTGGCGCGCGCCATAGACGGGTTCAATCGGTTGAGCCCGGGCGGCAGCTTGCCGCGGCCCGATCTGTTGATCGTCGCGCGCGGCGGTGGCTCGATTGAAGACCTATGGGGCTTTAACGAAGAGATCGTGGCGCGGGCCGCCGCCGCCTCTGACATCCCGTTGATCTCGGCAGTTGGGCACGAAACTGATACGACGCTGATTGACTTTGTCGCCGATCAGCGCGCGCCGACGCCAACTGCCGCGGCAGAGATGGCTGTGCCCGTGCGCTTGGATCTTTTGGGCTGGGTTCAAGAGGCCGGTGGGCGGCTTCACCGGGCCGTGCGCGCGACGCTCGAGCGTAAACGCCAGCGGCTTGCAGACTTGTCGCGCGCCTTGCCACAGCCCGAACGGCTGTTGGATCTGCCGCGGCAGCGTCTGGATCGG
>CAWUIP010000302.1:0-2211 GCA_963922415.1 uncultured Aliishimia sp. | reverse complement strand
CGGTCCAAGAAGAAGCGGTCGTGGCTGATGACCACGGCGCAGCCGGCGAAGTCGACCAGGGCGTCTTCCAAGGCGCGCAGGGTTTCGACGTCGAGGTCGTTGGTGGGCTCGTCCAAGAGCAGGACGTTGCCGCCCTCTTTCAAGAGCCGCGCCATGTGCACGCGGTTGCGTTCACCGCCCGACAGGAGCGAGACTTTCTTCTGCTGGTCGCCGCCTTTGAAGTTGAAGGCCGAGCAATAGGCGCGGGAGTTCATTTGCGCGTCGCCCAGTTCGATCAGTTCGGCCCCGCCCGAGATCGCCTCCCACACGGTTTCGCCATCGGCCAGATCATCGCGCGATTGGTCCACATAAGACAGTTGCACGGTGTCGCCGTAGCTGAGTTCACCCGCATCCGGCTGCTCTTGCCCCGTCAACATCTTGAAAAGCGTTGATTTGCCCGCGCCGTTGGGGCCGATCACGCCCACGATGCCACCGGGGGGCAGGGCGAAGGTCAGCCCTTCGATCAACAGCTTGTCGCCATAGGCTTTTTGCAGCCCCTCAACCTCGATCACCTTGCCGCCCAGACGGGGACCGTTCGGGATCACGATCTGCGCGCGGCCGATCTTTTCACGTTCGGACTGCGCCGCGAGGTCGTTATAGGCGTTGATCCGGGCCTTCTGTTTGGCCTGGCGGGCCTTCTGGCCCTGGCGCATCCACTCCAACTCGCGCTCCAGCGTTTTCTGCCGGGTTTTGTCCTCGCGCGCCTCTTGCTCCAGCCGTTTGGCCTTCTGTTCCAGCCAGGCAGAGTAGTTGCCCTCGTAGGGAATGCCGCGCCCGCGGTCGAGTTCGAGGATCCAGCCGGTGATGTCATCCAGGAAGTAACGGTCGTGCGTGACGATCAGGATCGTGCCTTTGTAGTCGATCAGGTGTTGCTGCAACCAAGCGATGGTTTCGGCGTCCAGGTGGTTGGTCGGTTCGTCCAAGAGCAGCATATCAGGCGCTTCAAGGAGCAGTTGACAGAGTGCCACGCGGCGACGCTCCCCGCCCGACAGGGTCGTGACGTCGGCCTCGTCAGGGGGGCAGCGCAGTGCCTCCATCGCGACATCGATCTGGCTGTCGAGATCCCACAGGTTTTCTGCGTCAATCTGGTCTTGCAGCGCGGCCATCTCGTCGGCGGTCTCGTCCGAGTAGTTCATCGCCAGATCGTTGTAGCGGTCGAGCTTGCCCTTCTTTTCGGCCACGCCCAGCATCACGTTTTCGCGCACGGTCAGGCTGTCGTCGAGCTTGGGCTCCTGCGGCAGGTAGCCGACCTTGGCGCCCTCGGCGGCCCAGGCCTCGCCGGTGAAGTCCTTGTCCATGCCGGCCATGATCCGCATCAGCGAGGATTTACCCGCGCCGTTCACGCCCACGACCCCGATCTTCACGCCGGGCAGGAAGTTCAGGCGGATGTTTTCAAAGACCTTCTTGCCGCCGGGGTATTGTTTCGACACGCCATCCATAAAGTAGACGAACTGATTGGCAGCCATGTTGGGTCTCCAAGGTGGGGGAATACGGTTGCGCGCGTCATAGCGAAGGGCGCGCGGCGGAGCAATGGTCCGTGCGTTTGGCCGCGCGTGTGGTTGTCTGGCATGGTAGAGGGCGTTGGCATGGACAGTCTGAAGGATATGATCAACCGAACGGCGCAGCCGGGCCGGGTCACTTGGATTGGTCTGCGTGCTGCCCGCCGGGCCCCGTTGGCGGCGGTGCAAACTGCGATGATCACGGCTTCGGGGCTTGCGGACGATCACAGCCGTCCCGGCAAGCGCGCGGTGACCCTGATCCAAGCCGAGCATCTGCCTGCCATTGCGGCCTATCTGGGCCGCGATCAGGTCGCGCCCGAGGACCTGCGGCGCAACATCGTGGTGCGTGGTGTCAATCTTGCCTCGTTCAAGGGCCGCGATATCGAAACTGGCGGGGCTGTGCTGCGGTTCACCGTGATTTGCGCGCCCTGCAGCCGGATGGAAGAGACCTTTGGCGCGGGCGGTTATGCAGCCGTGCGCAGCCATGGCGGCTGGTGTGCGGAAGTTCTGTCACCCGGCACGGTATCGATCGGCGATTTGGTGCGGCCGCGCCCCGTGTGACGAGGGTTTGACATTGGTGCAGCGCCCGTCCAAGGCTGCCGCCGATGATGGGTGCGCCAATCTCTCACGCCGGTCAGACGATCGGCCTTTTGGGCGGGTCGTTTGATCCGGC
>CAWUIP010000301.1:0-2220 GCA_963922415.1 uncultured Aliishimia sp. | reverse complement strand
AGTAATATCCGCCCACAATCGTCACCGCCGACCCGATGATCAGCCACCACAGATCCGCCGTCACCGGCACCCAAGGCTCTGTCAGGCTGAGCAGAAAGAAGAACAGCGCGACTGTGATCGTATTCATCGTCGCCACACCCAGCGACGGCAGATCCGGCGGCATCAGGCGGGTCACCAAGTCGCGCGCGGTGACCGAGACGACAGCACCCACCGAGTAAAGCGACCAGACCGAAAAGCCCTCCGGCCCGGGCCGCACGATCAGCAACATGCCCACAAAGCCAATCAAGATCGCCGTCATCCGCCGCCAGCCCAACGGCTCTTTCAGAAACACATAAGCCCCCAGCGACACTGTCAGCGGCAGAACCTGCAAAATGGCCGACACGTTCGGCAGCGGCATGTTCAAAAGCGCATTCAAAAAGCAGAACGCCGCGCCGATCTCGGTCACCGACCGGATCGAGATCAGAAACCAACCGCGCCGCCCAAAGTCAAAGCGGATGGGGCCAAAGGCGCGCGACAAGGCCAGGATCAAGACCAGGGCAATCGCCCCACGCACAGCCAAAAGCTGCGCCAGCGGCAGCGCGCCTGCCGTCAGCTTGATGAACATGTCGTTGGTGGTGAACGACACCATCGACGCAACCATCAACAGCGCGCCTTGCATATTCGGAGACATCGGCCCCCTTCCCCCTTGGGCTCATACGACAGAGCTCTGGGTCTAAGCGGAACCGCCCCCTGACGCAATGCGCGCAGCCATATGGGCAAAACCGATGCATGACATCGCGCGCCAGATCAGTCAGGATCAAGTCACATTTGATGCTGATGAGCCAGGATTGCCACATATGCCAGATCCAACAGGTGCCACCGCGTTTTCGCCCGACACGGTCCTCGACGTCTGGTTTCCGGACACAGATTTCACAGCCACCTTCGACACCTACACCGCCTTCTGGGCAGAGCGGATGCAAGGCGGTATGGATGCCCGCATCATCGCCGATTTTGCGGATCTGACCATAGCCGCCGCCGAGGGGCGTTTGAACGCGTGGGCCGAAACCGCGCGCGGACGGCTGGCGCTTTTGATCGCGCTCGATCAGTTCCCCCGCTCGCTCTGGCGCGACACGCCCGCAGCCTATGCCCAGGACATCCAAGCCGCGCGTTTGGCGCTGGATGGGATCGCTTGCGGCCATATCGACGCGCTGCAGCCTTGGGAGATGACGTTTTTCATTATTGCCATCAGCCATTGCGAAGGCCCCGACCACCTAGAGCGGCTGCAGGCGGTTGACCCCGTCGTGGCGAAAATTGACAGCCTCTTGCCGCCGCATCTGCGCGACGAAAGCCGTACCCTGGCCCAGCATCACGACCGCGTCAAAGGCATCATCGCCCGGTTCGGGCGGCACCCACACCGCAACGCGATCTTGTCACGACGGTCCACTGCGGAGGAAGCCGCCTATATCGCGACAGGCGATTTTCCCCATGTGGCGAAAGACGATGACGCGGCTGTGAAGGCATAGGGCGCGAATTCCGCGACACCTTCGGTTGCCTTTGTTAACGATGGCCTACCTCTCCGGCAGGAGATCGCCATGTCGTCATATTCGTCACAGCAAATCACCTTGCACTGGCTGACCTTTGCCCTGGTTCTGATCATGGCAGGGACAGGCCTTGCTTATTGCCTTGAGTTGGCCAACGCCGGGGCCATGCAGGTGCACCAGATCGCCGGGCAGGCGTTGATCTTGGTCCTTGCTTTGCGCCTCTTTGTGCGCGTCCGCACGGGAACACCGCCGCCCCTGACAACTCACGCCGACATTGAACGCCGCTTGGCACAGCTTGTGCATATCGGGCTTTACGCCGTCCTTATCGCCTTTGTGGTCACAGGCTACGTCGCGGCCTCTGCCGAGACCCGCAATGCGCTGGTGGCCCCCGTGGGCCTAGGCTTTGCACGCTCTGACACGGGCGAGGCCCTCCTAGAGACGCATTACGCGCTAAAATGGGCGCTTCTGACGCTCTTTGCGCTGCATATCGCCGGCGCGATCAAACACGCGCTGATCGACCGCGACACCACCCTCTCCCGCATGCTCCCCGCCACCACAGCCAAGGATTAACCCATGTATAAACTGACCCGCCGCAACGTCATCGCCATGGTGCCCAGCAGTGCCGTTGTCCTGTGCCCTGCCCTTCTCAACGCCCAAGCCGTCGATCCAGGCTGGGGCGAGATCCCAACCGATGCGCCCG
>CAWUIP010000300.1:0-2227 GCA_963922415.1 uncultured Aliishimia sp. | reverse complement strand
GTTGCAGGTTGAGGTGGATGATGCGTTTCGCGCTTAGCCTTGTCGCGCTGCTGGGCGCGGGTGCTGCGCAGGCGGCTTGCCCGGGCGACACCCAGCTTGAGATGAATGAGTGCGCCCATGCTGGCTATGTCGCCGCGGATGCGCAGTTGAACGCGGTGTGGCCGATGGCCAAGGCCCGCGCCGATGCCAACGGGTCGGGCGCGCTCCTCCTCGACGCGCAACGCAAATGGATCGCGTTTCGCGACGCGGCCTGTGCGGCAGAGATCGCGCCCTATGCGGGTGGCTCGATCCAGCCGTTGATTTTCAACACCTGTCTGGCCAGGGTGACGCGCGCCCGGACAGAAGATTTGTGGAGGCTGGCGGGGCGGTGATTGTCGCACGACTGAAAGATTTCACGCCCCCGATCATCGGCCGCAGGATGCGCGTGTGGCCGGTGTCCGGAGCATATGCGATCTGTGCCCAGGCGCGCCCTTCGGCGATGAGGCCCTAAAGCGATGTCAGACAATCCCCAGCCGCATATCCCACCTGACACGGCACCGCAGACGCAGTCAGAGACGGCGCATTGGACCACGTATATTGTTCCGGTGCTTATCTCGGTGTTGGTCTTGGGCTTACTGTTTTGGGACCTGACGCAACCGCAAAGCAAACTTGAGATCACGCATGTCATCTTGCTGGCGCTGGCGATCCTTCCCTGGGCGGGCCAGTTTGTCACATCGCTGTCGATATCGGCATCAGGCTTGAAAGCGGATTTCGCGCGGCTCAGACAAGACGTGGAAGATGTGTTTGACGCAAACTCTGAACCCGAGGCGGTTGCGGAGATGCAGGCCAGCGCGTCCGCTTTCAAGGTCGGTCCAGATGAGTTGAAGGTGTTGCGCGCGTTGGATTCGTCACGGTTCACGCTGCGGTCCTGGTCGGGGGTCCGCAATGACGCGCAGCTCGAAACCAAAAGCGACACACTTCGGATTTTGAACCAGCTGCGGGACCGCGACCTGGCCCGTATGAAAATCGGACCCAAGACAAAAAACGAACTTTGGTCCATTACGGCAGATGGGTATCGGGCTTTGCAGAATGCGCCATCTGACGAAGCGACGTAACGGCCTGCTGCCAATTCAAGGAGAGTAACTGTGCCAACCACGATAGACCGCGCTGACTATGCCGCCATGTTTGGCCCGACGACGGGTGACAAGGTGCGGTTGGCGGATACCGAGCTTTTCATCGAGGTGGAGCGCGATTTGACGGCAGAGGCCGTGGGGGCGGCAATCGGCGGTGGGTCGGGTCAGAACGCGGAAATCCGGGGCGAAGAGGTCAAGTTCGGCGGTGGCAAGGTCATTCGCGACGGGATGGGGCAGTCGCAGGCGACACGTGCGGAGGGTGCGGTTGATACTGTGATCACAAATGCGCTCGTGCTGGACTACACCGGCATCTACAAGGCCGATATCGGTTTGAAAGACGGGCGTATCGCGGGCATCGGCAAGGCGGGCAATCCGGACACGCAGCCCGGGATCGACATCATCGTTGGTCCGGGCACAGAGGCCTTGGCAGGCGAAGGGAAGATCCTGACGGCGGGCGGGTTTGACAGCCACATCCACTTCATCTGCCCGCAACAGATCGAAGACGCGCTGCATTCGGGCCTGACGACGATGTTGGGCGGTGGCACGGGGCCCGCGCATGGGACGCTCGCCACGACCGTGACGCCTGGGCCCTGGCATATTGGGCGCATGCTGCAGGCGGCGGATGCGTTTCCGATGAACCTCGCCTTTGCGGGCAAGGGCAATGCTTCGCTGCCGGCGGCACTTGAAGAACAGATCCTGGGTGGGTCTTGTGCGCTGAAACTGCACGAAGATTGGGGCACTACGCCCGGTGCCATCGATTGCTGTTTGAGTGTTGCCGATGCGATGGACGTGCAGGTAATGATCCACACCGACACGCTGAATGAAAGCGGCTTTGTCGAAAACACGGTGGCCGCGATGAAGGGCCGGACGATCCACGCCTTCCACACCGAAGGGGCAGGCGGCGGGCACGCGCCAGACATTATCAAAATCTGTGGGGAAGAGCATGTGCTGCCGTCCTCCACCAATCCGACGCGGCCTTTCACGGTCAACACGCTGGAAGAGCATCTGGATATGCTCATGGTCTGTCACCACCTTGACAAGTCGATCCCCGAGGATGTGGCCTTTGCCGAAAGCCGGATCCGGCGCGAGACGATTGCGGCCGAAGACATCCTGCA
>CAWUIP010000299.1:0-2266 GCA_963922415.1 uncultured Aliishimia sp. | reverse complement strand
CGCAGAATGATATCCTCTTTCCGCTGACAGGCCTGCGCCAGGCGTTGGCCCAGGCGGGGTGCTAGGTAGCGAGCGCGCGGCTCAAGCTCTCGAGGATCAGCGCCCAGCCGCGTTCGTGGTTGTCGCGGGACTCTTCGGATGGGAATTTCACATGGGTGAGCGTGACGGCCGTGCCATCGCCGTCCGGGGCGAAATCGAGCGTCACTTCGGACCCGTCCTCTGAAAAGGGGGAAACCCAAGTGAAGACCAGGGTGCGCGGGCGGTCCACTTTGGAATAGGTGCCGTGATGCGGGATTTGCGTGCCGTCGGGCGTCTGCATCACGATCCGGTAGCTGCCGCCTTCGCGCGCGTCCGTCTCTACCTCCGGCACTGTGGCGCCCTCCATGGGCGTCATGAACTTTGCCAGCATCTTGGGATCCAGCCAGGCGTCAAACACCTTTTCCGGCGGATAGGGCAGGGTGCGTTGCACCTCTAGGCGCAGATCTGTGGCAGCGTCAGTCATGTGTGTTGTCCTCCTTAAGCGCGTCTTCCAGCGCATCCAGCCGTTGCGCCCAGATCGAGCGCAATTCGGCAAACCAATGATCGATCCGCCGCAGCGGCTCCATCCGGACCTCGATGAAATGGACGCGCCATTCGGTGCGGCGCGTCACAAGCTCTGCCTTTTCCAGCACTTTGATGTGCTTGGAGACGGCATTGAGGCTCATCTCAAACCGGGCCGCGATTTCGGTAACGCGGGTGGGGCCTTCCTGAGCGAGCAGCGTCAGAATGGTCCGCCGTGTCGGGTCGGCTGCGGCTTTGAGAATATCGCCGAGGGGGTCGGATGATTCTTGTTCAACCATATAGTTGAATTAAGGCTTGGCGCAGCATCAGTCAACCTATTGGGTGAATGAATGTCTCAATTACTCAGCCACCTTGTCATTCCCTGTCCGGCGGCGCAGAAGGGCGGCATGGCACACACGTCTACGCCCTTTGGGCTTATCTTCTTGCTCTGGGGCGCGGGCCTGGGGGCGGCGGCGCAATACGCCAAGGTCAGCGTGGTATTTGACCAATTGCCCAGCATCTATCCTGCGGGCGGTGTGGCCTTGGGGTTTTTGGTGTCTGTCGTCGGATTTGTCGGCATCCTCTTTGGCGTGATCGCGGGGCTGTTGGTGGCGCGGATCGGATACCGGCGCGCGTTGATCGGGGCCTTGGCGGCGGGGGCTGCGCTGTCTGCGATCCAAGCGCTTTTCCCACCTTTGCCGATCATGTTGGGTCTGCGCGTCCTCGAAGGGGCGAGCCACTTGATCATTGTCGTGGCCGCGCCCACGCTGATCGCGCAACTGAGTGCTGCGCGCCATCGCGGCTTTACTCTGACGTTGTGGAGCACGTTTTTCGGGGTCTCCTATACCCTTTTGGTCTGGCTTGGCTTGCCGATGGTCTCGCAGCTTGGCATTGCGTCCCTCTTTTGGGTGCATGCGGCGTGGATGGCGGTCTTCGCCGTGGTCTTGGGTCTGTCTTTGCGTGCGATGCCCGCGCAACCGCGGCCGGACGCAATATCATTGCGAAACTTGGCGGGGGATCACGTCACGCTCTACCGCTCGCCCTTCCTCGCGGCGCCTGCGATTGGCTGGTTCTTCTACACCATATGCTTTCTGGCCCTGCTGACGCTGCTGCCGCCTTTCATCAACCCCGCGATGCAGGCGCTGGTCATTGGCGCGATGCCGCTTGTTTCGATCGTTGCGTCCATGACCTTGGGCGTTTGGCTTTTGCGCTTTGTCGGAGCGATCACGGTGATCCTGACGGGGTTCGGCACTTGCGTCTTATCTCTCATCTGGCTCTGGGCGGTTCCCGGCGGGCCAGTGGCCTGTTTCGTGCTGGCCGCCGCTCTGGGTCTGGTCCAAGGGGCAAGCTTTGCCGCCGTCCCGCAGCTCAACACCACCGCCGAGGATCAGGCGCGGGCCAATGGCGCGATGGCGCAGATGGGCAATGTGGGCAACACGCTGGGCACGCCCATGCTGGTCGCCGTGATCGCGGGGGCTGGCTATTCCGGGATGATCGTCACGGCGATTGTGATTTTCACGGCTGGGCTCTGCGCGCACCTCTGGCTTGCCCACCGCCGCCGCAAAGCCTAGAGCGTTATGCGAAAAACCTGACTCACCTAACGCTGCCTGAAATCATAGATTTCAACGCGTTAGATGATGTCTGATGCTTCATGTATTTCGTCAAACGCTATAGCTGCCGCAACTCTTTCACAGATGTTGCGGCAGCGACTGCGCGAAACCCGCCC
>CAWUIP010000298.1:0-2295 GCA_963922415.1 uncultured Aliishimia sp. | reverse complement strand
TTCGGTAACCATTGAGCAATCTAAGGTTGTGCGTAAGGCTGTGGATAAGTCCCGAGGGTAGAGAGCGAATGACGCAATGGTATTCGGCATCACATCGTCACGAGACATCCGAACTGACGGAGCAGCGTTCGGTTCCTGTTTGGATCCCGCAAGAGGTGCATCATTACTTGGCACATATTGGTGCGGGCATGTCTATTCGGGACTTGGCGCGACTCACCTCGTGCCACGCCTCCACCATGTCGCGCCGGATCCGGCGTATCGAAGCCCAGCGCGACGATCCACTGATCGACGCCGCGTTGCGGCGCATGGAAACAGATTTGCAACTTGGATCTTCAGCGTTGCGTAAGCGCATGGAAAGGGAAATTGCTACAATGACCAATTCGACCAAACCCGTGGGGGGTGAGGCGATTGCAAATTTTGAAAAAGAAGCTTGCCGGATTTTGCGGCGGCTGTGTGAAACCGGTGCTGTCTTGGCGATCGCCAAGGACATGGATATGGCTGTGGTTGTCCGTGAAGGCGCTGACGGTGGCAGTACCCGCACTGCGGTCGTAAGCCAAGAGATCGCGCAAGCGATGGCGCTGCGCGGCTGGATCGAAACTCAAGGCACAGGCCGCATCTTGCGCTATTCGGTCACAAGCTCGGGGCGTGAAAAGGTGCGAGACCTTATCGCTCAGTTCCCGATGCCCTCATCCGAGGCGGCGCGTTATGGCGCAGCCGAAGCGCCTGCCCAGTTTGACCGGGTCGCCGCCAATGATGCAGGGCCAGAGGCCGCCGCGGCGCGCAAGTCGCGTTATAGTCTTGGCGAGTCGCCTCTGACAGCTTTGGCGCGGCGTCGAGACAAAGATGGCAATGCCTTTTTGGCAGATGACTTGGTGCGTTGCGGCGAACGGCTGCGTGAGGATTTCGAATTGGCACAGATGGGTGCTCAGTCCGAGCAGTCCTTGGACCGTTTGCTCAACCAGCGTGCGGCACCGGTTGGCGCAGTTTCTGGCTTCGGCCCAGATGCGGCGCGAGCGCGCGTTGTGACCGCTTTAAAGGATTTGGGCCCGGGTCTCAGCGACGTCGCCCTGCGCTGCTGTTGTTATCTGGAAGGGTTGGAGACAACCGAAAAACAGATGGGCTGGTCGGCGCGTTCCGGCAAAGTGGTGTTGCGCATCGCGTTGCAACGGCTCAAGCGGCACTACGACGAAACGCTGACCCAAGACGCACAGATGATTGGCTAGGGCTTTTTGTTCTTTTTTGGAACACCATACAGCTCCAACCGGTGCCCGCGCAGCTCGTAACCTAGTTTTGCGGCTATCTTTTCCTGCAAAGCTTCTATTTCGGGATCAACGAACTCGATCACGCGTCCAGTGTTGAGATCGATCAAGTGGTCATGGTGGTCGCGCTCAGCATCTTCGTACCGCGCGCGTCCATCGCCAAACTCGAGCTTGTCGAGGATGCCGGCCTCCTCAAAGAGTTTGACGGTTCGATAGACGGTTGCAATGGATATGCCGGGGTCGATCACTTGAGCCCGTGCATAAAGCTCTTCGACATCAGGATGGTCGACGCTGGTTTCCAGAACTTGTGCAACCACCCGACGCTGTCCCGTCATGCGGAGACCCTTGGCCTCCAGGCGATCCATAATGCTGATGCCTGTCATTGTCGGATTTGTCTTATCTTTGCCTCATGCGCGTTGACCCTGGTTTACGCGGGTCAACGCGCAGCGTCTAGTCGAGACGCCTAGCTGTAAAGCGTGGGCACGCCCAATTGGTCGTGGATCTGGTTGACGGTTGCCGCATCCAGGCCAAAGCCTTGTGCCAGTTTGTGCAAGTATTGCGCTTCGGCCTGGCTGTCGAGGTCAATGCCCAGCACGCTCATGGCATAGACTTGGGGACCGAGGGCCGTGGGCGTGTCGGCCACCAGGCCATCAATGTCGAGAGGGCGCGCCAATTCTGCTTGGACAAAGGCTGCCTCTTCTTGGTCGACGTCACCGCCAAGCTGATCGATCAGCTTCTGTTGTTCGGCCTCGTCCAATGCGCCATCGGCTTTGGTGGCTTGGATCATGGCCCGCAGCATGAGGGCTGCGGCGGCTTCCTGGTCTGCACTGGGTTCGAGCGCAGGTTCAGGTGTCGCGTCGAAGGCGGAGTTGAACACCTCGCCAAAGCTGTTGCCAGCGCCTGCGCCGCGCGATCCAACCGCGCCCGCTAGGCCACCCAAAAGTCCGCCAAGCCCGCCGGCGGCCGCACCGCCACCCGCAAGGCCTGCCAACATGTTTTGCATGCCACCGGCTTGCCCGCCTGCGCCGCCAAGTTG
>CAWUIP010000297.1:0-2306 GCA_963922415.1 uncultured Aliishimia sp. | reverse complement strand
CCACCCTCGGCTGCACCGCCGTCCGGTGCCTGCGCAGCCTGCTGCGCACTGTCGTTTTCGAGCGCCGCATCTTCGATGTTGTCGTCAGCGGGCGTCTCACCCTGAGGCGCTTCGCCCTCTGTGCCTGGATCGGTCGGAGCCCCTTCTTGCGTCTCCCCCTCTGGATCGCCTTGTGAGCCTTCGGTTTCGTCTTCCAAGGTCTCTTCAACCGGAGCGCCTTCCTCAGGCGCGCCCTCGTCTGGTGCGCCCTCTTCCGCGGGCCCACCATCGCCATCCGGCGCATCGGGGCCTGGCGCTTGCCCATCTTGGTCTGGGTCGACGGCTTGCGGGGCCGGATCATCCCCGCCGTCGCCATCGACCGTATCAAAAATGACGTATTCCCCGCCTGCGTCCACACGCAGTTCAGCCCGCTCGGTCACGTCATAGGTCTGCGTCAAGAGCGCTTCGCTGTCAGGCTGGATCGCCTCGGCCCTGGGGATGGCCCGCGTTTCCCCCGCAAGTGGGGATATGACCCAACTGGTATCCGCATCTGTGAGAGTGGCCACCAAGTTGCCGTCGAGATCGAAGATGTCGACAACACCCAGCGCGCCATCCGGCCAGTCGGGCAGAAGCGACACAATCACTTCCGTAACCCCATTCACCACCACAATCTGAACTTCGACCGTGGTGCCCCGAATACCGATGGTCGACGTCGGGGTGTTCACCTCCATCTGGCCGGTCTTGGCGACCTGCCCGGCAACAAAGACAAAGCCGCCCTGGATCAGGTTGAACACGCCAGAGTTTTCGGACCCGTCGGGATCAAAGACCAAATCGTCAAGGATCATGCGCGAGTTTTGCGCCAGCGTGAAGATAGTGCCGTCAACGAAGACCAGAGAAGTCGTGCTACCTGCTGCGGTCGAAACCACATCGTCCTGATAGACAAGGTCGCCTTCGCCCAGCGTCGCGGTCGTTCCATCGGCCCGCACAACTTGAACGGTGCCCGACAGCGTATCGACCTGGCCAATCGCTTCGGCCGAGACTGTCGCCTGCACCGGTGTGGCGTCGGTTTGGTTGGAATCGTCGTGGAAGAACGCGAACTCTGGCGCTTGCCCAGCTTGCGCCAAACGCACCACATCCGCGCCCTTTACAACAGCGCCATTTGGGGCATGCAGATCGTATGGGGTCGCGGCCACGAAGTAATCCGGGACCCGCACAGTTTCGCCTTCGAACGAAATCAGAAGATCCTGACCCACTCTTTCGTAGTCGCCCTGAAAGGCCAAAGCGGTATCGGGGAGCGTCAGCGTCCCATCAACAAAATGCACATCGACAGTATCAGGGCCATGACCGGCGTCATCGCCAAGCCCAACAAAAAAGTTCAACGCCTAGTCCCCCAAGGCAAATCGCGCAGGCAATACAATCGGGACAAAATAGACCCACCGCTGCCTGCTGACGTAGATTAGCGTAAAATGTTCCTCAATATCTCGATAAAATTTAAGTTCGTTAGTTTGTTTCCTGTTCCAAAACAATATTTTGTATGAATTTTGAATGTTACCTCAATCAGCAGTAAACCCAGCGGTTGAAACCTGTCATCTGCGTCACCTTTCCCTTAGCGCTTCGTGCTGCGCGCGCAGAACTGGACGAATCAGGTACTCCAGAACGGTTTTTTGACCGCTTTGAATGTCGATGCTCGCGACCATGCCGGGCGAGATTTCAAAATTCTCGCCGCCGTCAGACAAGGCGGTCCGCTCCGTCCTCAGCACAACGCGAAAGAAGGGAACGCCATCAGCGTTTTGAACTGCATCCGCACCAATGCGTTCCACAATCGCCGGGAGATCGCCATACCGCAAATAGTCGTATGCTGTAATTTTAACCGAAGCCGGAGCGCCGACCCGCACAAAGGCCAGATCGCGCGGACTGACTTCGGCTTCGATCAGCAGGCTATCGTCCAGTGGCACGACCTCGGCCAACAGCGCGCCTGCCTGCACGACGCTGCCGACATTGCTGACATAGACCCGGTTGACCGTGCCCCGCACGGGTGCGCGCAGTGCTGTTCGCGACACGCGGTCCCGCGCGGCGTTCAGCGTTTCTTCCACGACCGCCAAATCGCGCAGGACCTGGCTGATCCGCTCTTGCGCGGTCAACCGGTAGGACGCACGCGCCGAGATGATTTGGTTTTCGATCTCGGAAACGCTTGCCACAACGCGCGCGCCGGTGGCCGCGAGTACGGTCATGTCGCCCGTGATCCGCGCCAAATCTCCGCGCAAGCGCAGGATCTCAATCTCCGGGATCGACCCGGACTGAAACAGCCCTTCCGAGATATCAACCTC
>CAWUIP010000296.1:0-2322 GCA_963922415.1 uncultured Aliishimia sp. | reverse complement strand
GGCAAATTTGGTTGCGGGGGTAGGATTTGAACCTACGACCTTCAGGTTATGAGCCGTGTGGAACAGACTGCGAACAACCACTCAGAAACACGAATTGTTTAGAAATTTCAAACTGTTATCTGAATGGCGCCCAAGGCAGAAATTCGCACGATCTATCAGAATTGCGCAGAATTTCGCGCCCTCTTGCTTCCATAGTGCTTCCACACGTCGGCACGCCGATGTTTCGGTAGCACCTGTAATCGCCGTTAAGCAGCGACATTTCTTGGCATAAATTTATCATATGGCTGGTGCGTGGGATGTTCGCGCAAAGAGATCAGTTGGCTGAATTCTGACATCCTGTTATTAGTAGGCATTAGCTAAATAAAAAAGCTGCGGAAGCATCACACCATGGTTGATTTATCGAATCATATGCGTATGGCCATAAAGCAAGCTGTCGCCGAGCATCCTGACTGGACGGCCGAACAGTTTATGTCAGAGCTCACGGCTTCAGTGTCCCAGCAAGATACGCGGGATCATATCGAAGCGTTTTGGCTTCAAGCATCCATTGAACAAGCCCGCCGTGAAGATGGTCCAGGCCTTACCGTAGATGAAATGCGTGCAGAACTTGAGGCAATTATCGACGACGTTGAAAGGTCTTCATGACGGCCGTCATTTTTCGCCAGGCTGCACGACGCGACCTCAAGAAAATCACGGCTTTCATTGCGCGCGACAACCCCATGCGCGCCCGGACGTTCGTCCAGGAGCTTGTTGATCTTTGCCACTCCTTGGATGACATGCCCAGACGCGGCAAACCTCGGAGTGACTTGGCCGAAGGTTTGCTTATGCTGGTGCACGGCAAATATCTAATCTTCTACGACTACGATGAAGTATCAGACGTTGTAAACATTCTAAGGGTGGTTCAAGGCGCGCGTACTTTGCCCAAGCTAAAAATACGTTGAGTGATCTGCGAAGAAACACGCAGAATTTCTTTTTTCTTCGCAATATCAATTCATTAGTTGACTGCGGGCATATCCTTGGCAGTATGAGCGGAAAACAAACTGTCAAATACCATTAAGACCATGCCCAAGATCACCAAGCGCGTCGCCGACAATGCCGAAATCAAACCTGCTGAATACTTCATCTGGGATAGCGAGGTCCCAGGCTTCGGCCTCCGGGTGCTGCCAAGCGGGCGCAAGAGTTATGTCGTTCAATACCGCGCAGGACGCCGCTCGCGCCGCATCAGCCTTGGGCCAAGTACGGCGCTGACTTGCGAACAGGCGCGCACCCGCGCCATTGCCATCGTTGCCGCGGCGCGCAACGGTGAAGATCCTGCAAGCACACGCGATGCACAGCGAAACGCGGTCACCGTCAAGGATCTCGCAGAACGGTTCGACCGAGAGCACATCGCCATCCGCCTCAAGGCCAGCACGGCAAAGGAATACCGCCGGAACCTACGACAGTTCATACTGCCCGCTCTTGGCCACCTCACCGTCACAGATATTACACGGGCCGATGTCGCAAGGTTTCACCATGATCTTCGCCACATTCCCTACCAGGCCAATCGTTGCCTGGAAGTGGTCTCCAAGATGTTCAGCCTCGCCGAGATGTGGTGCCTGCGCCCGGACGGCACAAATCCACGCAAACATATCCGGAAATACCCCGAGGAGAAGCGCGAGCGCTTTCTCAGCGCGGCCGAACTCCGCCGGATCGGTGAGGTCCTGCGTGAAATGGAAGGTGAGGGTATCGAGTTGCCTTCAGCGATCCTCGCTGTGCGGCTCCTGATCCTCACCGGCTGCCGATTAAGTGAGATCATGACACTGAAATGGGAGTATGTCGATCTTACAGGCCAGGTTCTGCGTCTGCCGGACTCCAAAACTGGCGCAAAAATGGTTCATGTCGGGGAACCGCCGATTGAGTTGCTCCGGCACGCCCAGCGCAGCGCGAACAATCCCTATGTTATTGCCGGCACGCTTGCCGATAAGCATCTGAGCGATCTCCAGCCGTTCTGGCAGCGCATGCGAGCGCGGGCCGGTTTGAAGGACGTACGCATCCACGATCTGCGTCACACCTTCGCCTCAACGGCTGTTGCCGCGGGCCAGGGCTTGCCGATGATCGGCAAGCTGCTCGGCCACACACAGGTCCAGACCACCGCACGGTATGCACATCTGGCCGCAGAACCGGTGCGCATGGCGGCCGACGCAGTTGCACAGAACCTGCGGGACGCATTGGGTTAGTCTGAGGTGACATCGGCGCAACTGCTCGGACCATTCCCAACAAGCTGGCCCGACAAGATGGAACGATCAGAAAGACACGTTCTTTGGCATGTGACCAACGCAGGCCACA
>CAWUIP010000295.1:0-2354 GCA_963922415.1 uncultured Aliishimia sp. | reverse complement strand
AGGTTTGCCTATGGCAAAACGCGGCGCGTGGCACCTCCCCTCGGAACGACGCTTCCGCTCAGAGATCTGGACGCCTCAGGTTTATGGCCAGACGTCGTCGGGCGAAGACTGGGAAAAAAGAAACCGGCGCGATGTTCATCGCCGCCGGTTTCAAGATTTCAGTGGCTTGACCGATTATGCTGCTTTGACGTCCGGTGCGAAGCGGCCATAGAAGCTTTCGCCTTTCTCGGCCATCTCGCGCAGCAGGGCCGGGCAGGTGAACCGTTCGCCATAGGTCGCTGTCAGCGCGTCGCACATCTCGGCGGCTTTCGCAGCACCCAGCATGTCGAGCCAGCTCAGCGGGCCACCGGACCATGGGGCAAAGCCCCAGCCCAGGATTGCGCCCACATCGCCCTCGCGGATGTCCATCAACACGCCTTCTTCCAACGCGCGCACAGCCTCCAGCGCTTGCGCAAAGAGGAGGCGATGCTTCACGTCCGAAAGTTCTGGCTGTTCGTCGGCAACCGGGTGCTTGGCGGAAAGCCCGTCCCACAGGCCCTGGCGCTTGCCCTTTTCGTCATAGGCGTAGAAGCCACCATTGGCCTTGCGCCCCATGCGGCCTTCGCCCTCAAGCCAGAAGATCACGTCGTCTGATGGGCTTTCGGGATATTCATTGCCCATCGCCGCCTTGGTCGCCCGCGCGATCTTGGCGCCAAGATCGATGGAGGTCTCGTCGGTCAGTTGCAGTGGGCCCAGCGGCATACCAACAAGCTTTGCCGCGTTTTCGATCAGCGCAGGCTCCACCCCTTCGGCAACCATGCGCACCCCTTCGTTGATGTAGGGAATGATGCAGCGGTTGGCGTAGAAGAAGCGCGCGTCATTGACCACGATCGGCGTCTTGCGGATCTGGCGCACGTAGTCGAGCGCTTTGGCCACGGCGCGGTCGCCGGTCGCGTTGCCTTTGATGATCTCCACCAGCGCCATCTTCTCGACGGGGGAGAAGAAGTGGATGCCGATAAACTGCTCGGGCCGGACGCTGGCCGTTGCAAGGGACGAGATCGGCAGGGTGGAGGTGTTGGAGGCGAAGATGCAATCTTCGGGAATGATCGCCTCGACCTTTTGGGTCATCTCGGCTTTGACGGCGGGGTCTTCGAACACAGCTTCGATGATCAAATCGCAGCCCTTGAGCGCGTCTATATCCGGCGTCGCAGTGATCCGGGACAGCATCGCCTCACCCTTTTCGGCAGTGGTCTTGCCGCGCGAGACGCCCTTTTTAACGTAGTCTTCGGTATAGGCCTTGCCGCGATCCGCGCTTTCTTGGTCGCGGTCCACAAGCACAACCTCGATCCCGGCCTGTGCAGACACCAGCGCGATGCCCGCACCCATCATGCCGGCACCCAGAACGCCCAGTTTCTTGACCGTTTGGTCCGGCACATTCGCGGGCCGCACGGCGCCCTTTTCAAGGGCTTCTTTGTTTAAGAACAAGGACCGGATCATCGCGGAAGACGAGGGGTTCATAAGGATATTGGTGAACCAGCGTGCTTCGATTTTGAGGGCCGTATCAAACGGCACCAACGCGCCTTCATAGACCGCGCTGAGCATCGCTTTGGCGGCGGGATAGACGCCTTTGGTCTTACCGTTGACCATGGCCGAGGCGCCAACAAAGTTCATGAAGCCCGCAGGGTGGTACGGCGCGCCGCCGGGCATTTTGTAACCCTTCGCGTCCCATGGCTTTACCAGATCAGCGTCGGTGGCTTGCAGCACCCATTCTTTCGCGGCGGCCAGCGGGTCTGCGACCACCTCATCTACCAATTTGCCCTTGGCTTTGGCTGGCGCGACCATCCGGCCTTCCATCAAGAAGCCCGAGGCTTCCAAGAGGCCAAGCTTGCGCACGAGCCGCGTCGTGCCGCCCGCGCCAGGGAAGATGCCCAAGAGGATTTCGGGCAGGCCAACTTTGGCCTTGGGGTTGTCAGCGATGAAGATGCGATGCGTCGCAAGCGGAAGCTCAAGCCCAATGCCCGCCGCCGTGCCGGGCAGGGCCGCCGCAATCGGTTTGCCACCTTTCAGCGTCTTGGGGTCCATGCCCGCGCGCTCAATCTTGCGCAGCAGGTGGTGCATATTCATCGTGAAGTCGAAAAGCTGCTGGGCTGGGTTTTCGTCCTGCGCGTCGCGGATGCCGCCAAGCACGTTCAGATCCATGCCGCCCGCGAAGGAGCCTTCTTTGCCAGACGTGATCACGATCCCTTTGACCGCCTCGTCCGCCAGCGCGTCGTCAATCGCTGCATCGAGGTCCTTGAACCCTTCCATGGTCAGCACGTTCATGGATTTCCCGGGCACATCCCAGGTGATGACCGCGACGCCGTCGTCGCCCTTTG
>CAWUIP010000294.1:0-2370 GCA_963922415.1 uncultured Aliishimia sp. | reverse complement strand
TTACCGCGCCGCACAAGGCCTTCGTAGACATTGTTCAAAAAGCCCAAAACGGGGGCTGAGTTGACCGCATGAGGGTCCATCGTTTGCGGGTCAGTTGTGACGGCAAAGCGGAACTCTTCCGCCGCCGCAGGCACACTTAGCAGCAAGCCAAGCGCACAGGTCATGGATAGTCGAAGCATCGGGAAAGTCCTCCAAAGGCGTTGGGTCAAACGTACCGCACCGTCCAAAAAGGCTAGCACAGCTATCGGTGGCATCAACAGGCACTCACGCTGGATCGCACTTTCGTGAGCCGTGCCGCCCAAAATCGGGGCGGCTGCGCGCGCGCTAGAGGCCGAAAAACTGCTCGAGCTGCCACAAGGTGAAGCGCTGGGGGATGGTTCCCATATAGCCCGGCTCAAAGTTGGGATCGACGGGTAGACAGCCGACACCGCAAATCTGGCGCACCTCCGCTGCGGCCCCGTCGATGTACCAAAGCCGGCCCCCCGGCGTCGACACCCAGCCGTCTTGGCCCTCGTCCATGTCCGCCAGAAGGTCGCTGACACTGGGCACCTCGGCATCGCTGCGCGGATCAAAGGCGCCATGGGTGTGGTAAGAGGCAATGATGAACTCGGCGGCCCGCGCATCGCGCGGTCGGCACGAGTTCTTCCAGCCCCGCTTGGCTCGGCTCGCGACCAGCCGGTTTTGGCGGTCGAGCCCGATGGTGCCACAAAACTCGCGGTTGGCTTCGAAGGACCGGACCTGCAGATCCCGCAGAAGGGTCTTGGCAAAGGCGATCTCTTCAACGCTTTGTGCCAAGCTCGGGGCGGCGGTAAACAAGGCAAAGAGCAGCGGCAGGAGGCGGGTCAACATAAGGCGGGCCTAGCAGATACCTGGGGCCTGGTCACGCGGATGTTGGCGCGCTGCGACATGTTCAACTTTTTCCGATTGTTTGGTTGACTTAGCGCCCTGCAGGCCGCACATGCAGCCAACGTTGCTGCGCTGCCGCGTGAGTATGCCGCGCCCGTGTTGGGCCATCAGCAACACCACAGTCCAGTTCCCCATCACGCAGGGTTCCTGACGCGTCGGCAGATCGGCCCGGGATGCGCCCGACCGAGAGAGCCCGCGCGGACCCTCATTCAGCCGCACAGTGCGGCATAACCCGGGCGGCCCGAGCGTTTCGGCCCGCCTAAAGGATACGTTTTTGTTTGATTTCGATATGCTTGGCCTCGCGCCATCGCTCCAAAAAGCCCTCACGGACGGTGGCTTTACCCAACCGACCCCAATCCAAGCCAAAGCCATTCCCTTGGCGCTGGAGGGTCATGACATTCTGGGCCTTGCGCAGACGGGCACCGGTAAGACGCTGGCCTTTGGGCTGCCACTGGTCGCCGCACTTCTGGCGCAGCCTGGAAAGCCTGCGCCAAAGCGGGTGAAGGCCTTAGTCTTGGCGCCAACGCGCGAACTCGTCGGCCAGATCGCTGACAGTCTGAAACCGCTGACCGCCAATTCCAAGATCCGCATCGCCACAGTTGTGGGCGGCCAACCCATTCGCAAGCAAATGAGCTATCTGGCGCGCGGCGTCGATATCCTTGTGGCCACCCCCGGACGTCTCATCGACCTGATGGAGCGGGACGCCGTTGATCTTAGCCAGACGCGGCAGTTGGTTTTGGACGAGGCCGATCAGATGCTTGATCTGGGGTTCATCCACGCCTTGCGCAAAATCGCGCCGCGCCTGGGCACGCCGCGCCAGACGCAGCTCTTCTCGGCCACGATGCCCAAGCAGATGGAAGAGTTGAGCCGCGATTACCTCACCAATCCGCAACGTGTGCAGGTCGCACCGCCCGGCAAAGCCGCCGATAAGATCACGCAGTCCATCCATTTTGTGGACAAGGCCGACAAACCCGCCAAGCTGCGCGATCTTCTGGACCCAGAGGCCATGACGCTGGTCTTTACGCGCACCAAACACGGGGCAGAGCGGTTGATGAAAGGGCTCGTCGCCGATGGCTATACGGCGGTTTCGGTCCACGGCAACAAATCCCAAAACCAACGGGATCGCGCGCTCAAGGCGTTTCGCGCAGGCGAGGCATCCGTGATGGTCGCCACCGATGTGGCCGCCCGGGGCATCGACATTCCGGGCGTGGCCTATGTGATAAATTTTGACCTGCCAGAGGTGCCCGAAAATTATGTGCACCGGATCGGACGCACAGCGAGGGCCGGGCGCGAGGGGGAGGCGATCGCGCTTTGCGCTCCCGACGAAATTGGCCTGCTCAAGCAGATCGAAAAGCTGATGAAAATCGACATCCCCGTGGCCAGCGGTACGCGCGGGCCGGAAGAGGCCGCCCCCAAGAAGTCGCGTCGCCGCCCCGGGCCGCGCAGCGGGCAGGCACGGGGGCA
>CAWUIP010000293.1:0-2401 GCA_963922415.1 uncultured Aliishimia sp. | reverse complement strand
AGACCCTCTCTCAGATCACGCCGCAATCTGTCCCAAAATCCCTGACGACGGACACTGCAATTCGCCAACGCGCCCGGTCAGCCAGTTCGTTGCCTGCTCTGTTGCGTCGAACTTCACTTCAAGCTGATTAAGGATGTAAAGTTCCACCAATGTGTTGGCGACCAAAGCAGATTTCTGAGCAGACCGCGTTTCTGCCGTGACTTGAAACACAAGGCTTTGGGGCACATTGCGGATCGATACGCGGTGAAGCAGCCCATCAATTGCTGCCTCATGATACTTCGCCAATGTTGCGTCTTCGGACAATGCCGGGGCAGGTCGCGTCAGACCCAAAAACCGTTTGGTCTGTAACTTTGCGGTGTCGTAAAGGCTGGGTGTCCTCAGAAATCGATTAAACTCTGGATCTTCCGAAAGTGACAAGTTAGAGACGAGTTTTCCAAGCAGCGATCGGCTCTTCAACACTTCGACTTCGGTGTTGACGACAGAGGCGTCCGCCAACAGGCCTCCGATGACGCTTTCGATATCGACGACCTGCTCTTCGCGTGAGTTCAATACAACTACTGCTGTTGAACGGTAAAGCGGGGTGGCGACCAGGTAGGCATAATAGACGCCGATCACGATCGCGAAGAGCGTCATGATCAAGATCAGAAACTTGCCGCGCCACAAAGCCGCTGCGAGCTTTGAAAGATCCAGAACATCTTGCCGCGCACGCGATGTATCTTGCGGCGCGGGGGTTATCGAAGAAAAGGTAGGCGTCTGGTTCATTCCAGGGAAACGCCTTTCTGCTTAAGCGTGTGTCACTAAAGGTAACACAACTCAAGTTAGCATCGACAGCACCACTTTACCATCAGCGAACCGCAAAACGTCTCTCGCGAGAGTAATTTCGCCGAAATCACGCGTCAAAACCCAGAAACGCTCGTTCTGTACCGCGGGTTGTCCGGTGGATTACTTCGCCTCTTCGACGTCAATGATCTCAGGCTCGGAAGCATCTTCCTCTGACACGTCCGATTTGTCCTCCAAAGCGCCCACGATCAAAGGCAGCATTTGAACTCCACTTGGAGCCGCCACTTCGACAATGGGCGGTTCTTTCCAAGCCAAGGTGTCGAAGCTGCCGCAGTTTTCACAAACGGCGGCCCAAGCACCATGTATGTGCTGGCAGTTGTCGCAGACCCATTGTGGACCACGCGGCACCGTCAACGCTTTTGCCAACCACCCCTTCACGATTGTATCGGATGACCCCTCGCCGCGCTCGATAGCTGCCATGATTGTAACCGACCGCACTGTTGGGTTGGTTTCGACAAGGTCGCCCAGCGCGCGCCGCGCCGCGGGGAAGTCTTCGGCCGCAATATTCAACTCGGCCAGTAGCATCTTTGTCTCTGGATGGTCTGGATTGATCCGCGTGAGCGGCACAAACCGCTTTAGCCGCTCTGCAGGAGTTTCCTCGGGTTCAATAGCTGCAAAAGCTGCGGCAACGTCAGGATGAGGATGAGTCTCCCAAGCCTTTTTGATGATCCGCGCCGCGTAGGCCGGCTTTTGTTGCGCGACGTAACTTTGGGCTGCCATCACAGCAGCAGGGATCAAGTCTGGAGACAGTCTATTGGCAGCGATTGCCGCTTCTCGCGCCTCTACAGTTTGGCCATCTGCAATGATATCGTTCGCCTGACTCAGCGCCAAAACCGCATCACGGCGTCGATGCAAATCGCGCGGCATCGTTCCTGACTTCAGTTTTGCGCTCAGCGTTTCACGCGCGCCTGTCCAGTCCTCTGCTTGAGCCTGAAGCTGCAAAAGGGTGTCCTGCATTTCTTCATGCTTCGGCTTTAGCGCAAAGGCCTTTTTGGCCAGTTGCAGAGCCGTTTCTGTGTCACCAGCCGCAAGCTTTTGTTTCATAATTCCACGCACACCGACAAAGCGTGTCGCGTCATTTTGCACCAGCTTGCGATAGGTTTCCTCCGCCTTGCGTTGATCACCCGCCAATTCCGCCGCTTGCGCTGTTAGAAGGTTGGTCAGTTCAGGCTTATCAAGATAGCGACCGGCCTTTTCTGCCTTGTTCAACGCCACGCGACCCTCGCCAGAGGCAAGCGCCATCATACCTTGCGCCAGAGCTTCATAACCGCGCCGTTCGCGGTTGCGGTCAAAGTACCGCGACATCGCCGTTTCATCGCCGTTCAGGAAGTGCCAAGTTGCAAGCAATAAGCCCAGAAGCTTCAAAAGCAACCAAACCGCAATGATCAGAAGGATCAGCGCGATCACGGACTCCAGTGGTCCAAGGTTTAGTTCGCGACCCAGGGCGGGGATAGCGATGCGAATGCCGCCCGCACTTTCCATAAGAAACCCAGCGCCCAACGCTAACGCAGCCATGGCCGCGACGAACACAATGATTTTTGTCAATGACCAAAGCATGAAA
>CAWUIP010000292.1:0-2442 GCA_963922415.1 uncultured Aliishimia sp. | reverse complement strand
GCCTTCATGCAAGAAATCCACGCCAAGATGCACGAGGTGCGCAAAACCGGCGTGGACGACGCGCTGGCGCCTGTCGCGAAAGAGGTGTCCGACACTGTGCGCGTTTTGGCCTTTGACGAAATGCAGATCACCGACATCACTGACGCAATGATCGTTGGGCGGTTGTTTGAGGCTTTGTTTGCCGCGGGCGTGGTGGTTGTGACAACATCGAATCGTGTACCCGATGACCTGTACAAAGATGGATTGAACCGCGCGTTGTTTCTGCCCTTTATCGATTTGATCAAAGAGCGGATGGTCGTTCACGAACTGGCCTCAGCCACTGATTACCGGACCGAACGCTTGGCGGGCGCTCAGGTCTATTTTCATCCTTTGGGGCCGGAGGCCAGCGCGGCGCTCGACGAGATTTGGCGTGATCTATCCGGGGCATCCAGCGCACCCCTTGATCTGCATGTGAAAGGCCGGGTTGTTACTCTGCCGAAGTTCAAAAACGGTGTCGCACGCGCAAGCTTCTTTGATCTTTGCGGCAATCCTTTGGGGCCGGCGGATTACTTGGCTGTTGCCGAAGCGGTCCGGGTTCTCATCCTGAATGATGTACCGCAATTGTCGCGCTCCAATTTCAACGAAGCCAAGCGTTTTGTGACCTTGATTGACACGCTTTATGAAGCGCAGGTGCGGCTGATCTGCAGTGCGGCGTCACGGCCGCAAACGCTCTACATCGAAGGGGATGGCGCGTTTGAGTTTCAGCGTACGGTCAGCCGCCTTCTTGAAATGCAGTCAGACGGCTGGGGACGTACGCATTAAGATACCGGCAAAAGGAGCGTTTCACCCGGCACTAAGGACAAATTCCTTCCGTCCAAGTGCGGGTTAGCTGCCAGAAGTTTGGCGACGCCAGCTGCGGACCCGTAATAACGGAGCGCTAGGCTGGCCAGACTGTCATGTGCCGAGATCAAGTGCCGCGATGGTATAGTAACCTCTTGGACAACGGCTGGGGCTTCCGCGCCTGATGCACGCACGAGTGCCGTCAAGAGGGACTGACTGTCCACGCGCCCGTCCGCTGTAAGCAAAGCCGCTGGTACATCAATCCGGCCTCTGTCTCGAGCGGTGTTCAAAAGAACGTTGATATACGTGTCGGATTGGCGCTGCAGAACGCTTTCCACCACCAATGTAACCAAATTTGGATCGGTCGGCTGTGCCGATGGCTGCGGTGTCAATTGTCCTAGTACACTCAAAGTCAGCGCATTTAGGTCTAGCAGCGTTGCCTCTGTTTGGCTGAGGCGGATGGGCTGCCGAAGTTCTTTTGCAATGGCCTTCGCGGCATTGTCGGGAAGGTCTTGGGCCGGTGCGATGGTTTCAAAGACGGGTTGAGGGGCGCGGGCAACGACCAACGGTGCAGGATCCGCGACAGGTTCGGGAAGTTGCTCGGCCACTTCAACGGGCGTTGGGATTGGTTCGGGGCGGTTGATGCGCGGTTGCAGCAATACCAAGACGATGGTCACCACCAAAAAGCCGGATGCCAGCATCAAGAGCGCAATATTCGATGTGCCGGGTTCTAATTGTTCTTCTTTGCGCGGTTGCGTGAACCGCAGATTCTTTTGCGTCATGACTGCTTCCCCCAAAAAGCAGGGCAGATCCGTGGGAGGGGTTCTGCGCAATATCCTGTATGAATGCGCAGATATTGAAGCTTGCTTTGGCACTCGTCAACATAAGGTAGGAAATCTACGTGTGAGTGTGACGGATTTGCGTAGCTTTGGGGCGCGTTTAGCTGTGGCTGCGCAAGATGTACCCGGCAAGGTAGAGCGATCCACAGATCAGAATGCGCGCATTTGGGTTTTTGCGCAGACACTCGGACACAGCTGCCGCGACGCTGCTCGCTTGGTATGCTGCAAGGCCTGCGCCTCGTGCTGTTTGGGCAAGTTGGTCTGGCGGAAGACTGTTGGCTTCTTCCGGGATGGGCACGGCAAAAAGGCCCTGTGCCACGGACGCCAAAGGCGCCATATACCCTGACGCATCTTTGGTATTGAGCATTCCACAGATCAGATACGTGTCGCGGGCGGGCAGGCGTGAAAGTGATTCCACCATGCTTTCCGCGCAGGCCGGGTTATGCCCGCCATCTAGCCAAAACTCAGTGCTTGGATGGGCCTCACAGAGTGGGCCATGGCGCAACTTTTGCATCCGTGCTGGCCAAAGCGCATTGGTCACAGCACCGGTTGCCGCAGTTTCACCAAACCCCAAGATGCGCAAGGCCGTGATCGCTGCGCCTGCGTTCTGCACTTGGTGCGCCCCGATGAGTTTTGGTGGCGGCACGTCGAGAAGACCCGTTTCGTCTTGATAGACCAAGCGGCCATGTTCTTCCCAAACGTGCCACTGCTGGTTTTGCGCGAAAAGCGGAGCGCCCAACCGCTGCGCCTGTGCCTCAATCACGGCTTCAGCCTCGGGCACTTG
>CAWUIP010000291.1:0-2445 GCA_963922415.1 uncultured Aliishimia sp. | reverse complement strand
CTGTCGGGCCTGCGCGGCCACAAAACCGGCGGCACGATCCACATCGTGGTCAACAACCAGATCGGGTTCACGACCGCGCCGCACTTTTCACGCTCCTCCCCCTACCCCACCGACAACGCGCTGGTGGTGGAAGCGCCGATCTTCCACGTCAACGGCGACGACCCCGAGGCGGTGGTGCACGCAGCGCGCGTCGCGACCGAGTTCCGCCAAAAGTTCCACAAGGATGTGGTCATCGACATCTTCTGCTATCGCCGGTTTGGGCATAACGAAGGCGACGAGCCGATGTTCACCAACCCGTTGATGTATAAGAAAATTAAGGGCCACAAGACCTCGCTGAGCCTCTACACTGAACGCCTGGTCAAAGACGGTCTGATCCCCGAAGGCGAGATTGAGGATATGAAGGCCGCGTTCCAGGCCTTCCTCAATGACGAGTTCGAGGCAGGCAAAGAGTTTAAGCCGAACAAGGCCGACTGGTTGGACGGGAAGTGGTCGCATCTGGATCGCCGGGGCGAAGAGTATCAGCGCGGCGAAACCGCCATCAAGCCAGAGACATTGGAGCAAGTGGGCACGTCGCTGACCACGCTGCCCGACGGATATCCGGTTCACAAAACCGTCGGACGCCTTCTAGAGACGCGCAGTAAGATGTTTGCCAGCGGTGAAGGCTTTGACTGGGCGACCGGCGAGGCGCTCGCCTTTGGATCGCTGCTGACCGAAGGCTATGACGTGCGTCTGGCGGGTCAGGACAGCACACGCGGCACCTTTAGCCAGCGGCATTCGGGCATCGTCAACCAAGACACGGAAGAGCGCTACTATCCACTAAACCACATCCGCGCAGGCCAAGCCCATTACGAGGTGATCGACTCTGCCCTGTCGGAATATGCGGTGCTGGGCTTTGAGTACGGCTATTCCCTGGCCGAACCCAACGCGCTGACGCTGTGGGAGGCACAGTTTGGCGATTTCGCCAACGGCGCGCAGATCATGTTCGACCAGTTCATCTCTTCGGGTGAGAGCAAATGGCTGCGCATGTCGGGCCTTGTGGTTCTTCTGCCGCACGGGTTCGAAGGCCAAGGGCCCGAGCACTCTTCGGCGCGGCTCGAGCGGTTCCTGCAGATGTGCGGCCAGGACAACTGGATCATCGCGAACTGCACGACGCCTGCGAACTACTTCCACATCCTGCGCCGTCAGATCCATCGCGACTTCCGCAAACCGCTGATCCTGATGACGCCGAAATCGCTGCTCCGGCACAAGCTGGCTGTTTCGAAAGCCGAAGAATTCACGACCGGCTCGTCATTCCACCGGGTTTTGTGGGACGATGCCGAGCTTGGCAATTCGGATACCAAGCTCGTCGCCGACGACAAGATCAAGCGCGTCGTGATGTGCTCGGGCAAGGTCTATTACGACTTGCTGGAGGAGCGGGATGCGCGTGGGATTGACGACATCTACCTGATGCGGATCGAACAGTTCTATCCGTTCCCGGCGCAGTCGGCGGTCAAAGAGCTTGAGCGGTTCAAGCAGGCCGAGATGGTCTGGTGCCAGGAAGAGCCCAAGAACCAAGGCGCTTGGACGTTTATCGAACCGAACCTGGAATGGGTTCTGGGCCGCATCAAAGCCAAACATGTTCGCCCCGTTTACGCCGGGCGCGCCACATCGGCCTCGCCCGCGACGGGCCTTGCCTCGCAACACAAAGCTCAACAAGCAGCGCTGGTGAACGACGCGCTGACGATCGAAGGAAACTAACCGATGACCACCGATGTGCGTGTACCCACTTTGGGCGAATCCGTCACCGAGGCCACCGTGGCCACCTGGTTCAAAAAGCCGGGCGATGCGGTCGCCGTGGACGAGATGTTGTGCGAGCTAGAGACTGACAAAGTCACGGTCGAGGTGCCCTCGCCCACCGCGGGCACACTGGCCGAGATCGTAGCTGCCGAAGGCGACACCGTGGGCGTCGACGCGCTGTTGGCGACCATCACGGAAGGGGCAGCCGCCCCTGCGCCCGCGGCTGCAGCCGCCGAACCTGCACCCGCCGCGGCACCTGCAGATGCATCCGGCAGCATGGTGGATGTTATGGTCCCCACGCTGGGTGAGTCTGTGACCGAAGCTACCGTTTCAACGTGGTTCAAGGCCGTTGGCGATGCTGTCGCGGCTGACGAGATGCTGTGCGAATTGGAAACGGACAAAGTGTCCGTCGAAGTCCCCGCGCCCAGCGCGGGCACCTTGGCAGAAATCACGGCCCCCGAAGGCACGACCGTTGATGCGACCGCGAAGCTTGCTGTTATCTCGACCTCTGGCGGCGCAGTAGCCCCAGCGCCCGCACCCACTGCGGCGGCCCCTGCTGCGGCAGCGTCGGCAGGCAAGGACATCAAAGACGGCCCGGCGACCGAAAAAGCGATTGCCGCCGCCGGGATCAGCCGCGATCAAGTCACAGGCACGGGCCGCGACGGACGC
>CAWUIP010000290.1:0-2464 GCA_963922415.1 uncultured Aliishimia sp. | reverse complement strand
GGTCAAACGACGCCCGGGCGTTGGCAACTTTGGACGCTTGGATCTCAAGCGCACGTTCCAACGCGCACGCCATCAAAAGCTGAAGCGCGGCAGGGCTTTCTGCAAATAGCTCCGCCCGCTCCGGACCATTGCCGCGCAAGTAAACTGTTGCGCCTTGCAAAGCGCTGGGCGTGTTCAAAGGAATAGACCACGCATGCCGCACGTTCATGGCTGCCAACGCCGCCCGCTGCCAGCGCACCGCACCGGATGAAGGCTGTTGCGCCAGAAACGCAACGTAATCAAACGGGGCGACGCGTTTTCCGATCTCTTTCAAACAAGGATCTGTCAGAATCCAACTGTCCGAAAAATACGGGCTGACGAGGTTCCAACCATAGTCACAAACAAAAAAGTTCCCCGCCTGCTCGTAGGCGTCGATATCGCCGTTATGGACGGAAAAGAGGTCAAATCCATGAAAGCCCATCCGCTTAATCTCGGCGGACACCAGATCGCGCAATGCGGTCAGATCTGCGGCTTGTGAAAAATGCTGCAATGGGTCTCGAATCATAATGCTACCCAGATTAATGCGCTCGCTGCGCCTTGGACAGGTATCTGCGTCCGCCAAACACCACCCGATCGGGTAGGTCCAACCGCTGCGCACGTCCGTTAAGCCCTTGTTCCACCGAAATGACAGTGTTGAGTAAGGAGCCTATTTCAATGAAGTCCCTGCCACTATTTCTTGGCGTTTTTCTGCTTTCTGCCCCTCTGGCAAACGCCAGTTCTGTTTCCAACCCTCAGGTCTTTCGCGCCAGTGGTGCCACGGCGGCTGACATTCAGGATGAAGTTGACGCCTTCCGCGATGCGCTGGGCCCTTTATCGCCAACCAATTTCGGCAATCTGCGCCCGGACGGTCGGCGCGAGATTGATTGGGATTTCTTCAACCCAAACTTTACGGACCCAAATCTGCTGCCTGATGACTTCTTCAACTCAGGTCAACTCTTCCGCACCACGGGTCTGGAATTTTTCACAGGCACCGGTGCCTTTGCTGAACTTGAGGCGACTGCGTTGCAGGTCTCATCCGTACGCACGCAAGCCGTACCGGTGGAGTTTGGCCTCGACGATCAGTTCACACCGTTCACCGAAGAACGGATCGCGCGCCCTGTCGATGCGCCAATCTTCAGCTTCGGGATCTTCGATCCCTTTGATCCGACCTCCCCAGCCGGGGTGCGCGGCTTTGGCATGGTGTTCACGGACAATGATCAAGCCGGTCTGAACGGCCAGGCCTCGAACGCAGCGTTTCAGCTTCTGGATGTCACGGGGCAAGAACTAGGGACGTTTACGGCCGATAGATCGCCCAATGCCGGTTTGTCGTTTGTGGGTGTCCTGTTTGACGCGCCAGTTATCGCAGGGGGGATCGTTCAAGTCGGCAGCCCGTTCTTCGACTTTGACGCGCCCGACAGTGCAACCAACGATCTGATCGCCTTTGACAACATTATCATGGGAGAACCGTTGACGCCTGTTCCGGCTGACGTGGCACCCGTGCCGTTGCCGATGTCCGCCACCTTGTTGGGTGGTGCTTTAATGAGTTTCGGCCTGTATCGCCGACGCCGGTTGGCTTGATCCCCGGCTCTGTGCCAAATCGGAAAACGCCTGCAGGACGTCCAGCGGATTGGTCGCCTTGCGGGCGTTTGACCGATTTTGTATTTCAACGCGCCTGTCTGAAACGCAAGATTGTCGGGCTCATCCTGACTTGCGGGTAAAGACCATCTTTTGGCCGGCAAGCTTATCGGGCGCGCCCTCCCAGGCGTAAAGGAGGAGGGCCGGGTTACTGTCGGCCACCGTAATGCGGTGGAGCTGCTCGGGCGGATTGAAGATCAGTGATCCCGGCGCATAGACGCCTTGGTCATTCTCAGACACAGCACCAGAAAGGCAGATATAACTTTCAGAGATCCCTGCATGAGCATGTGCGGGATAGGTGCAACCTGGGGCAAAGAGAACAAGCCCTAAGATCACCTCCTGCGTGGTTACAGGTCCGTAAGGACCGACCAACTCGGCATAGGCGAATTTTTTTTCCAGCCCACGGGGCACCTTTTCGTATCCGTATTCCCAGTCCAACACGTCCTTTATGGATTCCAAAGATCGGATCAGGGCCGCATGGCGCTCCAACCGGCCATTATCAAGCGCACGCTTGAGATGTTTGACCACTGGTTTTTGTGTGGGGACACGGTCGCAAATCTCTGAATTGGCCTTGATGACACGGTTTATCCGCTCGCGCACAGACCTCTGGTGGGCGCGGATCTTTGCACTCCCCCCGGCTGAAAGACGCCGATACAGATCGTAACAGTCGCGCAGTAGGTAGAGCCAGTCAGGGTTTTCGATAAGGCGTTGACCAGAGGACATATTTAAGACTCGTCGCAAGGTTCATGTGCGGCGCCACGTGGCACTCCTACAGGTTGGCCGCAAGGTATGAAAAACGCATGAACCAAAC
>CAWUIP010000289.1:0-2481 GCA_963922415.1 uncultured Aliishimia sp. | reverse complement strand
TTGCCGGGCCCAACGCCGACACCGATCATATCCAGATCGGACCATGTGGCGTGCGCCTCTGCTAAGACCTCCTCCAAAAGCGGCATCAACCGCTCTGCCTGGCCGCGCGCCATATCCTCGCACGCGACCGCGCGCGGTGCGCCGCCCTCGTAAAGCGCAGCTGCGCAATACGCGCCAGAGGTGTCAAACGCCAGAACTCGTGGGCTCATAGCGGGTCCTGCAAAGTCTCGCGCGCGGATCCGTCCGAGGCGGGCAAGTCGGGATCAATGGGCACCCATGGCAAGTGCGATGCCACATGGCACTCGACCTGTGGGGCAAGCGCGGCAGCCTCGTCCAGGATGCCAACTGGGACATACACCTGGCCGGGCAGGTATCCAAAGCGCGCCGTCAAAGGCGTGCCGCATTTGGGGCAATTGCGCCTGTGCACGCCCTCGGTATGTGAAACTTCCGGGACGTCCGGTGCCATCCGCAGGCTCTCTTCGGCGCATGCCGCGAAAACGGGCGCAGGCGCCCCGGTCCACCGCCGACAATCGCTGCAATGGCATCGGGCCACAGTTTCGACTGGCCCCACGGACAGCTGGATCGCGCCGCAATAGCACCGACCGTGAAACGTCACCGTGTCAGACCGCGACAGGGCGCACTTCGGTGACTTCTGGGATGTAATGGCGCAGCAGGTTCTCGATGCCCATTTTCAGAGTCAGTGTCGAAGACGGGCAGCCTGCGCAGGCTCCCTGCATGTGTAGGTAAACAACGCCCCGATCAAAGCCGTGAAACGTGATATCGCCACCGTCTTGCGCCACAGCCGGGCGTACGCGGCTGTCGAGAAGCTCTTTAATCTGGCCCACAACGACCCCGTCTTCGCCCGTATGCTCGGCATGACCCGAGGCCGGAACCGCATCCGCCGCCATCACGGGCTGACCAGACTGGTAATGCTCCATGATCGCGCCCAAAAGCGCAGGCTTGAGGTGATCCCAAGCCAGGGCATCGGCCTTGGTGATGGTCACAAAGTCTGTCCCAAAGAAGACGCCGGTGACGCCATCGACAGCAAAAATTCGCGACGCAAGCGGAGAGATCCCGGCGCTGTCAGCGGTCGGGAAGTCGGCTGTTCCGGCCTCAAGCACGGTCTGACCGGGCAGGAACTTCAACGTGGCGGGATTTGGGGTCGATTCAGTTTGGATGAACATATCGCGGCCTTTCGCAAGCGTTGCACGAGATATGCGCGGCGCGCGGTGAGAAGTCAAGTGTTTTGGAATGATTCTAAACTGAACCAGGGGTCACGCCGGATCACATGGCAGTCACGTCCCAGTGAAACGCCGCGGTGGGTGATTGCGCGCCGGGGCAGGCACGCTCTACCAGTCAGGATCACAGCGTTTTTTCCGACAAAGGGTCACCCCATGAAGCATGTCGCCGTCCAAGATTATTACGGTAAGGTTCTCCAATCTTCGAGCGATCTGCAGACGGACGCGTGCTGCACCGTGGCGAACACGCCCGACTGGCTCAAGACGATCCTGTCACAGCTGCACGATGATGTGCTGAGCCGCTACTACGGGTGCGGTCTGATCGCACCCGAAGCCTTGGACGGCGCGCGGGTCTTGGACCTGGGCTGCGGCGCTGGGCGGGACGTCTATGCGCTCAGCGCGATGGTCGGCGCGTTTGGCCACGTTGTGGGCGTCGACATGACCGAAGAGCAATTGGCCGTCGCACGTGCGCACCAGACCTTTCACGCAGAGGCCTTTGGCCATGGGGTCGTGAACACCGACTTCCGCACAGGCTATATCGAGGCGCTCGATCAAATCGGTCTGCCACCTGCGTCCTTTGATGCGGTCGTGTCGAACTGCGTGATCAACCTGGCGCAAGACAAGGCGGCTGTGCTGCGTGGGGTCTTTGACCTTCTCAAACCCGGCGGCGAGATGTATTTTTCGGACGTCTATGCCGACCGGCGCATCCCACAGGAGTTGGCAGAGGATGAGGTGCTGTATGGAGAGTGTTTGTCAGGCGCGCTGTGCTGGACTGACTTTCTGGCCATCGCGAAGGCGGCTGGCTTTGCCGACCCGCGTGTCGTGACACATCGCCCATTGACCATCGACAATCCGGACCTGGCGGAAAAAACCGGCGACATTCGGTTTGCCAGTGTCACAGTGCGGCTTTTCAAGGCAGAGAGGCAGGCGGCGGGAGGTCGCGTGTTGGCCTACAAAGGCACGCTTGCCCAAGCTCCGGACGGCTTTGAGTTCGATCTGGCACATCACTTTCCAAAGGGCCAACCGGTCCGTGTATCGGGCGACATCTGGTCGGTGCTGATGCAAAGTCGATTTGCCCCGCATTTTGACACTGTCGCGGCGGAGGAAGTCCGCGACGACCGCGTCGATGACGCGCCGCAGGTCGATCCATTCGCCGATACCGCCACCGCAACGGGTGCTGCGGGTAAGGCGGTAGCGCTCTAGCGTCTAAGGTCCGTTGGATTCAAACCGGGCGGCCCTTTGC
>CAWUIP010000288.1:0-2492 GCA_963922415.1 uncultured Aliishimia sp. | reverse complement strand
GCGGCGAGCTTTTCGCGCATGTCTTCCAGTTTCTCCACCCGGGCTTCGCATTTGCGCAGATCCGCGCGCAGCGCCATCACAGCGTCGCGCGAAGGCTTTTTGGGCTTAGGGGCAGCGGATTTCTCGGCCTTGGCGGACGTGGCCAGAAGATGCGCCCGATAGGCCTCCAAATCGTCGGCATAGGGCGTCACGGTGCCTGCATTCACTAGCCAGAGCCGGTCCGCCACCAGTTCCAGCAGGTGCATATCGTGGCTGACCAGGATCACCGCGCCGGAATAGGCGGTCAACGCTTCGACCAGGGCCTCGCGGCTTTCGATATCCAGGTGGTTGGTCGGCTCATCAAGGATCAGCATATGCGGCGCATCGATGGTGGCGATCAAAAGCGACAGCCGCGCCTTTTGTCCGCCCGAGAGCTTGCCGACCACCACATCCGCTTGATCAGCCGTCAGGCCAAAGCCCGACAGCCGCGCGCGCAATTTGGCGGGCGTTTCACCGGGGCGCAGGCGGCGCACATGGTCCAGCGGCGTTTCATCGATGAAGAGTTCATCCACCTGATGCTGTGCGAAATAGCCAATTCGCAGCTTCGACGACTTCACCATCTTGCCCGCCAGAACGGGCAGGCGGTCCGACAGCATCTTGGCGAGCGTGGACTTGCCCTGGCCGTTCTTGCCCAAAAGCGCGATCCGGTCGTCTTGGTCGATGCGCAGATTCATGCGCCGCAAGATTTCGATCTCGCCATATCCGGTGATTCCGCCTTCGACGGCAATGATGGGCGGCGACAGCTCTTCGGGCTTGGGAAACTCAAACCGGCGCAAGGCGGCCTCTTGCGGCGTCGCAATCGGTTCCATCTTTGCGAGCGCCTTGATCCGGGACTGCGCCTGGCGGGCCTTATCGGCCTTATAGCGGAAACGGTCCACATATGACTGCAAATGCGCGCGCCGCGCCTCTTGCTTTTTCGACATGGCAGCCGCGAGGGCCAGCTTTTCTTGGCGTTGCCGCGCAAATTGGTCGTAAGGGCCTTGGTAGAAGGTCAGTTTGCGGTCTTCCAGATGCAAGATCGCCCCAACCGCCCGGTTCAAAAGGCCGCGGTCGTGGCTGACGATCAGCACCGTGTGCGGATATCGCGCCAAATAAGTCTCAAGCCAAAGCGCGCCTTCAAGGTCGAGGTAGTTCGTCGGCTCATCAAGGAGCAAAAGATCCGGTTCGGAGAAAAGAACCGCCGCCAGAGCGACCCGCATCCGCCACCCGCCCGAGAAATCGGCACAGGGTTTGTGCTGTTCCGCCTCGTCAAAGCCCAAGCCCTTGAGGATCGTCGCCGCACGGGCCGGGGCGGACCAAGCGTCGATATCGGTGAGCCGTGTTTGGATCTCGGCAATGCGGTCGGGATCTGTCGATGTATCGGCGAGTAGTGCGGCACGTTCTTCATCAGCGGCCAGAACGGTGTCCAACAGGGATGTCTGAGACGAGGGAACCTCTTGGCTTACACCGCCGATGCGTGCGGCATTGGGCAGGCTAATGTCGCCAGATTCCAGCGCCAATTCGCCCCGGATCAATCGAAAGAGCGTGGTCTTGCCCGTGCCATTGCGCCCGACCACACCCACCTTGTGACCGGCCGGAATGACCGCGCTCGCGCCCTCGAAGAGCGGCTTGCCATCAATCGCATAGCGGAGGTCATTCAATCGCAACATGCGCGCCTTGTGGGCGAAGGGGGCAAAGAGGTCAACGGGGCGGGTTTTCACCAGCAAATCGGCATGCTAGGGGGGCGCAAATTTGACCCTTTCAGGAGACTAAAGATGGCCCAGGAACGCACGCTGAGCATCATCAAACCCGACGCGACCAAGCGGAACCTTACTGGCAAGATCAACGCCAAGTTCGAAGACGCGGGCCTTCGGATCGTGGCCCAAAAGCGCATCCAGCTCAGCAAGGCCCAAGCAGGCGTGTTCTACGCCGTGCACGCAGAGCGCCCGTTCTATGACGAGTTGTGCGAGTTCATGGCGTCCGAGCCAGTGGTGGTTCAAGTCCTTGAAGGCGAAGGTGCCATTGCGAAGAACCGCGAAGTGATGGGCGCCACGAACCCAGCCGACGCAGCCCCCGGCACAATCCGCGCCGAATTTGCCGAAAGCGTTGGCGAAAACTCCGTTCACGGATCGGACGCGCCTGAAACAGCGGCGGAAGAGATTGCCTACTTCTTTTCGGGCCTCGAGCTGGTCGGCTGAAACGTTTCGGGTTTCACCTGAACCTTGTGTCGCCAATGTCACGAGCGCGCCGACAGCGCGGAGGTGTATTGGCGATTCATAATTTAGCGCGAAACGCCACAATGCGTTTCGCGTCTCCAAGGCGCTTGAAGCTTGGGGCGACGTAATACGTTTAACCCGCTAAACTGCATCCGTAAGAGGATTGCCCGCAGCTACAACTAAGTGTTGAGTGGTTCCTCCTCAAACCGCGCTTCATTGGGCCAGTGCAACGACAACCTTGATGCAGGCACCGTCTTC
>CAWUIP010000287.1:0-2499 GCA_963922415.1 uncultured Aliishimia sp. | reverse complement strand
TTTCAGCCGCAGTTTGTGAGCGATGCACGTTTTGTGCGCCCGGACCGGATCGAGGCGCGTAGCGCCGCCGGTCCAGCGTCAGGCCGCCCCACCGGTCTGACGCTTTGGCAACGCTTGCGATCAGGCCGAGCTATGAGCTACCGTGGCCATCGTAAAACAAGCTGATCCGAAACCGTAGCGTCAAACCGCGGCCTGACGCTGAACCTATCTTGGTTAGACTTACTCCAACTCCACCAGCAAATCCTTGGCGTCGATCTGGCTGGCGGGTTGGACGTGCACCGCTTTGACCACCGCGTCACGCTCGGCATAGATGCCCGTTTCCATCTTCATCGCCTCGATCGTCAGGAGCGGATCACCTTCGGACACTTTTTGACCCGGCTGCACGCTCACCGCTGCCACGACGCCCGGCATGGGTGCCGCCACATGGGCCGGATTTCCGAGTTCGGCCTTTGGGCGGGCTTGGGTCTTGGCCTGGACAGAGCGGTTGGGCACGCGGATCGTGCGCGGCGCACCGTTCAGTTCAAAGAACACACGCGCCTCCCCCTTATCGTCGGTCTCGCCGATTGCCTGCATGCGGATTTCCAGCGTCTTGCCGGGATCGATCTCGGCTGTGATCTCCTCCCCAGGCTCCATACCGTAGAAAAAGGTCTTCGTCGGCAGGGTGCGCACGGGTCCATAGGTCCGGTGACGGCCCATATAGTCGAGGAAGACTTTAGGGTACATCAGATACCCTGACAGGTCCTCGTCATCGATTGCTTTGCCTTCCAGCTGCTGAATAACATCAGTGCGGACGTCTTCCAGGTCCACGGGCGGCAAGTGTTTGCCGGGGCGTTCCAGCGTCGGGGTCTCACCTTTCAGCACTTTGGAAACGAGCGCTTCGGGAAAACCGCCAGGCGGCTGGCCGAGGTTGCCGCGCATCATGTCAACGACACTGTCGGGGAAGGCGACCTCCTTGTCGGGGTCTTCCACATCCGCGCGGCTGAGGCCTTGGCTGACCATCATCAATGCCATATCGCCGACCACTTTCGAGGAGGGCGTGACCTTCACGATGTCGCCAAACATCTGGTTCACATCCGCATAGGTCTGCGCAACCTCGTGCCAGCGGTCTTCGAGGCCCAAGGAGCGCGCCTGCGCTTTGAGATTGGTGAACTGACCGCCCGGCATCTCGTGCAGGTAAACTTCGGAAGAGGGGGCCTGCATGCCCGACTCGAAGGCCGCATAATGCGCGCGTACGGCGTCCCAGTAATCCGAGATTTCGCGCACCGCGCCGATGTCCAGGCCGGTGTCGCGGTCGGTGTTTTGCAGCGCCTCCACGACAGAGCCGAGCGTGGCTTGGCTTGTGTTGCCCGAAAGCGCATCCATCGCGCAATCCACGGCATCTACGCCGGCTTCTGCCGCTGCTAGGATCGTCGCAATCGCAACGCCGGCTGTGTCATGGGTGTGGAAGTGGATCGGCAGACCAACTTCTTGTTTCAAGGCCCGGATCAACTGCCGCGCGGCAGTTGGCTTCAAAAGCCCCGCCATATCCTTAAGGCCCAGAACATGTGCGCCGGCGGCCTCTAACTCTTTGGCCATATTGACATAATAGGCGATATCATACTTCGCGCGATCCGCATCAAGGATGTCGCCGGTGTAGCAGATTGTGCCTTCGCAGACCTTGTCTTGTGCAATCACCGCATCCATCGCGACGCGCATGTTTTCGACCCAGTTGAGGCTGTCGAAGACGCGGAACACATCGACGCCGGTGGTGGCCGCGACACGCACGAACTCTTGGACGACATTGTCGGGGTAATTGGTGTAGCCAACACCGTTGGAGGCGCGCAAGAGCATCTGCGTCATCAGGTTCGGCATCCGCGCGCGCAGATCCCGCAAGCGCTGCCAAGGGCACTCTTGCAAGAAGCGATACGCGACATCGAACGTCGCGCCGCCCCAGCATTCGACCGAGAAGAGCTGTGGCAAGTTCGCGGCGTAGGCGGGGGCCACTTTGATCATGTCCAACGAGCGCATCCGGGTGGCTAGAAGCGACTGATGCCCATCACGCATCGTCGTGTCGGTAATCAGAAGTTGCCGCTGCGCCTTCATCCACTCCGCGACGGCTCCGGGGCCTTTTTGCTCTAGTAGATTGCGCGTGCCCATCAACGGCTCTGCCCGGCTGACTGGCGGACGCGGGTCTTTGAGGTCGGCGCGCGGGCGCGGGCGGCCTTCGACCTCGGGGTGCCCGTTCACCGTGATGTCGGCGATATAGGTCAGCACCTTGGTGCCCCGGTCGCGGCGCCGCTTGAACTGGAAGAGGTCGGGCGTCGTGTCGATGAACTTGGTGTGGTACTCGTTCGACAGGAACGTCTCGTGCTTGAGCAGGTTTTCCACAAAGGCGATGTTGGTCGAAACACCCCGGATACGGAACTCTCGCAACGCCCGGTCCATTCGCGCAATCGCCATCTCGGGCGTGGGCGCCCAGGCGGTGACCTTCTCCAAAAGCGAGTCGTAATACCGCGTGAT
>CAWUIP010000286.1:0-2513 GCA_963922415.1 uncultured Aliishimia sp. | reverse complement strand
ACGCTGATGTTCATCGCCTTTTTCGCAAGCTTTGCCGTCAAAATGCCGATGTGGCCGGTTCACACCTGGCTGCCCGATGCGCACGTGCAGGCGCCGACGGCCGGATCGGTTGTGCTGGCTGCGATCCTTTTGAAGCTGGGCGGCTACGGCTTCATTCGCTTCTGCCTGCCGATGTTTCCCGTCGGGTCCGAAGTGATGACGCCGCTTGTTCTGTGGATGTCGGCGATTGCAATTGTCTACACCTCACTCGTGGCGCTGGTGCAGGACGATATGAAAAAGCTGATTGCCTATTCCTCGGTCGCGCATATGGGTTTTGTGACAATGGGCATTTTCGCTGCGAACCAGCAGGGTGTCGACGGCGCGATCTTCCAAATGCTCAGCCACGGGTTCATCTCGGGTGCGCTCTTTCTCTGTGTGGGCGTCATCTATGACCGGATGCACACGCGCGAGATTGATGCTTACGGCGGTCTGGTGAACCGGATGCCTGCCTACGCGTTGATCTTCATGCTCTTCACGATGGCCAATGTGGGCCTGCCGGGTACATCAGGCTTCGTGGGTGAATTCCTGACACTGATGGCGGTCTTCCAGGTCAACACCTGGGTCGCAGCCGTGGCCACCACAGGCGTGATCCTGTCGGCGGCCTATGCGCTGTGGCTCTATCGCCGGGTCGTTATGGGGGATCTGATCAAAGAAAGCCTCAAGACGATCAGCGATCTGACACCGCGCGAACGCTGGATCTTTGCGCCGCTCGTCGCCATGACGCTCCTTCTGGGGGTCTATCCGGCGCTGGCCCTTGATATCATCGGCCCCTCGGTCGAAGCGCTTGTTTCAAACTACGACACGGCCCTGGCCGCAGCAGAGGCTGCGACCATGGTGGCCGAAAACAACTAAGGGGTTCCGGCCATGGGTGCTGATCTCGTCGTCATCTTGCCAGAGATTGTCCTGGCCTGCTTTGCCATGTTCGCGCTTGTCGGCGCGGTCTACACCGGCAAAGACGCGGTCGCCTCGCTGCTGTTGTGGATCACAACGGCCGTCTTTCTGGCGCTTGCGGTCTGGATCGGCGTCACGGGCGCGGGCACTTCGGTCGCCTTTAACGGCATGATCGTCGACGACGCCTTCGCGCGCTTTTCCAAAGTGGTGATCCTGGTCTCTGCCGCCGCTGTGCTGCTGATGAGCGAAAATTACATGACCGCCAAGGGGCTTTTGCGCTTTGAATACCCGATGCTCGTGGCACTCGCGGCGGTGGGCATGATGGTCATGGTCTCTGCCGGCGACCTGATGGCGCTTTACATGGGCCTCGAACTCCAGTCGCTGGCGCTTTACGTCGTCGCCTCATTGCGCCGCGACTCTGTGAAGTCGACCGAGGCGGGCCTTAAATACTTCGTCCTGGGCGCGCTCAGCTCGGGCCTGCTCCTGTATGGTGCATCCTTGGTTTACGGCTATGCGGGCACGACCCTTTTTTCCGGCATCATTCAAACGGCCATCCATGGCGAGGTCTCGCTGGGGCTGCTCTTTGGTCTTGTCTTCCTGATCGCAGGCTTCGGCTTTAAGGTCAGCGCGGTGCCGTTCCACATGTGGACGCCGGATGTCTACGAGGGCTCGCCCACGCCGGTCACCGCCTTCTTCGCGACCGCGCCCAAAGTGGCGGCGATGGCGCTCTTTGCCCGCGTGATGCACGACGCCTTTGGCGGGGCAACTGCGGATTGGCAACAGGTCGTGGCCCTGTTGTCCGTTGCGTCCATGTTCCTGGGGGCCATCGCGGCGATTGGCCAGACCAATATCAAACGCCTGATGGCGTTTTCCTCGATTGCCCACATGGGCTATGCCCTGATCGGCTTGGCCGCAGGGAACGAGGCGGGCGTGCAAGCGATGCTGATCTATATGGCGATTTATGTGACGATGAACGTCGGTACCTTTGCCTTCATCCTGATGATGGAAAAAGACGGCCAACCGGTCACCGATATCGCGTCGCTGAACGGCTTTGCGCGCCGGGACGGGGCGAAGGCGCTGGCGATGCTGATCCTGCTCTTCTCGCTTGCCGGTGTGCCGCCCATGCTGGGCTTTTTTGCCAAGTTCGGTGTCTGGATGGCGGGGATCGAGGCCGGACTGGTCTGGCTCGTCGTCGCTTCGGCTATCGCGTCCGCAATCGGGGCCTATTACTATCTGCGGATCGTCTACTTCATGTATTTCGGCGAAGAGGGGCAAGAGAGCCTTGAGATGGGCAATTCACCCGTGCTCTGGGGCTTTCTGATGGCTTCTGCCGCGATCATGATCTTCGGCGTGATCAACCTGTTCGGGGTCGAAGGCGCGGCTGCCGCGGCGGCCACTGCACTTGTCAACTAACGCGTCGGACTGGCCTGCGGGCTATGACCGCCTCGTTCTAGAGGACGTTCCCAGTACGATGACCGAGGCTGCGGCGCGTGCGCCGTCGCTGGCGGGACCCACCTGGATCCTGGCACGGCGGCAAACAGACGCGCGGGGACGGCGCGGGCGTGCCTGGCAAAGCCCGACCG
>CAWUIP010000285.1:0-2515 GCA_963922415.1 uncultured Aliishimia sp. | reverse complement strand
GTGGTTTGAAAAACCGCAAAAGCCGGTCTGCATCTGTCCATTGTCTGCTTAGTCCACACTGCTGACCTCCGTTGTCCCAGTTGAACAATTGTCTGTCTTGGCCAAAACGCTGTGAGGCAGATCAAAGGCTTGTGGGGTGAGTTGTTCTGCAAGTTCAAGTGGGACAGAAGCCCCCAAATTTCGTCAGCGCAGGATTTGGCCCCTATCCGCAGCTGTCCCCGAAACATCGGCGGGTTTCGCGCCAATCTCCGCCGCGACCAGACGCTCAATGGTGCGATTTCCTACGCCTGGGTGGCCATTGATATGGATGAGCGCAGGTTTCATGCTGGGCCTCGTAAGACCTCTTTTGGGTGCGCATAAAGCAAGTCTTTCGTCTTGTTTGTTTTCTGCGTGGGCAGGTCCGGCGCACCAAAGCTATTGTACGGCGTGGCAGCAGCGTCGATGTTGCAAACATGGCCACCGATCCTGAGTTTTCTTTCGTTGCGCTGCCCGCGTCTGCCAGGGGTCACGTTCGGGTATTCCAGATACATCAGTTTCTTGACCGATTTGCGATGGGTTTAACGGTTTCGGTCGTTGCCCTTGCGCTCACTGACCGTGGCATGGATCTGCTTCAAATTTCGCTTCTTTTTGGGGTCTATTCGCTGACAACGCTGGTGCTGGAGCTGCCGTTCGGTGGCTTGGCAGACACCATAGGGCGCAAGCCGGTCTTTCTGGCGGCGGTCGTCGCCAGTTTGGCGTCGCTTGCGCTTTTTCTCGCCACAAGCGACTTCACTGTGCTTGCCGTTTCTTTTGCATTGATCGGTTTTGGTAGAGCACTTCGGTCCGGTACTTTGGATGCCTGGTTTGTCGAAAGATTCAAGGCAGAGGCACCTAATGTGGATGTGCAGCCCGCCTTGGCCAGGGCGCAATGGGCCAATGCAACTGGACTGGCCGTTGGCGCGGTTTTGGGAGGTCTTTTGCCAGATGTGTTTGGCGGGGTCGCCGACCACGTCGGTTCCAGCATCTATGATGTCTCTTACGCGGCAAGTTTTGCTGTCATGCTGGGCGTGTTCGGGTTCACGATGCTGGCCATTGACGAGACACCACGCCCGATACGTTTTGGGGCCCTTGGCCAGGGGTTTGTAAGCGTTCCATCTGTGATCAAAGATGCGGGCCGATTGGCCCTGACGCATCCGGTACTTTCGCTCCTACTGGCTGCTCTGGCGTTCTTCTTGATGGCAACCAACCCGGTGGAGGTGATCTGGCCGACTTACGCCAAGCCCCTGTTGGTGGAAGGCTATGCGACGACGGTTATCGGCGCTCTGACCGCGACATATTTCTTTGCAATCGCGTTGGGCGCATTTCTGTCTCCGTACATCAGCCGGATTTTTAAGCGACAGCACGCCGTGACACTAGCGGCGACGTTCGCTGGCCTGGCAGGTGTTCAGATCGCCTTGGCCTTGCAAGGGACCCTCTTGGGCTTTTTGACTGTTTTTGTGCTGTATTCTGTGCTTCTGGGCGTCAGTGAAACGCCCGCCAGCAGTATCCTGCATCGTTGCGTCGAAGACCGTCAGCGGTCGACCATGCTGTCATTGAGATCGCTCATTCAACAATTGGGGGCCGCGTTGGGTTTGGTCTTTGCCGGTGCCATTGCCGAGATTTACACGACCTCTGTGGCGTGGAGCGTGGGGGCCATGTTTCTTTTCGTTGCTGGGATCCTGTCATGGATCCTATGGAAGCGACTGGTGACAGACATGTGACGCCATATGAGTGTGCGGATAAAATCGCGCCGTTTCGGGCCGTGCGCGGCACCCGGTGGATCCGCGTGGTGTAGGGTGAACTGTGGGGGACGGGAGAACCGGACAGATGCGCGCAGTGGTTTTTGACCTAGACGGGACGCTGATCCACAGCGCTCCGCAAATTCATCATGATGTGAACCAGATGCTGACCAGCTTCGGCCTGGACCCGCTGCCCTATGACATGGTGGTGTCTTTCATTGGGAACGGTGTTCCGACCTTGGTCGCGCGGGCGTTGCAGGCCGCCGGAGCGGGCAATCACACCGACCATCAAGACGCCGTCGATCGCGTCCTAGAGATTTATAAGGCGGCTTCAACAGCGCATCAGCACCTGTTTCCCGGGGTGCAAGACTGTCTGGCGGACCTGGCCGCGCGCGGGCTGCATTTGGGTGTTTGTACGAACAGACCGCAGGTGCAAACACGTGCTTTGCTGGACCGATTTGGATTGACGGACAGGTTTTCATCGGTGGTGGGCGGGGATCGGCTCCCCGTGTCCAAGCCCGACCCGGCGCCGCTGCGTTTGTGTTTTCACGAGTTGGGCGTGACGCCGGATGAGGGTCTTTTCGTTGGGGATAGCGAAACAGATGAGGCCACGGCCCTGAACCTTGGCTGCCCTTTTGCGCTGTTCACGGGCGGCTATCGCAAGAAAACGCCCGACGCGTTTACCGCTGTGCAAAGCTTTGATGATTTCGCCGAACTTACGCCGCCGCACTAGGGTGCGCACCAGGCGCGGTGCAAGA
>CAWUIP010000284.1:0-2540 GCA_963922415.1 uncultured Aliishimia sp. | reverse complement strand
ACCCAACCCCTGCGGGTGAAGGCAAAACAACCACAACTGTCGGCCTCGGCGATGGTCTCAACCACATTGGCAAAAAAGCCTGTGTCTGCATCCGCGAGGCCTCGCTTGGCCCCAACTTCGGGATGAAGGGCGGCGCGGCTGGCGGTGGCATGGCGCAAGTTGTGCCGATGGAGGATATGAACCTCCACTTTACAGGCGACTTTCACGCGATCACGTCGGCGCATTCGCTCCTCAGCGCGATGATCGACAACCACATTTATTGGGGCAACGAACAAGGCATCGACATTCGCCGCGTTCAGTGGCGCCGGGTTGTCGATATGAATGACCGCTCACTGCGCCAGATCACCTCGTCTTTGGGTGGTGTGTCCAATGGCTTCCCGCGCGAAGACGGCTTTGACATCACCGTGGCCTCCGAGGTCATGGCCATCCTCTGCCTTGCGAAGGATCTCGCCGACCTGCAAAAGCGCCTGGGCGATATGATCGTGGCCTACCGCCGCGACAAATCTCCGGTCTTCTGCCGCGACATCAAGGCCGACGGCGCGATGACCGTCCTGCTCAAAGACGCAATGCAGCCGAACCTGGTGCAGACGCTTGAAAACAACCCCGCCTTCGTCCACGGCGGGCCCTTCGCCAACATCGCCCATGGCTGCAACTCGGTCATCGCCACCACAACGGCGCTGAAGCTTGCGGATTTTGTGGTCACCGAAGCGGGCTTTGGGGCGGACCTGGGTGCCGAAAAGTTCATGGACATCAAGTGCCGCAAAGCAGGCCTTGCGCCCGATTGCGTTGTGCTGGTGGCTACAGTGCGCGCGATGAAGATGAACGGCGGCGTTGCCAAGGCCGACCTCGGCGCCGAAAATGTGGATGCGGTCAAATCCGGCTGCGCCAACTTGGGCCGCCATATCGAGAATATCAAAAGCTTCGGCGTTCCTGTCGTGGTTGCCATCAACCACTTTGTCACAGACACCGACGCCGAGATTCAGGCCGTCAAAGACTTCGTGGCCGACCAAGGCGCTGAGGCGATCCTGTCGCGTCACTGGGAGCTTGGATCGGAAGGTTCGGCAGATCTGGCGACCCGCGTGGCAGAGATCGCTGAAAAGGGCGAGGCCCAATTCGCGCCGATCTATCCTGACGAGATGAGCCTCTTTGAAAAGATCGAAACGGTCGCCAAGCGGATTTACCGCGCCGACGAGGTGCTGGCCGACAAGAAAATCCGCGATCAACTGAAGCTTTGGGAAGATCAAGGCTACGGCCACCTGCCGGTGTGTATGGCCAAAACACAGTACTCGTTCTCGACCGATCCCAACCTGCGCGGTGCGCCCACGGGGCATTCAGTGCCCGTGCGGGAAGTTCGGCTGAGTGCGGGTGCGGGCTTTGTCGTGGTTGTCTGCGGTGAGATCATGACCATGCCAGGCCTGCCGCGCGTCCCTGCCGCAGAGAGCATCATGCTGAACGCAGACGGCCAGATTGAAGGTCTGTTCTAAGCGCCCTGAACGGACAAACCGGCCCGGTTTGGGCCGGTTCTGTCACATCCCGCACAGAGCAGCGATCAGAAGTGACTTGTCTGTGCGGGTCCCAACCTGCAGCCTAGAGTGATACCGGAGAGGAGACCGACATGACGACCCAACTGTCCCGTATCGCCGCTGCCCTGCTGACCATCTGTCTGGCATTGCCTGCTTGGGCGCAAGACGGCCGCGAAGGCTATTACTATCCCAAAGTGACAACGACCGAAGTTTTTGAGCGCGTTGTGCGGCAGGGCCCGCCAGCAGCCAAAGCGGTGCGGATTGAATTCATCAATTCACTGACAGCAGCGCAAATGCAAAGCCCCGCGCAACCCGCCTACGCTGTGTTCGCGAAAGGTTCGGATGCCAAGCATCTGATCATCACGGGGCTTGATGACAACATGTTCGAGACCCTTTATCGCGCGCGGGCTGTGATGGCGCAACTCACTGTCAACGTGCGGCGCGGCGGGTTTTTCCAGATCGAGGGTCTGCAATATGTCGCGACCTTCTACGATTTTCTGCAGCTTTTGCAGTTTGACACGCTGGTGCTGACCAATGGGCGCGACTGGGCCCATATGGTTGAATTCAAACGAAACTAACGAGGACGAAGATGGCAGCCACGATCATTGACGGAAAGGCCTTTGCCGCAAACGTGCGCGGGCAGGTGGCAGAGCATGTGACGCGGCTGAAGGAAGATCACGGGATCACGCCTGGACTTGCGGTTGTGCTGGTCGGCGAAGATCCCGCGAGCCAGGTCTATGTGCGCTCTAAGGGCAAGCAGACGGTCGAGGTCGGCATGGCCTCGTTCGAGCATAAGCTCGACGCGTCGACCTCCGAGGCCGATTTGCTGGCGCTGGTCGCCCAACTCAATGCTGACCCGTCAGTGCATGGCATCTTGGTGCAGCTGCCCCTGCCGGATCACTTGAACAGTGATCTGGTGATCAACTCTATTGCGCCTGAAAAGGACGTGGATGGCTTTCACATCTCGAACGTGGGGCTCTTGGGGACGGGCCAAAAGTCGATGGTGCCCTGTACGCC
>CAWUIP010000283.1:0-2577 GCA_963922415.1 uncultured Aliishimia sp. | reverse complement strand
TATACCGCGTCAGCTATGCGCCGACTTTGAAAAGAGTTGGATGATGACGATGCCCAAAATGATGAAGGCCATGCCCAAGACCGCAGGCCAGTCCAAGCGCTGCTGAAACACCAACCTGCCAATGATGGCAATCAAGACGATGCCCAGCCCAGACCAGATCGCATAAACGATGCCCACCGGCATGAACCGCAACGTCAGTGACAAGAAGTAGAACGAGACCGCATAGCCGACGACGGTCAAAACGGACGGGACCAGTTTTGTGAACTGCTGGCTGGCCTGGAGCGCAGAGGTGCCGATCGTCTCGGATACAACAGCGAGGATCAAATAAATGTAATGGACGGGCATGGCGCGATCTCCTCTGCGGGCTCCATTGCGATGCGGGCCCGCCTGACACGTGTTCCCAGAGCATTTGCCAAAGTGGCCGCGTAACGCAAGCAGCTGTGTCAGGACACGGCATGTCCCACTCGTGGAATAGACAACGCTGCGGCGCCTTGCTCAAACCCTGCCGTGGTAGTAGGTGCGGCCCATGACGCAGGACCACGACGACGTTTTGGCAACAATTTCCGCCTCGCCGGGGCGGCGCTGGTTGGCCATTGTGGCGCTTTACGGGCTGGCCGGGATGGTTGCCTATGTCGCGCTTGTCGAAAACCCGGCCTTTGGCTGGCGGCTGTTTCTGTTAGCCTTTGCAGGCGTCACGATTTGGCTCTCAGAGGCGATGCGCAACGCCACTGCGCGGGTGATTGAACTGACACGTGCGGAGTTGCGCGACAGTTCTGGTGCGGTGCTGGCCACAGTGGACGAGATCGAAAAGATCGACCGGGGCATGTTTGCCTTCAAACCCTCCAACGGGTTCTTGATCCGCCTGCGCGATAAGTCACGCCCCCGCGTCTGGTACCCGGGGCTGTGGTGGCGCTTGGGCCGTCAGGTCGGTGTGGGCGGCGTCACACCGGGACGCGAGGCCAAGAACATGGCCGATATCCTGGCCGTGATGCTGGTGGACCGCGAAAAGGGCGGTTAGCGCCGCGCGCGGGCAGCCGACTTGGCGGCCGCCAGGATCTCCTGTGCGATCTCTTCGGCTTCCTCTGGGTCAAAATCCATTGGGATTTCAACGCCCTGTGCCTCAATATAAAGCCGCACCATGCCCTTATCCGTGGGCCCAATCTGCAGATTGGCTTCGATATCGCGTTCTGTGTTGATGCTCATGAGGGCGGCTCCGACCATTCGCGCAGGGTGTCTACACGCTCTGGACGGGCTTGCAAAGAGCCGTCAGGATGCGGGCCATGACATCCCCTAGCTTGCGCGCCTTTGACCCCGCAGACATCGCGTGGCTGACCGAGGCGCACCAGACCCTCTACGCCGCCGAAGAAGGGTTTGACGACACGTTCGGCCCGCTGGTGCGGTCCATCCTTGAGGCGTTTGCCCGCAGCCACGATCCCAGTTGCGAGGCCGGGTGGATCGCGCAGATCGGCGATGCGCCGGTCGGGTCGATCTTCTGCGTGCGCCATTCGGACACACACGCAAAACTGCGGCTCTTTCTGCTGCTGCCCGCAGCGCGTGGGCAAGGGCTGGGCCGCGTCCTGCTGGACGCCTGCACCACGTTTGCCCGCGCCAAGGGATACCAAGGCATGACCCTGTGGACCCATGCCGAGCACAAAGCGGCCTGCCGCTTATACGAGCGGGCCGGGTGGGCCTGCACCCGCTCCGAACCGGTCCACAGCTTTGGCCGCGACCTGACGGAACAAACCTGGGTGCTCGATTTCTCTGACTGACACCTGTTGCCAGACGCTATCGTTCGTCGCTGGGCATCCGGGGGATCGTTTCGGTTTCGATCCAGCGATAAAAGCTGGAAGATCCACGCCCCATCTCAACCGACCACAGGGCGGGTTCGTCATAGGGATGCGCGTCCAGGATCAAAAGCCGCAGTCTGTCATAGCCCTGTGCGCTGGTTTTGAAGAGGAGCCGAAACTCGGGCTCGGATTGCACAGCGCCGTTCCAGCGGAACACAGAGGCGATCTCTTCGATATGCACACAAGCCGCCAAGCGCGCCGCTACCGCCTTATGGGCAAGGTCCTCTGCCGCGTCCCGGGTGTTCACTGTGGTGAAAACGGCCAAGGGGTTGGTCATCGCAGGCTACACCAGACGGGAGTTTTCTTTGGCGGCGCGGATGAAGTCGCGGAAGAGGGGGTGGGGCGCGAAGGGTTTGGATTTTAGCTCGGGGTGGAATTGCACGCCGATGAACCAGGGGTGATCGGGCCATTCCACGATCTCGGGCAGGCGGCCATCTGGTGACATCCCGGAAAAGCGCAGGCCCGCTTTTTCCAGTTGTTTTCGGTACTTGATGTCCACCTCATAGCGGTGGCGGTGGCGTTCATCGATGGCTTGCGTGCCATAGACATCCGCCACCCGCGAGCCGCCTTCCAGCACTGCGTCATAGGCCCCAAGCCGCATCGTGCCGCCCTTGTCGTCCTGCTGCGAGCGTTCGACCTTCGCGTTGCCCTGCACCCATTCTTTGAGGTGGTAGACCACCGGCTCAAACCGTTTTTTGCCCGCCTCATGGTCGAACTCTTCCGAGCCTGC
>CAWUIP010000282.1:0-2585 GCA_963922415.1 uncultured Aliishimia sp. | reverse complement strand
AGCGCGTAGACGTTCAACAACAAAGTGAGACAGAAGAGTGTGAGCCCAAGGGCAAAGGCCACCAGCGTCTCAGCCGAGTTAAAGGCGCCGTCGCCTGTCAACTGGGCCACAACCCTTGTTGTAATGGTGGTCATGATCTCAAACGGGTTCAGGTAGCGGTCAGGACTTTCATAGAAAATCGCCGCCGTGGCCCCTGCCCCCATCACAACAATCATCGTCTCGCCAATGGCGCGCGAGGCCGCCAGCAACACCGCGCCAACGATGCCCGGTAGCGCTGCTGGCAGGATCACTTGCTTTACAGTCTCTGACTGCGTGGCACCCAGGCCGTAAGAGCCGTCGCGCATAGCTTGCGGGACCGCGTTGATGATGTCATCGGACAAAGAGCTGACGAATGGGATCAACATGATGCCCATAACGATGCCTGCGGTGATGACAGACCGGCCATCGGCCATCCACTCGACACCTAAAGCACCACCTTTTCCGAAAAGCCCCAGCAAAAGCGGACCAAAGGTGGTCAAAGCGAATAGACCGTAAACGATGGTCGGGATGCCCGCGAGGATTTCTAGCAGTGGCTTGGCAAAGCTGCGCAGCGCGTTGGAGGCGTACTCGCTCAGGTAAATCGCCGCGAACAGTCCAATCGGTACGGCGACCAAAAGCGCCACGACCGAGATGTAAAGCGTCCCCCAGAGGAGCGGTAGGAACCCAAGGTCTGAATTGCCCCGGAAGTTCGGCGCCCATTCGGACCCAAAGAAGAATGCGGTCCAGGGGTGCAGGTCGAAGAATCGGATCGTCTCAAACAGCATCGACAGCACGATGCCAATGGTCGTCAAAATCGCGATGGAGGCCGCCGCGACTAACAGCACCAGAATCGCGTTTTCGACCACGTTGCGAGACCGGAAATCCTTGTGGGTGCGCATATAGGCATAGCCAAAGCCTGCGAGGGAGACCAAGATGACGAGGATCGTGCGCACAATCGACCACGACGCCATGCGCTCGCGATAGTCTTGGGCACCTTGTAGAACGCTTGCCGTCACGTCTGATCCGAGGGCGACCCCCACATCGGCCAGACGGCCGCGAATATCGGTAAATTCAGTGCGGACGCGCGCGGCCTCTGCTTCGGTCAACGCCCCAGCGGCAACCGCTGTATCAAGGCCGTTTGCAACGTCCTGGATCTGGGTCATCACCAAATCGCGCGATCCGACCGCGTCAATTTCGGACTGCGGGATCGCCGAGATGACCGAGTTGGGCACTGCGATGAATTGGATAAGGAGATAGGCAACCAGAACCAGCAGCGCAGGGGCCGAGGCTAAGATTGCGACATGCCATCCGTAGTGTTGCGGGCGCGAGTGCAGCAGGCTCTTGTCGCCACCGGCGGACTGAATGGCCCGCATGCGGCCCATCACGTAACCAGCAATCGACAAAATCAAAATGGCGAGGAGCACGAAAGAGACAGACATGGCGCAGGCCTAACGTCAAAAGAAAGGTACAGGGTGGGCACGCAGTGCGCCCACCCCAAGTGACATAGCGAGGCTTAGGAACCGCCGCCCAGTGTGGCTTCCGCAGCGACAGCGGCTTGTGTCGCGCTCAGCTCTGGGTCGGAGACCAGGCCGTAAGCTGCCAGAGGACCGTCGCCGCCTGCAACTTCATCAGAGATGAAGAATTGTGCGTACTCTTTCAGGCCTGGGATCACGCCGATATGCGCTTTCTTCACGTAGAAGAACAGCGGGCGGGACACTGGGTACTCACCAGTTGCGATGGACTCTGTGGACGGTGCAACACCGGACATTGTCGCAACTTTCAGCTTGTCTGTGTTGTTCTCGTAAAACGCCAGACCGAAAACGCCGATGCCGTTGGAGTTTGCATCGATGGAGGCCAGAGTTTCTGTGTAGTCACCATCGATGTCTACGGAACGGCCATCGGTACGAACCGAGATGCATGCGTCTTCTGCGTCATCTTCGGACATGCCTGCTTCCATCATCGCAGCCATTGCGCCGGATTCTTCACAGCCGATCAGAAGAACTTTTTCTTCGAACACTTCACGTGTGCCGTGCTTTGTGCCTGGGATGAAGCCAGCGATCTCAACTGCAGGAAGGTCTGCGTTGAAGTCGGACCACATTGTGTAAGGGTTGTCGACGATTTGGCCGTCAACCAATACTTTTGCGCCCAGAGCGTGGTGCAGGTCGATTGGTTCAAATGCTGTGAACTCAGGGCCGGTCAGCTGCGACGCGAACACGATGCCGTCATAGCCGATGCGGACTTCGATGATGTCAGTCACACCTGCTTCGGCGCACGCTTTGACTTCTTTGTCTTTGATCGCGCGCGATGCGTTTGCAACGTCGATGGTGTTTGCGCCAACGCCTTCACAGAAGCGCTTCAGACCCGCTGACGAGCCGCCGGACTCAACAGTCGGTGTTGGGAAATCGGTGTTTTCGCCAAAAGCTTCAGCAACGATGGACGCATATGGCAGAACTGTCGAGGAACCTGCAATGCTGACCTGATCGCGCGCGGAAGCTGCTGTTGCGGCAACAGCTGCAACTGCCAGCGCAGAAGCGGTGGTTTTCACAAAGGACATGATGTCTCCTGTT
>CAWUIP010000281.1:0-2588 GCA_963922415.1 uncultured Aliishimia sp. | reverse complement strand
TCACAAAGCGGATGACCTCGCCCGAGACACCTTGATCCAACAGATCGCGCACCGTGAAGAAGTTGCCCAAGGACTTGGACATCTTCTTGCCTTCGACCTGCAGCATCTCGTTGTGGATCCACGTCTTGGCAAAGCCATAGCCTAGGCTGCGCGATTGGGCGATCTCGTTCTCATGATGCGGGAAGATCAGATCATTCCCGCCGCCGTGAATGTCGAAATCTTCGCCCAAAAGCGCGTGCGACATGGCCGAGCATTCGATATGCCACCCGGGGCGACCGCGCCCCCAAGGGCTCTCCCAACCTGGTGTGGCCGCATCGGAGGGCTTCCAAAGGACGAAATCCATCGGATCCTCCTTGTAGGGCGCAACTTCGACGCGTGCACCCGCGATCATGTCATCAACCGACCGGCCCGACAGCTTGCCATAGGCCGCGAACGCGCGAACGCGGAAAAGAACATGTCCTTGCGCCTCATACGCATGGCCGGTGCTGATCAGCACTTCGATCATGTCGATCATCTGCGCGATGTAGGCGGTGGCGCGCGGCATATGCGTGGGCTCTAACGCACCAACGGCCGCCATATCATCCAAATACCACTGCGTCGTGGTCGCCGTGATCTCGGAAATCGGGCGTCCTTCTTCGGCTGCGCGCGCGTTGATCTTGTCATCCACATCGGTGAAATTACGCGCATAGGTCACGTGATCTGCGCCATAGACGTGGCGCAGCAGCCGAAACAGGACGTCAAACACCATCACGGGGCGCGCGTTGCCCAGATGCGCGCGGTCATAGACCGTCGGACCACAGACATACATCCGCACATTGTTGGCATCGATCGGGTCAAACGCCTCCTTCGAACGAGACGCGGTATTGTAAAGTGTGATCTGGGTCATGGGACCTCGCACGAATGGGTTGGCGCGGGCCTAGCAAGTCTGATCAAGAAGGAAAAGAAGTACCGGCCCGCTGATGCTCAGCAGGGAATAATGCAGCAAATAATGCAGATCATCCGGTTCATGGCCCCGTGGGTAGACTGCGGTGCGACCGCGCGTCAAGGGCAATTGACATTTCGCGGCGAATGATCGCCCTGTCGGCGCAAGAACACGGAGTGCGCAGATGCAGGTTTCACAAAGATTGTCGGGGTTGTTGGGCGGCGGATCAGACGGCTGGGATCTCTTTTTGAAGGCGCGGCGCATGATCTCCGATGGCGTGGCTGTGACCGAGCTGACAATTGGCGAGCATGACATCCGCACCGCCGCACCGATCTTGCAGCAGATGCATGCCTCGGCCCTGGGGGGGCATACGGGCTATGCCATGGTGCCGGGCACAGATGACCTGCGCGATGTGGTCGCCGCGCGGGTTGCGGAACGCACGGGCGTCGCCACGACGCGGGACAATGTGTTGATCACGCCGGGGGGGCAATCGGCGCTCTTTGCTGCGCATGCCGCCGCCTGCGATCCGGGCGATGTGGCGCTTTATATTGATCCTTACTACGCGACGTATCCCAGCACGTTGCGGGGCGTATCGGCCATTCCACGCGCGGTTTCCGCCAGCGCCGAGACAGCGTTTCAGCCCCAAAAACAAGACCTTATGACAGCGGCTGACGGGGCGCGGTCTTTGCTTATAAATTCGCCGAACAACCCAACGGGCGTGGTCTATTCAGAGGCGACGCTGCGTGGCATCGCCGAGGTATGTCATGCGCAAAACCTGTGGCTGATTTCGGATGAGGTCTATGACACGCAAGTCTGGGAGGGCGCGCATCTGTCGCCGCGCGCCTCGCCAGGCATGGACGCGCGCACGCTGGTTGTTGGGTCCATGTCGAAAAGCCACGCGATGACCGGATCGCGCTGCGGCTGGGTGATCGGTCCGGCGGACGTGATCGCGCATATGATCAATCTGGCCACCGCAACGACCTATGGTGTGCCGGGCTATATCCAAGACGCTGCAGTCTTCGCGCTGCAACAAGGCGATGCGTTTGAAGCCGAGATTGCCGCCCCGTTTCGGCGACGGCGCGCGTTGGCGCAGGAGATTTTAGCGCGGCAAAACACCGTGGGGCTGATCCCATCCGGGGGTGCGATGTATTTGATGTTGGACATCCGCGCGACGGGCCTGTCGGGCGACGATTTCGCAGATGCCCTGCTGGAGACCCATCATATCGCTGTGATGCCGGGCGAAAGCTTCGGCACGGCGGCGGCAGGCCATATTCGGGTCGCGATGACGATCGCCGACGCGCAGTTTGCAAAGTCGCTAGAGGTGATTTGCAAATTTGCGGAAGACCGCGCCAACGGCAGGTAACGCTCTGTTTGCGACATTGCGTCGCGTTTGAGCAATCTAACCGCTGCAAAAACAGGCAGTCTGCCCGGCAGGGAATGGAGTGCCATCGTATGCAAGGCGAGTTTTGCATCATTTCGCTGGTCAGTCGCACCATCGGTGCGGAGCGCGGGCGCGCGGCCCGGGGGCGTCCAACCGTCGCGTAACGGTTTCGCCTTTTGCAACGCACACCCGGAGTCCCTCTGATGAACGACCAAACCCCCTTAAACACCTCAGGCCGTAGTGGCGGACGTGCAGCCCGGCGCGCCGCGCGCGCAGCCGCCCTGC
>CAWUIP010000280.1:0-2621 GCA_963922415.1 uncultured Aliishimia sp. | reverse complement strand
GTGGCAGGGGCAGCAGGGTTCGAACCCGCGACCTACGGTTTTGGAGACCGTCGCTCTACCAACTGAGCTATACCCCTGCAGACAGGACCCTCGCTTAAGCGTTGGCGGTCAGGGAATCAAGCCAGAAATATCAGGCAGCATCACGGGACAATGAACACGGCTGCCCGATAACGGACTGATCAAAAAGGCGGGCAATCTCGCCGCTGCTTAATCCGACAACGTCTGCCAAAACCTCCTCGGTGTGTGCGCCCAAACGCGGCGCGACACCCGGGCGCGTGCGTGCCGCATCCGAAAAGTTCGTTGGCAAACCTGGCACAGGATACCACTTGCCGGACGCATCTCGGTGTTCGGCGAACATGGGGTTCTGCGGGCCAAGGTCCGGATCGTGGCGCAACGCGTCTTTCAACGTCCGAAAGCGCGACCAGGTCAAACCCGCTGTGTCGAAGTCTTGTGCAAACTCGTCGATCCTGCGGGTTATGAACCACGGCTGCAAAATAGCCGTGATCTGGTTCCGGTATCGCCACCGCATGCCCTCATCTGCGAGGTCTTCTCCAAGACGCTGCGCAAGATCGGCCATCTTTTGGCCAGTGCCGGTCACTTTCACAAGAAGGTTCCATTGGCGCTTGGTCAGGCCGATAACCATCACGCGGCCCCCGCACGCACAGTCAAAGTCCTGGCCGTAAGCCCCATAAAGGGAATTCCCAGATTTGCTGCGATCTTCGCTGCCCAATGCGGCGTCCGCAAGCAGCCCCAAATGCCCGACCATCGCAGCCGCCACATCCTTCAGCGACAGATCAACCGCTTGCCCGCGCCCAGTACGTAATCTGTGCCGCTCTGCTGCCAAGACACTGTTAACCATCAACTGCCCGGCCAATAGATCCCAAGCTGGGATGGCATGCGCCACCGGTCGCGGATCATCCGGATGCCCCGTTATGTTCGGCACACCTAGGCTTGGATTGACGGTGTAATCGACGGCGGGCCGCCCGTGCCTGTCGCCGGCCAAGGTCGCGGTGATCATGTCGGACCGATGTTGTGAGAGCGTCGCGTGATCGGTGTGCCCTGGTGCCGCAAGGTTCGTCATAAAAACACCCGCATCGGATCCCGCTGCTGTGATGATCTGAGTGATCAACTCGCGGCCGCGTGGCGTTCGACTGTCCACCGAAACAGACTTTTTACCCTTGTTTAAGCCTGCCCAGAAAAGGCTTTCCCCCGTGGGCGCCAACGGCCAACGTCCCGCATCGAGCCCACCCTGCGGCCGATCGATCCGAATAACCTCAGCCCCCATCTGTGCCAGCGTCAGCCCCGCCAAAGGCACCGCAACGAAAGCAGAGGATTCAACGACACGCAGGCCGCTTAGAAGCGTTGTCATTGTGTCTCCTCCCACACCGCGTGCGCCTGTGTGCCTTGATGGCCAGACTGCCCGCAAAAGAGCTTTAACCCGCCTTCATCATCCTCTGTCGCCACAAGATCCAAGGGCGCGCCCAAAATCATCGGGTGAACGCCGCGATACTCAAACAACTTCGGGGCACGTCCGCGATGTGCATGCGCCAGCCGGATCAATTGCATCGCCTGCAAAGGGCCATGAATGATGAGGTCTGGGTAGTGCTCGACCTGTTGTGTATGGGCCAAATCGTAGTGAATGCGGTGCGTGTTGAATGTCACCGCAGAAAACCGAAACAGCGTCGCGGCATCTACCTCAAGCCGCCGTGCCGCGACCCCATCTTCGGGCATTGGGCGCTTGGGTGGCGGCGCATACGTGTCAGGAATATTCAGATAGACCAGTGTCTGCCGCTCGGTCACTGCCAAACCGCGAGGGCCCGAAATCTCATGCCCCACAGTGACGAAGACCATCGGCGTTTCGGGCGTTCCCTTTTCGTCGATCTGTAGCACCTCGGATCGGGAGTGCAGCGGATCTCCGACTTTCAGCGGTGCATGAAAGGTCAAGTGTCCGCCAGCCCACATCCGACGGGTCAAAGGCAAGGGCGGCAGGAAAGAGCCCAAGCGGGCATGCCCATCTGCACCTAGCTCGGACGTGGCTGTGCGTGGCGGGAAAGCGCACCAGTGATAAAGCGGTGGCAATGTGTCGCCAGTCTTTAGCGCGGTGTCGGCAGGCTCGCCGAGCGACAGATGGATCTTCAGCGCGTCTTGCGCGCTGATCTCCCCTGTATCGGTCTTACTGCGGCCTTGCCAGGCCAAGTAGTTCACCATGTCCATATCATCCTCCCGTTGCAGTGAAGGATGCCCCATTGTTCATAAAAATCAAATAATTTTAGTAACTTACGTGGATACCACTGTATACCACCATACGTTTCTGCATGTGCATTCTATGTAGAGTATTTGATATCACGCCACATTTTTAAGTGACCGTGCAAGCGCAGAAATCGGTATTCTTTGGTCTACAAAGCTTCCTACATAGGCATGGGCACAAGGTGCGGGCTGACCAGCCCGTTTTCAAAGTGGTGCGACGCGCGCCAACCGAAAAATAAAAAACGCAGGCATAGCGCCTGCGTTTCCTACGTTCCGAATTTGCGAACCGAGGCCCTCTCGTCGGGAGGACCCCACTTAGATCACTCGATGATTTTTGAAACGACGCCAGCGCCGACGGTGCGGCCGCCTTCGCG
>CAWUIP010000279.1:0-2621 GCA_963922415.1 uncultured Aliishimia sp. | reverse complement strand
GATGATGTGACGGCGTTTGCGCCTGTTGGCTTTGTGTCGCTGGGGCGCGGCGCAGATGCGTTTACCGCGCATGAATACGTGTGGTCGGTCGATGCAGGCCGCGGGCGCGATACTGTCACGCTTTTGAATGGTGGTGGCAGCGTTGATCTGGGGCGCGGGCGCGATACGCTCAATGTCTCGGAATTGATCGATTACGCGGATGGCGGGCGCGGCAAGGACACGCTGACCTTCGATTTCAACGCCGGCGATGTCGATATCGAAGTGGTCGGTAACAAGATCATCTTCATCGACAGGTTTTCCGGCAAAGAGATGGTCACGCAGCGCTTCGAGACGTTCGAGTTTGCCGACCGCACATTTACCGAAGCCGAGATTGAGGCGTTCTTTGGCGCGGAAGCCGAAGCGCCGTATTTCCAGGTGGGCGGCGGCACACAGGTTCTGACCGTGAACGATCCTGATCCGTCGGTGAGTGTGATTTGGGACCGTGTTGTGCAGCAGGCGGTGATTGAGAATGAAGGTCCAAACGGGCCCACGATTGCCTCGCGCGCTTATGCGATGATGCACACGGCGATGTATGATGCGTGGTCTGCGTATGACGGTGTCGCGGATCACGTGTCGATTGACCACGAGGGCGATAACCTTGAGGTCTCGGGCAGTGACGCCGACAAGGAAAAGGCGATGAGCTTTGCGGCCATCACCGTTCTGATGAACCTCTTTCCCGAACAAGAGGACCTTTACCGCGAGGTGATGGAGACGCGGCTTGGCTATTCCATGGAGGATGACGGCAGCCGCGAAGCCCAGATCGGGATTGATGCGGCCGAGGATCTGTTGGCTTCCCGGATCGACGATGGTGCGAACCAGTCGGGTGGTTACACCGATACGACCGAATACACGCCCTTCAACCCCAGCCCTCTGGAGATCAACGATATCGAGCGTTGGACGCCCGAGAACGTGCCGATTGATCCTGAAGACGCATCGCCCGAGCAGTCCTTCCTGACTGCGCATTGGTTCGAGGTCGAAGGTTTTGCACTGCCAAAGGATGCGGATGGAGAGACGGATTTCTCCTCCGTCCTGCCGGTGGCGCCTAAGGCGTTTTTTGCCGAAGCCTATGCGGGGTCGTCGCTGGACTTTGATGCCAAGATGATCACGCTGGATGCGGCGGCGGAGATTGACGGGGTCAACTACCTTGCTGGTGATGTGGTCGCCGTCAGTCAGGCCATGATCGGGACGGTGATCAACGAAGACTTCATCGCGCAGGCCGAAGAGGTGATCGAAATCTCGGCCGGGTTGACCGATGAAGAGAAGATCATTGCGGAGTTCTGGGAAGATGGTGGCGGCACGGCCTTCCCGCCAGGCACCTTTATGGCCTTCGCGCAGTTCGTGTCGGCGCGCGACGATCACTCGGTTGATCAGGACGCGCAGATGTTCCTGGCGATGGGCAACGCGGTGATGGATGCGGGCATCGCCACCTGGCATGCGAAGGTCGAATATGACTATACGCGTCCGGTGCGGCTGATCCGTGATTTGGGTGAGTTGGGTCTGATTGGCGAGGAAGGTGTTGACGAAAACACCGGCGAGACCGGCTATGTGATTGAGGCCTTTGGGGGCTTCAACGACGATGGCACCGGGCGTGGCACGCAGACGATCCTGGCGGAGAACTTTGTCACGTTCCAGCGTCCGGGGGCTGACCCGTCGCCACCCTTTGCGGAGTACACCTCTGGCCATTCGGCATTTTCGGCGGCTGGGGCAGAAGTGTTGCGGCTCTTCACAGGGTCGGACGATTTTGGGGGGTCGGTGACCTTCGCGCCCGATACGATCCAGTTTGAGGCGGGTGTGCCCGAGAATGAGGTGACGCTGGAATGGGAGACGTTCTCGCAAGCCGCTGACGAGGCGGGGATCTCGCGGCTGTATGGCGGTATTCACTTCACGGATGGCGACGTGAACGGGCGGCAGTTGGGCCGCGATGTGGGCGCGAACGCCTATGACCTGGCGCAGATGTTCATCAACGGGACAGTGGACGAGACGGATCGGCCCTTTGTCGATGAGTTTCTGTTTGTCTGAGGCCTGCGCTTGAAAATTTGCCCCGCTGGGTCTTGGCGACCTGGCGGGGCATTTTCGGTTGTCGGGCTGTTTTAGGCGAGCGCCAGAATGACCGTGTCGCCTTTGGTCAGCGTATAGGTGGGGATGGACAGGTATTCGCCTTCGGACGCGCCTGCGACGCCAAGGCCAGAGGCGTTGTAGTTCGACGAATGGCGGCGGCCCCGGTCGGTGCAGGCAAAGGGTTGATCGGCGTCGCCTGTGAACCCAATGGCCTTGCCGCGATGGGTGCAGACCAGGTTGACGACAAGGTAGGCGGGATCCTGGACGGCGCCCGCGCGGTCATTCGCGGCGCCAAAGGCGATTTGTTCCGGCGTGCGGTGGAGGACCCCGATGTATTGGGTCATCCCTGTTGAGGTATATTCCGGGTCGGTTGAGGGCCGCGCGATGACGGCGAGTGCGCCGGGCTCAAGGTCGCTGATGTCGACGCTGGCGGGGCCTGCGGGCAGGTCTATCACCCGGTCTTGGCCCACGGGCGCATCGGTTGGGATCTCGCCCCAGCCTGGATCGACGGCTTGGGCGTTGAG
>CAWUIP010000278.1:0-2624 GCA_963922415.1 uncultured Aliishimia sp. | reverse complement strand
ACAGACCCGAAAATCGGCGGCGATTGCAGTAAGTAAAAGATCATGTCACACACGGTCCCCGCCACAACGAGGGTCCGCAGCATGAGCTCATCGCGGACAAGAAAGCCCGCCGACTTAAGAGCAAGGCCCAAAAAGATCAGGGCCACAAAGGGTTGGTCAAACATTTCCATCATATCGATCTGTAAAAGTAATGTGACAACGGCGTATCATGATAGTGCCCGTCTAAGCACGCAGTTTTTCAAGAAGGTCTGGAATTCCAGACCGATGCACGTCCCTTGCAAACAATCTGATGTGGCCCGCTGGGCTGCCGCGTACGCGGCTTTCCGCCCCCACGCCGCCGAAATCGGCGGATAGCCGTCAATACTACTAATGATAGAATTTTCCACTTTGGAAAATTCTACCCTTGCGTGTACTTCGGCCCTGTTCTTTTTGTGGGGAGTATAAGATGAAAAATCTACCAAAGTTTCTGTGTGCAGCCTGTCTGGCCGTTGCCGCGAGTTCGGCTCATGCGTCGACAATCCTGTACCAGTACGCATTGGTCACCGGTACGGTGTCCGAAGCCGGAGTGAGCGATCTGACGCGCACGACAGGTACATTCAGCTTGGCTGATGATGGGACTGGAAGCTTAACACTCGCACCCGGTGAGACGAGCCTCTCATCGGTTCTGCAAAGCTTTCAATCGGCGCAGTTTGGCTTCACACAGGGTCTGAGCGGGGTGGTGTCACCGCTCGAAGGAGATGTTCCTGCCTTCCGGGTGAGCTTCTTGCTCCTCGAAGCCATCACCCCACCGACTGCAGCAGACCCCGTATCACTGCTCGACGCGAACGCGCCCGCCTCTACCTCGACACAAACCGTCCCACTGGCAAGTATGCCCGTCCCAGCCGGTTTGCCGCTTTTGGCAGCAGGCCTAGGCGTTCTGGGCTTTGTTGCGCACCGTCGGCGCAGAGCCCGGAAAGCCTGCGCCTAAGTGTTAAACAAGAAGTGAAGGACGTCACCGTCTTTCACTTCATACCCTTTGCCTTCCGCACGCATTTTGCCCGCCTCTTTCGCCGGGCCTTCGCCGCCCAGCGCCACATAGTCGGCATAGGCGATGGTTTCCGCGCGGATGAACCCTTTTTCGAAATCACCATGGATCACGCCGGCCGCTTGCGGCGCAAGCGCACCTTCTGGGATCGTCCAAGCCCGCGCTTCCTTTGGACCAGCCGTAAAGTACGTCTGCAGATTTAAGAGGCTGTAGCCGGCTTTGATCAACCGGTCGAGCCCGGCCTCATCCAGCCCCATTTCCGACAGGAACATCTCCGCCTCGTCGTCTTCAAGCTGGCTGATCTCTTCCTCGATCTTAGCTGAAATCACTACATGCGCATTGCCTTGGGCCGCCGCCATGTCCGCCACGGCGGTGGAATGCGCGTTGCCGTCTGCCGCTTCGTCCTCGGCGACGTTACAGACATAAAGAACGGGCTTGGTGGTGAGCAGCTGTAGCATCCGCCAAGCCTTTGCATCTTCGGCGTCAACCTCCACGACACGGGCGGGTTTGCCATCTTCCAACACGGCCTTGGCTGCGTTCATCAACCGTTCTTGTTGAACAGCTTCCTTATCGCCGCCGCGCACCTTACGCACGATATTCTGCAGGCGCTTTTCGATGCTTTCGAGGTCGGCGAGCATCAATTCGGTTTCAATCGTCTCGGCATCTGCCACGGGGTCAACGCGACCCTCGACATGCGTGACGTCCCCGTCTTCAAAGCAGCGCAGCACATGCGCGATGGCATCCACTTCGCGGATGTTGGCCAGAAACTGATTGCCCAGCCCTTCGCCCTGGGAAGCGCCCTTTACGAGGCCCGCGATGTCGACAAAGGTCATGCGTGTTGGGATCTTTTGGGCAGAGCCTGCAATCTCTGCCAGTTTGTCGAGCCGCGCGTCCGGAACACCGACCTCCCCCACATTTGGCTCAATTGTGCAGAACGGAAAGTTCGCTGCCTGCGCCGCCGCTGTCTTGGTCAACGCATTGAAAAGCGTGGATTTACCGACATTTGGCAGCCCAACAATTCCCATCTTGAAGCCCATTTGGCATCTCCTGCATGTGCGAACCCGCCTCCCTCTAAACGGCGCTCTGGTTACGTGCAAGCATGTGCTAGACTGCAGCACATAACAGGGAGGGAAAAATGAACATCAGCCCATACATTGCGTTTGACGGAAACGGTGCTGAGGCGTTGCAATACTACTGCGATACGCTTGGCGCGACGATGGTCTCCACCATGACCTTTGGCGATATGCCGATGGAGGCCGATTGGATCACGGACGCCAATCGCGACCGGCTGGCGCATGGCGCCATCCAGTTAGGAGACCAAAAGATCTTTGCGTCGGATACACCGGGGTTTGAGCCGCATGAGGGGTTCAAGGGGGTCTCACTCCAAGTCGCATTCGACAATTTGGAACAGGCGCAGACCTTCTTTGACGCGCTTGCCGCAGATGGCGAGGTGCGCATGCCTTTTGCTCCGACCTTTTGGGCCAAGGGGTTTGGGGTGTTGCACGACAAGTTCGGTGTCGCTTGGATGGTCAATGTCGACGGCCCGCCCGACGCGTGAGCCATTGCAAAGCCCGGCATTCTTGGGCATGACCCGGCGCTA
>CAWUIP010000277.1:0-2625 GCA_963922415.1 uncultured Aliishimia sp. | reverse complement strand
CACTGGCGCGGACCGCGTCACAATCATGGAAATCCAAGGCGCGGGCCACGTGTCTGGACTGGTCAGCACGACGCCGCTTGATCCGACCACGGGCGCTTCCGGCCCCCGCGTGCTGACAAATGGTATCGTGACAGCGGTCGATTCCAATGGGTTCTACATGCAAGACCCCGATGGTGACGGTGACATCGCGACGTCTGACGCGATCTTTGTGTTCACCAGTGACGCGCCCGGCGTGGCCATTGGCGACAGTGTCGATGTGGAAGGCACCGTCAGCGAGTTCTATCCCGGCGGTCAAGGCACCGGTAACCTTAGCACAACACAGCTGTCCGGATCGCCAGAGATCACGGTTCTGTCCAGTGGCAACGCGCTGCCGGCCTCGGTCGTGCTGGGGGCAGGGGGCCGCGCTTTGCCCAGCGAAAACATAGAAGACGACAACTTCGCGTCCTTCGATCCAGAAACCGATGGCATCGACTTCTGGGAAAGCCTGGAGGGCATGCTTGTCACTGCGCCCCAACCTGTGGCCGTGTCGGGCACCAGCCGCTTTGACGAACTGTTCGTCGTCGTCGATGGTGGCGAAGGCGCAACTGGTCTGTCCGAGCGGGGAACGCTCAACATCTCTCCGGATGATTTCAACCCCGAGAAAGTTCAGATCGACTGGGACTTTGGCCTGGACGCCATCGACGTCAATGTCGGCGCGACCTTTGAAGATGTCACCGGCGTCGTCTCTTACGACTTCGGAAACTTCCAGATCAACCCAACCGAACAGCTGGTCGTCATCGAACCATCTGCCCTTGAGGCCGAGGTGACGGAGCTTGCTGGATCCGAAAACCAATTGAGCATCGCCAGCTACAACGTGCTGAACCTCGACCCGATCGTCGAGGAACAGGCGCTGACCAACAACGGCGAAGCGCGCAATGTCGACGACGACCTGGGCAATGGCCGCTTCGATGCCATTGCCGAACAGATCGTCAACAACCTGGGCAGCCCTGACATCATTGGCCTGCAAGAAATTCAGGACAATACTGGCGGCGAAACCGGCGATGGTGTCACGTCCGCGTCTTTGACCTTTGAGACGCTGATCGACGCGATTGATATGGCCGATGACGGGCTGATGAACGACAGCTCCGGCTATGCCTATATCGACAACACATTTATTTCGGACCTGTCGAGCGGCGGACAGCCCGGGGGCAACATCCGCACGGGCTTCCTTTACAAAGAGGACCGTGTGAGCCTGGTCGAAGGCTCTGTGCAGACCATCAGTTCGCAAGACCCCGGCGGCGCGTTTGAAGGGGCACGGCTGCCTCTTGTGGCGACGTTTGAGTTCAACGGCGAAGAGGTCACAGTCGTCAACAACCACTTCTCCTCGAAAGGGGGCAGCGCGCCCATCTTGGGTGTGGAGCAAGACTTTGCCGCCCGCCAAGAAGACGTAAACGTCAACGGCTCGCTGGATGAACGTCAGGCGCAGTCGGAAGCGGTGGCAGGGTTCGTGTCGGACACGCTGGCGGAAGACGCGGATGCGAACGTTGTCGTGCTAGGCGACATGAACGAGTTCGAATTTGTGTCCCCCGTTACGGGCCTGGAGGACGCTGGTCTCACCAATCTGACCAACACGTTGCCGGAAGACGAGCGTTACAGCTTCAACTTCCAAGGTAACAGCCAAAGCCTGGATCACATTCTGGTATCGGACGCCCTGGCGACCGACGCGCAGTTTGACATCGTTCACACCAATTCTGAATTCGCCGAAACGGACAACCGTGCCAGCGATCACGATCCACTGGTGGCGCTTCTCACGATCGGTGATGTGGCGCCCGAGACGATCAATGTCGCCGTCGATTTCGAAAAGAAAGGGTGGTTTGGCACCAAGGCCATCGAAAGTGTCGACGGCACAGCGGTCGATGTCGACAAGCTTGCGTTCTTCAGGAAAGCGGTCAACTTCAACGATGTGGACGTGCGTTTGAACTCGGCCGCGCCGGGACACGACAAATTGACCTTCTTCGGCGGCGAAGTCGGCGTGTCCTCGCGCCAAGACAGCTTCTTCCGCGGCGAAGCGGGGCTGGTGAATGATCGGGAGAAATTGGTCTTCCGCCTGAAAGATGGCGAGTTCGGCGATGCCACCGAAGCGTATTTTGATTTTGCAGAAGTACGCGGCGACGGCGAAGTGAACTTGCGCTTCTTCGACGATGGCGCATTTGTGGGGTCGCAGGTTGTTGACGCCAACGAAGGCTTTGCCGCAGCGGGCCTAGAGGGTCAGACCTTCGACAAGGTCAAAGTCCAGGCTGTGGGCAACACTGCGTTTTCGCTGGACGGCTTTGGTTTCGACCGAATCGTCGAAGACGAGTTCATGTTCGTCTGATTTGTTTGAAAAACTGCGGCGCGCTGAATATGTCAGCGCGCAGCAACGTGGTTCATTGCGATAAATGGTGCCCCGCTTTAGACGATGTGCGCCCGTGACCGACAGTCGACCATCTACGCGCGGCGCGACGTAGAGCTGTTTTTCCCAGCGTTTCAATTTGTACCTACAGCTATGCGCCGCGTCCCGCGCCAGGCGACGCAAATCTGCACGCGCATTTTATGAAAATTTGGCTCCGGCGGTAGGGATCGAACCTACGACCAATTGATTAACAG
>CAWUIP010000276.1:0-2716 GCA_963922415.1 uncultured Aliishimia sp. | reverse complement strand
ACGCCGCTGCCGCCGCCCAGGCCGCCGGGCAAGCTTGGCGTTGTGGTTGCAATTGTCGACGCCGTGGCACTCGCGACACCGCCCGCCGCAGGGTCGGTCGTTGCACCTCTCGTGTCAACTGTGGCCGCCGCAACCGACACAGTTGCCGGTTCAGCCGCGGCACTTGCCGACTGCGTAACGCTCGCTGTCTGCGTTTGGCTTTGCGCTGCAGCCTGATCGGTGCCGTCGTTCGTTTGCTCAAAGTCGCCGCTCGTATTTCCGAACGGCAGCCCGAGGCGCTGTTGCAATGTCACCCGGCCGCGTGGCGTCTGCGGCAAAGGCGGACAGGGCGTTAAGTCGACTTGAAACTCCTGGGGAAGTTCAGTTTGGTCTGCAACCAACGGGAAATCCCGGGCCAGTAGTTCGCCCAGTGCAGCATCGCTGGGTGGAATGGCGAACTCTCTGTCCGCCAAAATGACGGCCCGGCATCCACCTGACAAGATCGCACGGCCTCCAAATCGCCCGTTCAACGCGATCGACCCATCATGTGAGACGACAGCGGTAAAAAGACCGCCAACTTGGGTCAGGTCAAATTCGGTGCCGCGCACGCCCAAGTGGCCCGTGAACGTTTGCATCTCATAGACTTCGCTGGGGCTGTCGCCGGTGAGCATCCGGTAGGTGCCGCCCAGCGCGCGCAGCACAAAACGGCTGGCCCGCGTCGCGTTTGAAAGTTGGATGTCTTTTACAATGACCCGCGATCCAGGCCCCACGGCCAGACGGGTCCGGTCAACAAATACAATTTGAACTTGGCCCGTTCGGTTGGTCCTGACCCGGTCGCCGACATGAATTTCGCTGCCGCGCGCAATCGCAATGCGTTTGCCATCCCGTAGCACAAACGCCCGATCCTGCACGCCAACGACTTTGCCGACAGATTGCGCCTGCACGAAGCCGGCGCTCAGCAAAACCACCGCAAGCGACAGAAATAGGTTAACGACAGGTACGGGGAGCAAGCGGAAACTCATCAAACCAAATTCTCGAATTCTATCAACAAAACCGGGCAGCTAGAGCATACCCTGCAGGTCCAAAGGCCATGCAAAACCCTAGATTGCAAGGTTTGATTGCCAAATCCGTTAACAAACGGGGCCTTCGCGGCAGAGCATGGCGTACAGAACACAGGCATCGCGCGCGCCCCGGTCGTGGCAGCTTCCGCTTTTTCTTGCCTTCCGCGCGGCAAAGCCCAAACTAGCGCCATAATCAAACAGGGAGACATCCATGAAATCCTTTATCCCCCTTGTCTCATCGGTTTTGCTGATGACAACGGCCTTACCACTTACAGCCGAAACACTGCGCTGGGCACGCGCAGGCGACAGCTTGACGCTGGACCCCCATGCCCAGAACGAAGGCCCGACCTCCGCACTCGCGCATCAAATGATGGAGCCTTTGGTGATGCGCGATATGACGGGCGCGATGGTGCCTGCGCTGGCCACGGAATGGGGTCCATCCGAAGCCGATCCGAATGTGTGGGTGTTCAAGCTGCGCGAAGGCGTGACCTTCCACGATGGCGCAAGCTTTGACAGTGCCGATGTGCTCTTCAGCCTCAACCGCGCCATGTCGCAGGACAGTGACTACAAAGAGCTGTTGGCCTCGGTCGTCGAGGTGCGCGCGCCGGATGCGATGACCATCGAGATCGTGACCAATGGTCCCAACCCGATCATGCCAAACAACCTCACCAACCTCTTTATCATGGACAAAGACTGGGCTGAGGCGAACAACGCCGTGAAGGTGCAGGATGTTGAAGGGGGCGAAGACACCTTTGCCGCCAAAAACGCGAATGGCACGGGCCCCTACAAATTGGTCAGCCGCGAGCCGGACGTCAAAACCGTTTTGACCATCAACGAAAACTATTGGGGCAAAGACGAATTCCCGATGGAGGTGACCGAGGTCATCTATACCCCGATCCAGAACGCCGCGACTCGGGTGGCCGCCCTTTTGTCGGGTGAGGTGGACTTCATCCAAGACGTGCCGGTGCAAGACCTTCAGCGTGTGGCGGCGGCCGATGGTCTTGACGTACGGACGGCCCCGCAGAACCGGGTGATCTTCTTTGGCCTAAATGTGGGCGACGCGGATCTGGCCAATGACAGTGTTGAGGGCGCGAACCCCTTGGCCGATCTGCGCGTGCGCCAGGCGATGTCCATGGCGATCAACCGCGACGCGATCAAACAGGTCGTTATGCGCGGCCAATCGGCACCTGCGGGCATGATCTCGCCGCCGTTTGTCAACGGCTGGAACGACGCGATGGACAGCTCCTCCAAAACCGACATTGACGGGGCAAAAGCGCTGATGGCCGAAGCAGGCTATGGCGAAGGCTTCTCGATCCAGTTGGACTGCCCCAATGACCGCTACATCAACGATGAGGCGATCTGTCAGGCGGCGGTCGGCATGTTGGGCCAGATCGGCATCACGGTGAACCTCGATGCCAAGCCCAAAGCGCAGCACTTCCCACTGATCTCGAACCTCGAGACGGATTTCTACATGCTGGGCTGGGGCGTGCCGACCTATGACAGCGAGTACATCTTCAACTTCCTCGTCCATGGCCGGTCGGAAAAGTATGGCTCGTGGAACGGGACACGGTTCAACGACGACGACTTGAACGCCAAGATCGTCAGCCTTGCCTCTGAGACCGACCTGCCCAAGCGCGACGCGTCGATCAATGAGATCTGGCAAGTGGTGCAGGATC
>CAWUIP010000275.1:0-2725 GCA_963922415.1 uncultured Aliishimia sp. | reverse complement strand
GAACTGCAAGCAAATTTCATAAGAGCGATCAAAACTCCTGATTTGACGTCCGCCGGGATTCGCGCAGAGTGGCGACATGTCAAAGACCAATCTTTTCACCCCCGTCCTAATTGCTGGCTGCGTGGTAATCATCGTCAGCTTTGCCATTCGTGCGTCTTATGGGGTCTTTCAGATCCCGATTGCGAATGAGTTTGGCTGGCCGCGTGCAGAGTTCTCGCTCGCCATCGCCATTCAGAACTTAGCTTGGGGCATTGGGCAGCCGATCTTTGGGGCCATCGCCGAGAAGATCGGCGACCGGCGTGCAATTTTCATTGGAGCCTTGGTTTACACCTTGGGGCTGGTTCTGTCAGCGATGTCGACAACGCCGATTGCGCACCAAGCCTTCTCGGTCTTGGTTGGCTTTGGCGTTGCGGGCACCGGCTTTGGCGTGATCCTGGCCGTCGTGGGCCGCGCGGCGTCAGATGAAAACCGGTCGATGTCACTTGCGATTGTTGCCGCCGCCGGGTCTGTCGGGCAGATTTTTGGCCCGCCCGTGGCCGAAGTGCTGTTGAGCTTTGTCACTTGGCAAACCGTGTTCTTGATCTTCGCGGCGGCAACGGTCGCCATCCTTGCAACAATGCCTTGGATCCGCTCGACCGAGGTGGTAACCAAGGCCGAACTTGAAGAAAGCCTGGGCCAGATCCTGGTTCGCGCCTTCCGCGACCCATCTTATACGCTGATCTTCATTGGGTTCTTTTCTTGCGGCTATCAGGTTGCCTTTGTCACCGCGCATTTTCCCGCCCTCGTGACCGAGATGTGCGGCCCGATCCAACCGGGCAGCTTGCTCCACTCGATGGGCATGACGTCGACCTCAGCGCTGGGGGCGGTCGCGATTTCATTGATTGGCGTTGCCAATATCGGGGGCACTCTGCTGGCCGGTTGGGCGGGCAAGCATTACCCTAAGAAGTACCTGTTGGCGGGTATCTATGCAGGCCGCACTTTGGTGGCGAGTGCCTTTTTCCTTGTGCCGATGACGCCGGAAACCGTCGTGCTTTTCTCGCTGACGATGGGCGCGCTGTGGCTGGCGACGATCCCGCTGACCTCAGGTCTGGTCGCGCATATCTACGGGCTGCGGTACATGGGAACACTTTACGGGATCGTATTCCTCAGCCATCAGTTGGGTAGCTTTGTCGGCGTTTGGCTGGGCGGGCGGCTTTATGACCAGTATGGCGATTACACGATTGTGTGGTGGGTCGGTGTCGCGGTTGGGGCGTTTTCCGCCATCGTACACCTGCCAATCCGGGAAAAACCGCTGGAACCCCGCGCGCAAGCGGCGTGATCGGCCAGGGTTAGGCGTGGCCAACGAACTCCGAGATTGAGATCATCACGCGTTCGGCGTGGGTGTATGTGACCCCGTGGCCTGCTTCTGCGATAACCACCTGGGTGGCAAATGGGTTCCATTCCGCCAGCAAATCCTTTGCAGCCAGCGGAATGATCGCGTCATCCGCGCCCCAAACTGCCAATGTCGGGACATCGTGATCGGCGATGGTGCCATGGGCATCTTCCAAACGCTCTGACAGCATGCCGCGAAGGCTCGATAACACCGCAGGGACAAAGCCGCGATAGTCCAACTCACGCTCCTGCAGCGTACCAATCTCCGGCTCGCCTTCCTCTTCGATCCCCTTGCGGAGCGTCGCCGGGTAAAATGCAAGCATCAGCCAATCACCAAGCAGCGGCACGTCGCGCACAAACCGGAAGAGGCCCGAAGAGACCGTCCGCATCCCCGCGGGCGCAAGCAGAATCAAGCGTTCGACACGGTCAGGATACCGCGCGGCAAAGCTTGCCGCGATAGAACCGCCCATTGAATAACCCATCACAGTTAATGGCTGATCCGCGACGCCCTCGTGTTCCAGCAAGTCATCAAGCTGTGCGATAAAGAAATCAGCGGTCTGACGCCTCGATGGGCGGTCCGAATACCCACGGCCATAAAGGTCATAAACTAGAACGCGATACCCGAGAAGCGCGAGGCCGGGCGCCAGCCGCTTCCAAACAAAGCTGGGGGTCGTCAGGCCATGGATACAAACCATGATTTTGCCAGTGCCCGCGCCCATCCACTGATAATGTGTCACGCCTTGGGGCAGTTGCGCAAACCGGCCCGGCGCGCCCTCGCGTGCATCCATGCCCATGGGTTTGCGCGTGAATTCCAAGATGAACGGAAGCGCCAGGATGGCCAGAATTACAAGGAGCAGCGCCCAGTTCATGCGGATGCCTGCCACGCGTCCAGGATGTAGCGCGATGTCATCAGGTCCAGATGCGCGCCGCCACCGTTCTTGAACAGTGTGATCTCATCATCAGACTGCCGAACGAACGTTTCCATATCGTAGTAGTCGGCCAGAATGTGGTCGCGCGCGATTGCGCCTTGGTCCAGAGGGATTTTGATCTCGCCGATATGGGCAAGCGTGGTGTCGAAACTGTCCACAAAGACCCGCGCCCGTTGCAACGCGCGATCATCCACCTCGCGCATGTCCGGGCGGTAGGCGCCGATCAGGTCGACGTGCGTACCTGGGCGCAGCCAGTCGCCCCGGATCACCGGCTCTGTCGTCATGGTCGCGGATGCGACGATATCTGCTTGGGCCACAGCCATTTCCAAATCACTTGCCACGTCAATGTTCAGATCGTCGGCCATTGCCTCGGCCCGCGCAATGCTGCGATTCCATACCTTAAACTTTGCCGCCGGAAAGAGCGC
>CAWUIP010000274.1:0-2755 GCA_963922415.1 uncultured Aliishimia sp. | reverse complement strand
GGGTGTGCAGGTTGCAGATGACTGTGATTTTCTCTTCGCGGTTGATCTTATGGAGCGCTTCCATAACCAGACGCGCGTTCAAGGGGTCGAGCGAGGCAATAGGCTCGTCCGCCAAAATAAACTTGGGTTGCTGCATCATCGCACGGCAGATCGCAACACGCTGTTGCTGGCCGCCCGACAGCGTCTCTGCCCGCTGCAGTGCGGTCTGTGCCACACCGAACCGGTCCAGAAGGCGCAGCGCTTCGTGGCGTTCTTCCTTAGTGAAGAACATCAGCGACGAGCGCAAAACAGATTGCTGGTTTAACCGGCCGAGGATGACGTTGGTCAGAACGTTCAGGCGGGGCACAAGGTTGAACTGCTGGAAGATCATCGCGCAATTGCGCTGCCATTCCATCTTCTTCGCACCGCGCAACGCCAACACGTCCGTGTCATCGACGATAATCTCGCCCTCGGTGGCGTCGGTCATGCGGTTCATCATGCGCAAAAAGGTCGATTTGCCTGCGCCGGACCGTCCGATGATTCCGATGATTTGTGGTTCATCCGCAGTAAAGCTGAGATCATTAACAGCTTTATTTTGGCCGAATAGTTTTGAGACGTTTTTGACGTGTAGCAAAGCAACCCCCGTGATCGCATCCGGGGCTTAAAGGCGGAGTGTAACAGATTTGCGTCGGTTCTTGCCCGTTTTACAAAGGAAGCCGATTTTTCATGGAATTCCCGCGTCGCGAGGGGACTCCGCCACAAAATTGTGCGGATCAATTTTCGCGTATTTCCAATAAGAAACCGAAAGTTAGGCGGATTTTGTGATGGTTCCATTATGTGGAACTTTTGGTCCGGACTCGGGCCCACACAATGTCGTCTTTGCGGCACCCAATATCAGGTTTTGCCCGCGTTGGAAGCAATTTCGCGCCTTGGTCGCACTTTAATGCTGCGCTGCCGCGAAACGATTCCCAGTTTGCCGATGCTCACGCTTTGCGGCCCCAGGGGGAGGACCTAATGCGGCACCAAGCGATTGCCAGCTCATGCGAAAAAATTGCAGCTTTAGGTCGGTCGGCAAGCGGCTCAACCGCCGGACTGTCGCGCTGTCTCGAAGAACCGCGCAATCTCTTCTGCAAAGGCTGCACCGTCCGCGGCACCATCCTGCAGTGAGGCGCGGGCCGACTCTGTGACGGCAGGGCCCACATAGTCCGCCAATTCCTCCACAAGGTCGTGAATGAAGGCGGGCGTCATTTCTGGGTGGTGCTGCACGGTAAAGACGTGATGGCCAAGTGTGTAACCGGCAACCGGGCATCCGGGGCTCTGAAAAATGCGCACTCCACCGGCGGGCACATCCGCGACTTGTTCGCAATGCGAGCCGTAGAGGAAAAACTGCCGTCCTGAAACAGACCAAGGGGTGGCCTGGACCCGTTCCACACCGATGCGCCCATGCGCCCAGCCCTCGGGGTTTGGCTGTATCTTAGAACCAAGCGCTTTGGCGATGATCTGGTGGCCGAAACAGGCGCCAAAGAGCGGTATCTTTGCGTCAGTAATCTCGCGCACCAGGTCTTCCAACCGCGCGATCCATGGGGCGAGGTCCAGGACGGAGGCTGGGCTGCCGGTGATCATCACACCGTCGAACCCGGACGGATCTTGGGGAAAGATATCGCGGCAGACCCAAAAGGCCTCGGTCTGCCAGTCGGGGCGAACGCCTGCGATCAGATCCGCAAACTTCGCATCGTCCAAGGGCCGCGCCCGCGAAAACGGACTGTCATCGGTGTTTGTGACAAGGATTGCCAGCCGCATCTCAGACAAACCACACGTAGAAGTCCAACAGCGCGTCAGGCTCCATGTCGCGCGTCTTGCGGAACTCTTTTTCCTTCATGAAGGCGTGGTTGGCGACAAGCTCTGGCCCCACGGCTTGGCTCAGCGCGGTATCCGCCTCCAGATCGCGGATGGCTTGGCGCAGGTTGGGGGCCACGCCCACCCGCGCATCGGTTTTGTCGAACCCATCGCCGGTTTCCATCGGCGGCAGTGCCAGCTTGCCTTCATACCCCAGGCGCGCGGCTTGCAAGACAGCGGCGGCGGCGGTGTAGGGATTGGCGCTGGCATCCGCCATACGGTGTTCCAGCCGCGCTTTGGCCCCGCCTTCGCCAGAGATGCGCGTGGTCACACCGCGATGATCTCCGCCCCAGTTTTGCCAATAGCCCGACAGGCTCGCCGGTTGCAGGCGGCGGTAAGATCCGGTGGTGGGCGCCAAGAGCCCAGCGAGGCCCTTGTGGTGGTGGACGAGGCCTGCCAAGCACCCGCGCGACAGATCGTTCAGGTGGTCGGGCCCGCCTGTCTCGCCTGCGGCCAATGCGTTGTTGCCCTCCGCATCGCGGAAGGAAAAATTGATATGCATGCCCGAACCGCCAAGCTCTGACACGGGCTTTGGCAAGAAGGTCAGCACGATGCCGTGATCCAGTGCCACCTCGCGGGCCATGAGCCGAAAGAGGACGATATCGTCCACGGCCTTCAGCGCCGTGTCAAAGGTCAATGTGTACTCAAACTGCGGACTATCGTACTCGGCCGTGATCATATCGAGGCGAAATCCAAGCTCTTCTGCCTTACGCCAGATAAGGTCGTTGACGCGCATCGGATCCGAAAATGGCCCTGTGCCATAGACCACACCACCCGGTGCATCGTAGGGGCGCAACCGCCCGTCCTCGCCGCCCTCCAGGGCGTAGGCTTCAAGCTCGATCCCCAGCATCGGTGTCAGACCATGCGCCTGCCAATCGGC
>CAWUIP010000273.1:0-2782 GCA_963922415.1 uncultured Aliishimia sp. | reverse complement strand
CCGTTTTCAGGACTGCGAACATCTGTCTTCCTTTACGTCTTCCGCGTCTATCAGGTCCCTCGACTTGAGGTGTTTTGGGTTGAAACCCACCCGCAAACAGCGCGCTTACATGCGTGATTAAAGGCCAGTGTTTGACCGGCCCCGTGTAGAGCCGCGCTTATTGTCGGGCAACGCTTCGAAGTCAAGCGTTTTTCGGTTTTCGCCATACTGCCCAACACCCAGATCGTTAACGAGTTTTTGGATTTGGATTAAGCTTTCCTAAAATTTTCTTTAAACGGACTGTAAAGAGACGATGTCAGTGACTCTGGGAAGGAATGCTTAAGCGGTTATGTTGGACGACCTTTGCACCGCAAACGACCCACTCGGGTCTGGAACGTTGTCAGGTGTGCGGGCACAGTCCAACGAGACGCTCAACGGGTTTTGCCCTGGCGCAACGGTGCGGACGGCCTTTGGCGATGCCCCGATTGAGGCGTTGCGGATTGGCGATATGGTGTGCACGCGGAACAGCGGTCTGCAGCCCATTCGCCATATCGAATACGCCACTTTGGCCAGCTCTCCCAAGTCCCGCCCTGTGCGGCTTGCGGCTGGAACTCTGAATGCGCGGCAAGACATTCTTTGTGGTCCGCGCCAGCGGATTTTGATCGAAGGTCCTCTTCTGGAACTCTACAAAGGACTTGCAAGCGCCACAGCACAGGCCTCCTCCATCGTCAATGGGGCCTCGATTACACGCGTTTCAAAGCCGATTGTGCACTACATCGACATTCAGTTGGCCCGTGCCGATATCATCTTCGTCGAGGATGTGCGTACGGTTGCGAGTATTGCCAGTGGAACAGCAGACCCGGCTATGGCCGCCGCGTCCGCGCCTAAGGGACTTTCGCATCAGGACTGTCTCGTCATTGGCGCGATGCTATAAGTCCTGCGCGCTCATATTCAGCGAAACGACCCGCCCCGTCGCATAGCTGATGTCGTCATAGAGGCGATCGAACGCCACAAACATCGCATTGTTCAACGCTTGACCTGTTTCAGTGCGCCAAAAGGCAATGTAATCCGCGATATCACTCTCGGAGAGCGGTTGATAGGCCATCAAGAGGTACGCACCAAGCCAAGCGGTTGTATCGGCCCGAATTTCATCGGCTTGCCCCCAAACCTGCGCCAGCATATCCGGTTCACTAAGGTCCAAACCACCGCCATCGGCCAGGCCTTGGTAGAACCGCAAGTTTGAATTCAGCGCGCCCGAGACATTCCGCTCGATCAAGTCCGTTTCGACTTTGATCTCATTAATGCGCGCGACGATCCAGGGTTTGTCCTCTTGGGCCGCGAACCAAGCTTGACGCGCAGTCTGCTCAATTTCCTCGTCTGAAATGGCCTGTCGTGCCGCCACTTCCAGCCGGACGATGCGTTGACCCACGTCACTGTCAAAAAATATCAACGCTGCGGCAATCTCATTATCGGACAGGACCGATTGCATGGATGCATAAGTGGCTTCGCGAATACGTCTTTGATCGTAGACTGCGTCGATCTGCTGCAAGAAGGCACCAGACGCAGGACGACCGAGCATATCAATGGACAAACCGTCTGCATCTTCCAATCCCTCGCTGCGAATGATGTCGACATAGGCATCCATGCCCAAAACATCGAAGAGCCGCGTCAACGGCGCTTGCGCAAAGGCGGGGGCCGCCGCGACCCAAAGCACCGCGACGCACAACAAAAACCGCGTCATAGCTCGCTACTGGTTTGCAAGTCGGCCATTTCAGCGGCCAATGCTTCAAACCGGTTCGCCATCACTTCGAACTGCACCGCATTCATCAATTCATAGACCTCGATCATCTTTGGGTGTTCCAGTGCTTTGGCATAGTCGGCCACCTCTGCATCGGAAAACGACTGATACGTAAAGGCGGCGCCAGACAATGAACTGGCCAAGACTGCGCGGCGCAGCGCCCCTTCACGCTCTGCCAGCAAAGACCGCAAATCTGGTTCGTCCAAACGAAGATCAATAACGCCGGCCCCCGCCGCTGCCATCATAAAGCGTACTTGGATTTCATGGATCGCTTTTACAGTTGATCCAGATCCGTCCACAGCTTGGATCATGCGCCGCAAATCCGCGAGCCGGTTTGACCCTATGCGAACAAGTCCCGCTACGATCGCCTCTCCTGCTTCGGTTTTGGCGGCATCGTCCTCGACCATATGAGAGCGGTTTTCAGCGGCGACCAAGCGCTGTCCAAGGTCAGATCCATAAAAATCAGCTGCGTGGTCCAACAACTCGGGCGACAGAGTTTGTTCCAAGATGTCGACGGCCAACCCGTGCATGAGATCAACGTCAAAAACTTGTCCGGTGAGGTCGGTCCACTGCGTGCCGAAGTCCTCTGCTTCCAGCCCCAACATATTCGGCGCTGACCCCGCACTAAGCTTAATACTTTCCAAAGCCACGTCGAACCCTGTGACCTGCAGAAAAGACTCGATCTTGCCGCGTTGACCACTGGCCCACACCATTTGAGCGCCAAAAGCCAAAACGAAAACAGAGGCAGCCAGAATTCCAGCCACACGCCTAGTCAGCATGATCATTACACACTCCTCAACCTGGACACCCGAAAGTTAAGGGATTGTTGTTAAAGCGCAAGGGAGGCCGACTCAAATCCTTAAGAGTGGGTGCGTCGTGAGATGTTACAATGCGTTTGAGACTTGTCACTGCGGGAAAGGACGAATAGGAAGCGCCAATCTGACCCCCGCGGAGAGGTGCCGGAGTGGTCGAACGGGGCGGTCTCGAAAACCGTTGTGGGTGCAA
>CAWUIP010000272.1:0-2790 GCA_963922415.1 uncultured Aliishimia sp. | reverse complement strand
GGACGATAGCCCAACTCGATCGCGGCTTTCTTCACGCGGTCCCGCGTGGCCGGGCTGATATCGGCATAGCCGTTCAGCGCACGACTGACCGTGCTTGTGGTCAAGCCAAGACTGGCCGCCAGTGCCTTGAGCGTTACCGCCATAGAATCCTCCCTGCCGAAACGCTAGCGAAACCGGTTTCGGTACGCAATAGCCAAGTTCAAATGGTCCAAAATCAGCCGATTTGCCACAAATCAGGCGGTGGCAATAAAATGAGGTTAGAGCCTGTGAAAGCCTATGGCGCGCCCGGGGCGACCCTGTGTCCAGAAGACGCCAACGAGTTCTGAACCTGCGAAATTAGGTCATCACGTGAGAATGGCTTTTGAAGAATTTTTGCTGTTCGCAAGGTGGGATACGCGTCCAACTTCGCCTCGGTCGGACGGCCTGACACGAACAGGATGCCCGTTCCCGGACACGCTTCCAACAGCTCTGCTGCGAATTCGGGCCCGCGCACCCCACCGGGCAACATGACGTCAGAGATGAGCAGGTCATACACCTTGCCAGCACTTAGCAATTCGCGTGCTTGCGCGGCATCATCCGCCGTATGAACGTCGAAACCTTGAAGCGTCATCGTTTGAACCAGATAACGCTGAACACCAGGATTATCTTCCAGGATCAAGACGGTTTTTCCGGCCCCGTTTACCCGTTCAATTGGTTTGGGCTGATCCAACGTTGCAGACTGATGCGCACTTGATCGCCGCAGATAGAGCGCAACTGTCGTGCCAACACCAACTGTGCTTTCTATTCTGACGTCGCCACCAGATTGCCGCGCGAACCCGTATACGGAGGGAAGCCCCAAACCCGATCCTTTGCCGACTTCCTTTGTGGTAAAGAACGGCTCATAGGCGCGGGACAACACATCAGGCGGCATGCCGGTTCCTGTGTCAGCGATTTCCAACACAACATAGTTTCCAGGGTCCAAATCCATGTCCCCGTCTTCACCGACGATCGCGTTGCGACTTGAGATGGTAAGCGTGCCACCCTCTGGCATGGCATCGCGCGAATTCAGCGCCAAATTCAAAAGTGACGCCTCGACTTGCCCCGGGTCCACACATGCTGGCCACAGCTCTGGCTCAAGCTCAATCTCAACTGTGATTTCATCCCCGATCGACCGCGCGATGAGTTCACTCATTTCAGTGACCAGACCGCCGATATCTACGGATTGCGGCTCCAACGGTTGCTTTCTTGAAAATGCGAGCAACCGTTGAGTCAGTTCGGCGCCTCGGCTCACGGCCTTCTTGATGGGCGTCGCCAACGCGGGTTCGAAATTGCGGCTTTCTTCCATCAAGTCCACATTCCCGCCAATGACGGTCAACAAGTTGTTGAAGTCATGTGCAACGCCACCTGTGAGTTGGCCCACAGCCTCCATCTTTTGTGCATGTCGAAGCGCCTCTTCTGACCGCAGATGCTCTGTCATGTCGAGCGAGCATAATAAGATGCGCGCGTACGTGTCTTCGTGACCCGGGATCACCGACCACGTTGCCGCAACATCACGGATGGCGCCGTCGGTGCGCGTGATTTTCGTATCGTAAGACCGCCCCGGTGCGCCGCTATGGAGCGTTTCAACGGTCATCCGCACAATCTTCATAGCTGCGGGAGACAGCGTACCGACCACCTTTTCCAGCATCTCTGATTTTTCGGTGTAGCCATGCTGCGCCAGTGACGCGTTGTTGGCATCCACCACCACAATCTCTTTGCTTGCCGCCTCCAGAAACTCCGGATGTTCATCTAGATACGCCGCAAAGGCATCTGGATCCGGAATGCCAAGATCATCGATCATCCGCTTCATCCCCGACAGATCCTCCTCCCGGATCGGGATCGGCGCGCTTTCAAAAAGACTCTTGAATCGAATTTCGCTGGCTTCACGTGCAGCTTCCGCCGACTGCCGATCCTCCATCTCGCGATAGGCTTTGGCCTCCTTCTGATAGGCCTGGAAGAACATTGTTAGAAAGAAGGCACAGATCACGGTGCCCGACGTTATGAACAATACGAGATACGCGGCATCCGGCACAGCAAAGACCGTCACCGCAACTATGACGGCAAAAACTGACGCATCCGGCACCAAGAAACACAAAAGAATGGATGGAAATGCGGCCCGGTTCAGCATGGTGTGCATTGTCGACGCGGTAATCAACGCCAAAGCACCGAACTTTCCAATGTCTGGGCCGAGGAACCATAGGTAAACGGGCATGAAGCAAAACACCAATGCCTCAACAGTCAGAACAACCAGGACCAAGCCATAGGCTGGTAAAGACGGCGCGTCAGGAACCTTGCGAACAACGATCTTCTCGCAAAACTGCAACAATACGTAGACAACACTCCAAAGCGCGACTTCCCACCAACCCGCAAAGAGATAAGCCGCAAAACAACCAACAAGAACCAACGCAACTTGCAGCGCAAAGGCAAACTCGTTCGGGGGTTCAAGATTTCGAAGGTATGCAATTTGCCGACTGAAGTCGGGTCCCGCGGTTTGATGAGTTCGCTGTGTCGGCATCAAGTTACGTCGCGTTTCCAAGGCAACCAATCGGGACAATGCTGGCCGCCGCTCAACACAGTCGTCGCGCGCAAGTTTGGCACCGCCAAGTATCTTTGGAAATACACGTTTTTCGCGAGTTATTGCACACGAAACCTGCACCGACGCACGTAACATGTGCGTTCTTGGCAAGTCAGCAACTTGTCGGGAGTGTCTAAGTCCAGTGGCAGGGGCAGCAGGGTTCGAACCCGCGACCTACGGTTTTGGAGACCGTCGCT
>CAWUIP010000271.1:0-2808 GCA_963922415.1 uncultured Aliishimia sp. | reverse complement strand
CCGGGTCCGGCACGCCCGCCGCGCGCAGGCGCGAGGCTGCCGCTGCAAGGGCCTCGCCCGCAGTCACCCCTCCATCTCCGCAAGCTTGCGGGCCTGATCTTCGGCAATCAGCGCATCGATGGTTTCGTCCAGATCGCCCGCCACAATCGCATCCAGCCGGTAGAGCGTCAGCCCAATCCGGTGATCGGTCATCCGGCCTTGTGGGAAGTTGTAAGTACGAATGCGCTCCGACCTGTCGCCCGAGCCCACTTGCGAAGCGCGATCGGCTGACCGTTCATCATGCGCGCGCTGGCGTTCCATGTCATAAAGCCGGGTCTTGAGGACCTGCATTGCGATTTCTCGGTTGCGGTGCTGCGACTTTTCGGAACTCGTCACCACGATGCCGGTGGGCACATGGGTGATCCGCACCGCCGAATCGGTTGTGTTCACGTGCTGACCGCCCGCCCCAGAGGACCGCATCGTATCAATCCGGATGTCATTGGGATCAATGTGGATGTCCACATCTTCGGCCTCGGGCAACACCGCCACCGTCGCGGCGGAGGTATGAATACGCCCACCACTTTCGGTTTCGGGCACACGTTGCACCCGGTGCACACCTGATTCGAACTTCAACCGTTCAAAAACGCGGTCGCCATTGATTTGCGCCACAACTTCTTTGATCCCGCCAAGCTCGGTATCGGCCTGTTCGATGATATCGACCTTCCAGCCCCGCGCCTCGGCATAGCGCAGATACATCCGCAAAAGGTCCCCCGCAAAGAGCGCGGCCTCATCTCCGCCCGTCCCTGGTCGGATCTCCAACATGGCCGCGCCCGCATCCGCGGCGTCTTTGGGCAACAGAGAAATCTGCAACGCGGCTTCGGCTTCGGGCAAGGCTGCGCGCAGGCCCGGCAGTTCCTCTTCCGCCAAGGCGCGCATATCTGGATCGCCAAGCATCTCTTCGGCTTCAGCGATCTCTGTCTGAAGGCGCTCATACGCGTCGATCTGCTCGACCACCGGTTTGATCTCGGCATATTCTTTGGCCAGCGCGGCGATCTCATTGCCTGCAGCTTCCGCCATTTGCGCTTCAAGAAACTGAAAGCGCTGGCGAATTTGGTGAAGTCGATCACTGTGAACCATAGCGTGCGTCATGCGCCATCCAAAAGGCTTGGTCAAGCGCATCACCTGAGGTATAATCGCGTCATGAAACGCGTTTTGATGGCACTTCTGCTTATGGCTGCGCCTGCCGCAGCAGACGTCACCAGCCCGTCGGGCAAGACGGTGGATTGCTATTGCACCGATAAAGGCGGCGCCCGCATCGAGTTGGGCGAAACCATCTGCCTGCAGGTGGATGGTCGCATGTTCATGGCACAATGCCAGATGTCGCTGAACAATCCGATGTGGCGTGAGGTTGGCGAAGGCTGTCTAAGCTCCCAGCTCTCTCAACCACCCCTCCAGTCGTTTCCGGTTCACTCCTAAGTCACGAATGCCAAAGCGCAGCCTGGCGTAAAGTCGGATCTGGCCATCCGTCTCTTCAATCGTGGTGTAGTCGGGAAACCCGATCCAGCGGGTGCGCGTCTCAAACGTGACGCGTCCAGAGCCGACATCCCCTGCGATCTGTCGCGTGCGTGGGGTCCGCAAAGCAATGCGATAGAGCTTGTCGAACGTGTCAGGCGTTGCCGTGATCACCCGGATGGCGCCACCGGCGAAGTCTTTGTCTTCAGCGCCCGTGACAGGTTGATGCCACGTCTCAGGTACTGTCGGAGCGAGACGAATAAACAAGAGGCCCACGCCAACAAGCCCGATGAGAATAAAGATGACCATGCGCCCTACTCCAGTTTGTGGCACGCTAGCGATAGGTCACGCCGGGCAAGATACACAGCATCTCAAAGATCAGGTTCGCCCCCACAAGCGCCGTGTTTCCGGTCGTGTCATAGGGCGGCGACACTTCGACCATGTCAAAGCCCACGCAGTTCACACCCCGCAGCGCGCGAATAAGCTCCATCGCTTGCCCCGTTGTCAGCCCGCCAATCTCGGGCGTGCCCGTACCCGGCGCAAAGGCCGGATCAAGGCTGTCGATGTCATAGGTGATATAGACCGGCATATCCCCAATATCGCGGCGAATTTCGGCCCCCAGGGCCGACAAGGACCGGTGCCAAAGCTCTGGTGCCAGGAACTGCTGGAAGCCCCAGCCTGCAGCCTCAGTGAAGTCTTCCGCCGTGTAGCCTGTGCCGCGCAGCCCAACCTGATAGGTCTTTTCCGGCACAATCAGCTTATCTTCATAGGCCCGGCGCAAGATCGTGCCATGGGTCTCACGCTCGCCAAACATCTCGTCATTCACATCGGCATGGGCGTCGACTTGAACGACGGCGACAGGCCCGTGTTTGTCCGCGATGGCGCGCAGGATCGGCAGGGTCATCGAATGATCACCGCCGAGGCCCACGGGAATGACATCGCCGCCCAGGATCTGCTTATAGCTCTCTTCGATGATCTTGAGGCTATCGGCGAGCGAGAATGTGTTGATCGCCAGATCACCCACATCGGCAATATTCAGGCTGACGAAGGGGGCCGCGCCCGTCTGGATGTTGTAGGGCCGGATCATCGCACTTTCGGCCCGCAACTGGCGTGGGCCAAAGCGCGTCCCAGACCGCCAAGAAGTTCCGATGTCGATGGGAATACCCACGACTGCCACGTTCAGTTCACTGAGGTTGTTGGCCTGTGGTAGGCGCATAAAGGTCCCCGGGCCTGAAAACCGGGCCAGGTCGTTGCCGCTGATAGGTTGGTTTGTCATTCGTCCTCGCGCATGCGCCAGCCCAAAAGGCAGCAGATCTC
>CAWUIP010000270.1:0-2871 GCA_963922415.1 uncultured Aliishimia sp. | reverse complement strand
GCTCGCCCTCGATCATCCACTCGGCAAGGCATTTGCCCACGCCACCGCCTTGCAAGAAGCCCGCCATGACAGCGCAAGCCGACCAATACCCACGCTTGCCGGGCACAGGGCCCACGAGCGGGTTGCCGTCGGGCGAGAAGGTGAACGCGCCGTTGACCCAAGTTTTGATGCCCACATCTTGAATGGCCGGATAACGGGCGAAGCCCAGGGTCAGCTCATTCTCGATGCGGTCGAGCTGCTCTTGGAACAGCTCCATCCCGTAGTCCCAAGGCGCGCCATCCATCGCCCAGTGCTCATGCTCGATCTCATAAATGCCGACCAAGACACCCTTTTGGTCCTGGCGCATATAGGTGAACCCCTCCAGGTCCACGGTCATCGGCACTTCGAAGTCGAGCGCTTCAATCTCGGGGATGCTGTCGGTGATCAGGTAGTGGTGTTTGAGCGGTGAAACCGGGAGTTCGATCCCAGCCATGCGTCCCACCTGCTTGGCCCAAAGCCCCGCAGCATTCACGACATGTTCGCAGGTGATGTCGCCCTTGTCGGTCTTGACGATCCAACCATCGGCGGTCTGCTCCAGTGCCTCAACCTTTGTGTGCTCAAAGTAGGACGCGCCGCGCAGTTTGGCGGCCTTGGCATAGGCGTGGACTGTGCCCGTTGTGTCGATATAGCCTTCGCGGTCGGCCCACATGCCGCCCAAAAGCCCATCGGTCGACATGATCGGGCAGCGCTTTTGCGCCTCTTCCGGCGTGACCAACTCGCAGTCCTCAATGCCGATGGATTGGAAAATGCGGTAGGCCGACTGCAACCATTCCCAGCGTTCGGGCGTTCCGGCCATCGTCAGACCACCCGTCATGTGCAGACCGATGTTTTGACCTGACTCCTTTTCAATTTCGGACAGCAAATCAATGGTATAGGCCTGCAACGCAGCCATGTTCGGATCTGCATTCAACGCGTGAATGCCGCCTGCCGCGTGCCAACTGGACCCTGCTGTCAGAACCGAGCGCTCCAATAAGCAAACGTCCGTCCAACCAAGTTTTGCTAGATGATATAGAACCGAGGTGCCAACAACGCCGCCCCCAATGACAACCACGCGGTAATGCGAATTCATGGGCTTTCCCTCCCCGACTCTTTGGTTTTGGAGCACGGTATGAGGCAGGGTTCGCTGAGTCTATACAAAACTGTCCAATAGTTCGCCGCATCTTGCGAAACCGGAATTCAGTTCGGCTGCAAGCCCCGTAAAGCTGCACACTCCAACGCGAGCTTTTCCCAACACAGACAAGCGCTTCCGCAGCGCTCTTAAAGATTTAGCTTAGGAAAAAACGGCCCGGTCGAGGCCAGCTTGTTAAAAGGGCATCGGGAATTGACGGTGCACGCTGTCAATCTCTTTGGCGACATCCGGCTCGACCCGTAGTTTTGCCGCGCCCAGCGCACGATCCAACTGCGCGGTATTGGTGGCCCCAAAGATGGTCGAGCACATGAACGGGCGGCTCATGCACCAACTCAGTGACATCTGAACAGGATCCAGACCATATTTAAGTGCGATCTTAATATATGCATCCACAGCCTTGAAAACACGGGGCGTTTTGCGCCCACCAAGGTCCGGGTTGAGGGTCATGCGGCTGCCGTCTGGCACCGAGCTGTCCTGGTACTTTCCCGTCAACAAGCCCGCCGCCAACGGTGAGTAAGACAAAAGCCCCACCTCTTCCATGATACTGAGTTCGGCGAGATCTGTATCGTAGAGACGGCAAAGCAGGGAATACTCATTTTGGATCGATGCCACGCGCATCCCGCCCGTCCGATCCGCAGAAGCAAGCCATTGCGCCGTGCCCCAAGCGCTCTCATTACTCAAACCAAAGGCCCGGATGCGTCCCATGTCGACCTGCTTTTGCAAGGCGCCCAGGCAGTCATCCATCTCTTGGCGGATGCTGGCCGGATCCTGGTGCGAGGGCACATAACTCCAGTTTTTGCGGAACATGTAGCTGCCGCGATTTGGCCAGTGGAACTGATAAAGATCGATGTAATCCGTCTTGATCCGACGCAGAGAGCCTTCGACCGCCGGGCCAATCGTGTCAGGACCAATTGGCGCCCCGCCGCGCACATGCATCAAACCCTCGCCCGAATGCTTGGTCGCGATGACTATGTCGTCCCGGCGGTTGCGAGCTTCCAGCCACAAGCCAATGATTCGCTCGGTCCGGCCAACCGTTTCTTCGCGCACGGGGTTCACCGGATACATCTCTGCCGTATCGATGAAATTCACGCCCGCCTCCATCGCGCGATCAATCTGAATATGGGCTTCTTCTGCGGTGGTCTGGGTACCCCACGTCATAGAACCAAGGCAAAGTGCGCTGACTTCGATATCGGTTTTTCCCAGCGTATTCATGCGCATGACAGTGTCTCCTGGCCCGTGCTGTATCTTTCCGATTGCAACCTAAACCTGTGCCGATGACTTGACCAGCGCGACACAGCTCGATAATTTGGAACATATCGTGAACATTTCTATTTTGAATCCAAGATGTCTCAAAAACATACATCCCTTTTGGCGCGGCGCCCGGCCCATACAGGCCAGGATGTGCGCGTATTGGCAGAGAAAAATGAACTCTCCCTTACCTGCGGACGACTTCATGAGGTTTGTGGGCCGGCACGGCGCACATTTGCCGTCTGGCTGGCCGCGCAGATGACGGGACCGGTGCTTTGGGTGACACCAAATTGGAACCGGGACAGGCTTTATGCCGATGGTGTGGCGGCCTGGGTCAATCCTGCACGCTTTATCTTTGTCGATGCGCTGCGTGCCGAAGATGTGCTTTGGAGTTTGGAGGAGGCGTTGCGCTCGGGCGCGGTTCCCCTTGTGGTGGGCGATCTTCCGGGCCTGCC
>CAWUIP010000269.1:0-2899 GCA_963922415.1 uncultured Aliishimia sp. | reverse complement strand
ACGTTTTCAGCAATGAACGCGCCCGTGTAGATCGCCAGCGCGAACCACAGCGCAATCAACGAGCCGCGAATTTGCAGGCCACCCTGGAAGTTGAAGCCTTTCAGCGCTGGGATGTCCCAGCTGAGGCCAAGGACCACTGCCAGAACGATCAGTGGACCAAACCAGATCCCCAGCGTGTAATATAGCGTGTTCGGGCGATCCCCGGTGGCTTCTTGGGTCTTCGTGGCCCAAGCGCCCAGCGCGCGCGCGCCAAAGAAGGACCCAATCAGAACTGCGATGATCAAGAGCCAGCTTAGCCCCTGCGAGCCACCCACAGCGTTCTGGAACACAGGCGCCGGAACATAGACGCCGCGGTTGGTGAAGGCGAACAGATCAAACAGCATCGATGATGTGGCCGCATCGCCTCGGAAGGCGCGCGGGGCGGGCATCACCGCCGTCATGATCGTGAAGATGATGATGATCCAGATCAGAACCGGCACATTGCGGAAGGCTTCGACGTAAACCGCCATCAGCTTCGAGACGAGCCAGTTTTTGGACAGGCGCAGCACGCCGGCAACAACGCCCAGCACCGTTGCGCTGATGCAGGCCAGAAAGGCCACAATCAGCGTGTTGATGATCCCAACCAAGGCCGCACGAAAATGCGGCGATTGCGAGTTGTACTCGATGGGCCGTTGGTTGATGTCATAACCGGCTGGATCGCTCAGAAACTCATACGAGATATTCAGGCCAGCCTGGCGCAAATTGGCGAAAAGATTGCTCATCAAATAGCCAATCGCAAAGATCAGCACGACTAAAGCAATGACTTGAAAAGTATAGCTACGATACCGCGTATCGTTCAGCAGCATCGACAAGCGGAAGCCCTGCTGCGGCGGGTCGGTGAGTGTGGCCATGTGGTTCCCCGTGGTTCGACCCCTTCATCATCAGCGCAGTTTTGTGGCGGGGTCGCTCTTTTAGTGCGCTTAAAGCGACAAGAGCGCGGACATGTGCCGCGCTCTTGTGCAGTGTGCTTAACGGAAAGGCGGGCTGTAAAGCAGGCCACCGTCTGTCCACTGAGCGTTCAGGCCACGGGCCAGACCGATCGGTGTGTTCTCGCCGATGTTCTTTTCAAAGATCTCGCCGTAGTTGCCTTCGACGGACAGAACACGCTGTGCCCATTCTGCGTCCAGACCCAGCATCTCGCCCAGGTTACCTTCGGTGCCCATCAGACGGTTGACTTCTGGGTTGTTGGTGCCGCCTGCCATTTCAGACATGTTTGCGGATGTCACACCCAGCTCTTCTGCTGTGATCAGCGCGTTCAGAGTCCAGCGCACGATGTCGCCCCACTCGCTGTCGCCGTGACGCACCAATGGGCCCAGAGGCTCTTTGGAGACGATTTCAGGCAGAACCGCGTGGTCGCCTGGGTTTTCGAATGTTGCACGTGTCGCCGCAAGGCCGGACGCGTCTGTCGTGTAAACGTCGCACGCACCTGCAAGGTACTGCTGCTGTGCTTCGGCGTTTGTTTCGATTGGAACAGGCTCATAGCTGATGTTGTTCGCGCGGAAGAAGTCCGCCAAGTTCAGCTCTGTTGTTGTGCCCGTTTGGATGCAGACTGTTGCGCCGTCCAGGTCTTTGGCGGATGAAACGCCCAGTTCTGTTGGAACCATAAAGCCTTGGCCATCGTAGTAGTTGACGCCAACAAATTCAAACTTCAGGTCAACGTCGCGGCTGAAAGTCCAGGTTGTGTTCCGTGCCAGCATGTCGACTTCGCCGGAGGCCAGCGCTGTAAAGCGTGTTTTGCCGGTTGTTGGAACGAACTCAACAGCGGATGCGTCACCCAGAACGGCTGCAGCAACTGCACGGCAGACTGCAACGTCAAAGCCTTTCCATTCGCCGCTTGCGTCGGGGGCCGCAAAGCCAACCAGACCTGTGGACACGCCGCAGTTCAGTTTGCCGCGCGCTTTGACATCATCAAGCGTACCCGCCATTGCGCCGCCTGCAGCCAAACCTGCAACGGTCAATGCGCCGAGAAGTACGGATTTTTTCATGATTACCTCTTCCTGATTTCCTACCATCATTTTCGGTAGATGTGATCGACCTGAGTCGGGCCGAACGAGTGAATCCTGCAGGCTCCCCCCTGCAAGTGGCTGCGATCTTGTGCGGATTAGGGGAGCCACGTCAAGTCAACGACGGGCAAGTTATGCACAATTCAAATGCGACTGCTGCGATTCAGGGCGCTGCCCTAGGGTCAAGCGCTCCCAAGCAGTTCCACAAAGCGACGTCCAGTGGCGAAGCCCAACTGCCGCCGCGTGCGAATTTCTTCGGCTTCTGCGTCTTCGCCCCATTGTTCGGCCTGAAAAAGTTCGTCCAAACACGCCGCCGCCCAAAGTCGATCCTGCAGGAAGGCGTCAACAAAAGCGGCATACCCGATGATCCAGGACCCTGAAATTGTGACTAATTCGTGAAATCCAGCAACATGGAACGGCGACATCGCGTGCGTGAGGTCCCGCATCTGGGATAGGGCGTCTTGCGGTTGGTCGATGGGCATGATCCCAGTTTGCAATGCAAGCGATATACCATGGTGCGTTTGCGCCCAGGCCAAAAGCGGATCCCATTCTGCAGCCTGTCGTGCAATCAGGCTGTCTGGACGATCAGCCCGGTAGCACAGCAGGTCGCTGCCACCATATTCGACCAGGTGATCCACAACCGCGTCGAACTGCGGTGTGACCTTATCTAGGGCCGAGTTTGCAAGCCGGGTGATTGGCATTGATTCGGGATCAACCACGTCGCTCTGATTTTGCCATTCCTCTGCCACGGCGGCCGCCAAGGCTTGGCTGGGGACGATCAGAGCGGACTTTGCGGGCGTCTTGATCGCGCGGCCATCCAAATGCACGGCAAACCCATCCGCAGCCTCTGCGACAGT
>CAWUIP010000268.1:0-2929 GCA_963922415.1 uncultured Aliishimia sp. | reverse complement strand
CGGCCAGCCGCGACCAAAATCAGATTGTGGCTTTCATAGTGTTTGTGGAACGGAAAGGTTTCGGGGTCTGCGGCGCGCAGAATGTCGCGTTCTTCTTTGTCGCATTTGAACAGGGCGGCATCGATGTAGGGTGACCACCAACACCAAAGCTTGCCGTGCGCTTTGAGAACTTCATTGCCCCAAGAGGTCCCTTCAGCCACTTCCGGTAAGTCCAACGCCAAGGCAAAGGCTTTGAGATCTGGCCAGGTGTGGATCATCAATGCGCCTCCGCCCAGGTGGCACCTGTGCCTGCGTCTACGACAAGATCAACGTCAAGTTTTACGACCGGATCGGCTGCCCCTTCCATGACCTGCCGCGCCGTTTCGATCAGCGCATCCTCGGCCCCATTCTCGACCTCGAACAGAAGTTCGTCATGGACCTGCAGCAACATCTTGGCGGGCAGATCCTTGGTCGCGTCGGGCATGCGGATCATCGCGCGTCGGATAATGTCGGCCGCCGTGCCTTGGATCGGCGCATTGATGGCCGCGCGAGAGGCAAAGCCCGCCTTGGGTCCCTTGGCGTTGATCTCGGGCGTATGAATTTTGCGGCCAAATAGCGTTTCCACATGGCCATGCTCTTTTGCAAAGGTCTTGGTGTCGTTCATGTAGTCTTTTATGCCCGGGAATCGTTCAAAGTAGCGATCAATAAAGCCCTGCGCTTCGGCGCGCGGAATACGCAAGTTCCGCGCCAGGCCAAAGCCACTGATCCCGTAGATCACGCCGAAGTTGATGGCCTTCGCCTGCCGGCGCACATCCGGCGTCATCTCGCTCAACGGCACGCCAAACATCTCGGACGCGGTCAGGGCGTGAATGTCGAGACCGTCCTTGAACGCCTGTTTGAGTTCTGGAATAGCTGCGATATGCGCGAGGATGCGCAATTCGATCTGCGAGTAGTCCAGCGCGACAAGTGTGCGGCCTTCCTCAGCGACAAAAGCTTCGCGAATTCGGCGGCCTTCTTCCGTACGTATGGGTATGTTTTGCAAATTTGGATCGGTTGAGGCAAGTCGGCCTGTGCTGGCGCCCGCAATCGAATAGGACGTGTGCACGCGCCCTGTTTCAGCGTTGATGTGTTCCTGCAGGCTGTCGGTATACGTACTTTTCAGTTTCGAAAGTTGCCGCCAATCTAGCACGCGTGCGGGTAGATCATGTTCGGTGGCAAGATCTTCGAGCACGTCTGCACCTGTTGCGTAAGCGCCCGTTTTCCCGCGCTTTCCGCCTTCGATACCCATCTTGTCGAACAGGATTTCGCCGAGTTGCTTGGGCGAGCCTACATTGAACGCCTCTCCGGCGAGTTCATGGATTTCGGCCTCTAGCCCGGCCATCTTTTGCGCGAACGCGTTGGACATGCGGCTGAGAACATCGCGGTCGACTTTGATCCCATCCATTTCCATACGTGATAGAATGCCAACCATCGGCCGTTCCAAAATTTCGTAGACGCGCGTAACCGCGCTTTCGTGCAGCAATGGTTTGAATAACATCCACAGGCGTAGGGTTATATCAGCATCCTCTGCCGCGTATTTTGTCGCCTCGGCCAAGGGCACTTTGTCGAACGTGATCTGCGACTTGCCGGACCCGATCAGCTCTTTGATCGGAATTGGCGTGTGGTTGAGATAGCGCTGGCTGAGCGCGTCCATCCCGTGATTGTGGAGCCCACCGTGCAGCGCGTAGGACATCAGCATCGTGTCATCGATCGGGGCCACATTAATCCCCAACCGGGCAAAGATCTTACCGTCATACTTGAAGTTCTGCCCGATCTTCAAAATGCTCGGATCTTCCAGCATGGGTTTGATCCGGGCCAAGGCATCCTCGAAAGGAATTTGGCCATCAGCCAGGGCGTCACTTGCAAACAAATCCTCCCCGGCAGCGGCTTTATGGATGAGCGGGACATAGCACGCCGCGCCCGGTTCGACGGACAGGCAGATCCCGACCAAATCCGCCGTCATTTCATCAAGGCCCGTGGTCTCGGTATCAACCGCACACCACCCGCGTGCATATGCCTTGGCGATCCACTGATCGAGCGTCTCTAGGTCAGACACCATCGTGTAGGTCGCCTCGCTGAGCGAGGGCATCTCGGGCGCGGCGGTACTTTTGGCTGCGGCTGTCGGGGCGTCTGGGATGGCGGGAGCGTCGACGCCAAGTTGATCCGCGATGCGCTTGGTCAGCGTCCGAAATTCCATCTCGGCCAGAAACGGCATCAGGACCTCTGGAACGGGATCGCGGACTTCCAGATCTTCCAGCGTGAAATCCAGCGGCGTATTGCAATCCAACTGAACCAGCCGCTTCGACATCTCGATCTGCGCGCGCATGTCGATCAGTGTCTGGCGCCGCTTGGGCTGTTTGATCTCTTCAGCGCGGTCTAGGAGGTCCTCTAAGCTGCCGTATTCATTTATTAAAAGGGCGGCAGTCTTGATGCCGATGCCCGGTGCGCCGGGCACGTTGTCGACACTGTCACCCGCAAGCGCTTGCACATCCACCACACGCTCTGGCCCGACGCCGAACTTTTCGACGACACCATCCACGTCGATGACGCGGTTCTTCATGGCGTCCAGCATCTCAACCCCGCCGCCGACAAGCTGCATCAGATCCTTGTCGGACGAGATGATGGTGACACGCCCGCCCGCTTCACGCGCCTGAACGGCCAAGGTCGCGATAATGTCGTCGGCCTCATAGCCTTCCAACTCTTTGCAGGCGATGTTGAAAGCCTCGGTCGCCGTGCGCGTCAGTGGGATTTGGGGGCGCAGATCCTCGGGCATCGCTTCGCGATTGGCTTTGTACTGATCATAGATCTCGTTGCGGAACGTGTGGGAGCCTTTGTCAAAAATCACCGCCACATGGGTCGGCGCATCGGGGCCCTGATTCCCCTCCACATAGCGGTGGAGCATGTTGCAAAA
>CAWUIP010000267.1:0-2951 GCA_963922415.1 uncultured Aliishimia sp. | reverse complement strand
TCGGCCGCATCGCGCGCCGCCTCAAGACTGTCGGCCACGACACCGGCGATGATCTCGCCGACGTGACGGACCTTGCCGGTTGCCATAATCGGGTGCGCGGGCTCTTGCATCGGCGCGCCGTGCCGGTCGGTGACCTGCCAACCGCAGGGCAACCCGCCCACGCCTTCAAAGTCAGCGCCTGTAAAGATGCGCACGACGCCCGGCATCGCCTCTGCCGCAGAGGTGTCGATGCTGTTGATTGTCCCATGGGCCACGTCCGAGCGCAGGAAATGCACATAAGCTTGGCCGCGGATGTTAATATCGTCGGTGTAGTTTCCGTTCCCAGTCAGGAACCGTACATCTTCGCGCCGCTTCGGTGCGGCCCCAATGCCTGAATCCTTTGGCATGGTCTTCCTCCCTATTGTCAGAGGTGCGCGTGATAGCGCACCCTACGAAACGTTTTTGTCGTTGTGCCAATCTCGCGCCCGCGAAATCAGATGAGTCGCGTGGGGCTCTGCCCCGCGGCTCCGCCGCTCCCCGGAGTAGTGTTTGAACAATGAAGGCGGATCATGCGTGCCGAACTAGCCTTCATTGTTCCCCAAATACTCAATAGGACAGCGTCACTCTGCCGCGATGGCGCCCACGTCTTGTCCCGAGGCTGCCAAGATGGCTTTCACAATGTTATGGTAGCCTGTGCACCGGCAGATATTGCCTTCCAGGTAGGCGCGGATTTCTTGTTCGGTCGGTTTGGGGTTTTCTGCCAAGAGTGCCGTCGCCGACATCACCATGCCCGGTGTGCAGAAGCCACATTGCAGGCCGTGGTGATCTTGAAACGCTTGTTGCACGACCGACAGCGAGCCATCGGCATTCGCCATACCTTCAATCGTTGTCACCTGAGCGCCATCGGCTTCGGCGGCCAGCATGGTGCAAGCTTTAACGGCAACTCCGTCGACATGGACCACACAGGCGCCGCATTGCGAGGTATCGCAGCCCACATGGGTCCCGGTCAGGCCCAGCTCTTCCCGCAGAAACCCTGCAAGAAGCGTCCGGCCTTCCACCTCACCTGACGCTGCCTTACCGTTGACGGTCATTTCGACCTTTGGCATTCGAAATCCTCCCTAATCTTTCGATGGCTGCGTCCGAGTAAAACACGCAAGCTGCGGCTTGGGAACAAAAATTTCGCGCAAGACGCGCAGGCGCATAATGGTCGCCGTTTGTGCATTTTATCCCGCACTACCAGGCGGGCAGCGCTAGGGTTCGGAAGTTTCGATATTCCGGCGCGGCAGCGGCCTTGTGGGGATGTCTTTCAAAAGCCCGCCTACGCCCATCGCCGCGATGTCTTGGCTTGATACGTCCACGCCGCAGAGGACTCGTTCAAGCACCCAATCAGCGCCATTGAGCGCAGGTGAGCGCGCGCAACCCGGCAATCCAATGACCGGGCGGTCTCGCAGGTGTCCCAGAAACAGAAGATTGCCTGGGTCCACTGGCATGCCAAAGCGGGTCACTGTGCCACCCGCTGCCCGCACGGCTGCAGGCGCCACATCTGCGGGGTCCGACGTCGCGGAGGCGGTCAGGATCAGGACAACCTCGCCCGGCACATCCCAAAGCTGCGCGGCCAGGGGCGCGGTCTTATGCGGGACTTGGAGGCGCGGGCTTAGGGCGACGCCCAAACGCTCCAGGCGGGCTTCGATGGCACCGCGGCCCTTTTCGGACATCGGCTCTGTGCCTGTTGACGTTTCTATCAGGGTCGCCGTGGCATATTGCGCGGACCGCACGCGCATCGCCGATTGCGCGATCTCTTCCGCGGCGTGCAGGGCCGGTTCCGGAACAGCATAGGAGATGATCTTGATCGTGGCAGCCATGCGGCCTGGCTCAACCCGGTCCCATTCGGGAAGCGTCGCGAGCGTGATCATTGGGTCTACATCGTTCAGCGCGGCAATCGCCTCTGTGGCGACCTCTAAGATGCCGGGCCGCGTAGCATAGAGGTTCACGCGCCCCGTCCCGGCTCCGCTTAACCGCAACCCTTGCGCCTCTGGATCCGGCACAAGTGAGCGGGCGAGCCGAAGGGCGGCGTCATTTTCGTGCACATCGCCGGGCACCAGGCGCGCCACTGTGACAGTGCGTGCGCCGCTCTCTTGCAGCTGCGCGACGTGCCCCGCGTCCAGGACGATGCCTTTCTTTAAGACACCGCCTGCCACTTTATGGGAATGGGCCAGGATCGCGCCTTGGGCCTCTTCAACCGGGACAGGCCCAAACTTCACGCGGGGCTCCGCAGGACGCTGAGTAGTTCAGCCAAGATCGAAACTGCAATCTCGGAGGGGCTAGCCGCCCCGATATCGAGGCCGACCGGGCCATGGATGCGCGCGATTTGTTCTGTCGAAAAGCCGGCATCGGTCAGCCGCTCCACCCGTTTGGCATGGGTCCGCTTTGACCCGAGCGCGCCGATGTAGAAACACTCTGACTTCAACGCGAGATGCAGCGCTGGATCGTCCAGTTTGGGGTCATGGGTCAGCAACACCAGTGCGGTGCGCGTATCGAGCCCGTGTTCGGCCAGCGCCGCATCCGGCCAGTCATCGATGATGGTTTCGCCGGGGAACCGCGCCTCGGACCCGAACGCGCCGCGCGGATCGATCACACTGGGGTCAAGCCCGGCAATGCGCGCCATCGGCACAAGCGCCTGCGCGATGTGGACCGCCCCGACGACCGCAAGACGCAGCGGCGGATTGTGGATGGTCACGAAGGTATCGCCATCCTCCTCCACGCCCGAGCGGTCGGCGCGGAACCGATCTGGGGCGGCAGACCGCTCTATCAGCCGTCCGCCACCAGCGGAGAGCGAAGTTTGGTAGCCCACGGGCCTGCGGGCGGCGCGTGCGGCCACCAGGGCTTCTAGCACCTCGGGCTGGAGCGCGCCTGGCCCCACCGGCTCTACCAGCACGCGGATCGTGCCGCCTCAAGCAAGGCCCACTGAAAAC
>CAWUIP010000266.1:0-2967 GCA_963922415.1 uncultured Aliishimia sp. | reverse complement strand
GATCTGTGGTGGCTGATCATCGGGTCGGCGGTGACGATTGTGGGCGGATATTACTTTTCGGTCCGGGTCATGCGGGTGGGCGAGATTGGGTTTATCGCGCCCTTCCGCTATTCCAGCTTGATCACGGCGCTGATCCTGGGGTGGTTCGTTTTTGGCGATTGGCCGGATGGATTGACCCTTTTGGGCGCGGCGATCGTGGTGGGTGCGGGGCTCTTTACCCTCTGGCGCGAGCGGCAGATGCGAACCGCGTGAGGGCTGTTGACAGGCTATTCGACTCTGCCTATACGCCACCCATCCCGGCGCTGGGCCTTTGGTTTGACTGTCGGAACTCACAATTGAAGTGGACACGATCCGGTCTGACATGGGCCCGATCCTCTGGAAACCCACCGCGGCGTTCGGGGCCACCCCAGACGCTTGCGGTTTTTGCGCTTGCTGTGGACGCATGGCGGGCTTTGAAGAAAGAACAATCATGCGGGGCTGCCCGCAACACATGAGTTGAGACGCGAAAGAGAACGCTAGATGCCAACGATCCAACAGCTGATCCGGAAACCCCGGCAGCCGAAAATTAAACGCTCCAAATCCATGCACCTGGAACAGTGCCCGCAAAAGCGCGGCGTTTGCACGCGGGTGTACACAACCACACCAAAGAAGCCGAACTCGGCGATGCGGAAAGTGGCCAAGGTGCGTTTGACCAATGGCTTTGAGGTGATCAGCTATATCCCTGGTGAAAGCCACAACCTACAGGAACACTCTGTTGTTCTGATCCGCGGCGGTCGTGTGAAAGACCTTCCCGGTGTGCGCTATCACATCCTGCGCGGTGTTCTCGACACCCAAGGGGTCAAGGATCGGAAACAGCGTCGCTCCAAATATGGCGCGAAGCGTCCTAAGTAAGAGGATCATAAGATGTCCCGTCGTCACGCCGCGGAAAAACGCGAAGTTCTGCCCGACGCCAAATTTGGCGATACGGTCCTGACCAAATTCATGAACAACCTGATGCTGGACGGCAAAAAGTCCGCCGCTGAAAAGATCGTCTATGGCGCTCTGGACCGGGTTGAAAACAAAGTGAAGCGCGCGCCTGTGGAAGTGTTCCACGAAGCGCTCGACAACATCAAGCCATCGGTCGAGGTGCGCTCGCGCCGGGTGGGTGGTGCAACCTATCAGGTTCCCGTCGAGGTTCGCCCCGAGCGTCGCGAAGCGCTTGCGATCCGCTGGCTGATCAACGCCTCGCGTGGGCGCAACGAGAACACAATGCAAGAACGCCTCGCAGGCGAGCTGCTGGACGCCGTACAGTCCCGTGGGTCCGCCGTGAAGAAGCGCGAAGACACGCACAAGATGGCCGAAGCGAACAAGGCCTTCTCTCACTACCGCTGGTAATCTGGTCGGTCCTCCCGACGCTCACTTATTCCTGAGGAAGCAGCCCAATGGCACGCGAATATCCGCTCGAACGCTACCGTAACTTCGGCATCATGGCCCATATCGACGCTGGTAAGACAACCACGTCGGAACGGATCCTGTATTACACAGGCAAGTCCCACAACATCGGCGAAGTGCACGATGGCGCGGCGACGATGGACTGGATGGAGCAAGAGCAAGAGCGCGGCATCACCATCACATCGGCGGCGACCACCACATTCTGGGAGCGCACCGAAGACGGCGAGACAGCGCAAACCGATAAGCACCGCTTTAACATCATCGACACGCCCGGCCACGTGGACTTCACCATTGAAGTTGAACGCTCGCTGGCGGTTCTTGATGGGGCTGTCTGCGTGTTGGACGCGAACGCCGGTGTTGAGCCACAGACCGAGACGGTTTGGCGTCAGGCGGACCGCTACAGCGTTCCACGGATCGTGTTCGTCAACAAGATGGACAAGATTGGCGCCGACTTCTTCAACTGCCATGCGATGATCGAAGACCGCACCGGCGCGCGGGCTGTGCCTGTGGCGATCCCAATCGGGGCCGAGACCGAGCTGGAAGGCCTTCTGGACCTCGTCCTGATGAAAGAGTGGCTGTGGAAGGGTGAAGACCTGGGCGCGACTTGGGAACTCGTCGACATCCGTCCCGAGCTGCAGGACCAAGCCGACGAGTGGCGCGGCAAGATGATCGAAGCGGCCGTCGAAATGGACGACGACGCGATGATGGAATACCTGGAAGGCAACGAGCCTGACGTGGACACGCTGCGCGCGCTGCTGCGCAAAGGCTGCCTGGAGATGGCATTTGTGCCGATGCTGGGCGGCTCTGCGTTCAAAAACAAAGGCGTGCAGCCCTTGCTGAACGCTGTGATCGACTATCTGCCAAGCCCGCTCGACGTTGTTGACTACATGGGCTTTAAGCCGGGCGACGAGGAAGAAGTTCGTAACATCGCCCGCCGTGCGGATGACGACATGGCGTTTTCGGGTCTGGCGTTCAAAATCATGAACGACCCCTTCGTTGGCTCGCTGACCTTTGTGCGGATCTACTCGGGCACGCTCAATAAGGGCGACTCGATGCTGAACTCCACCAAGGGCAATAACGAGCGCGTCGGTCGGATGATGATGATGCACTCCAACAACCGTGACGAGATCGAAGAAGCGTTTGCGGGCGACATCATCGCGCTGGGCGGCCTGAAGGGCACGACCACGGGTGACACGCTGTGCGCCAAGAATGATCCGGTGGTTCTGGAAACGATGAACTTCCCCGATCCGGTGATCGAGATCGCGGTGGAGCCAAAGACCAAGGGCGACCAAGAGAAGATGTCGCAAGCGCTGGCGCGTCTGGCGGCGGAAGACCCCTCCTTCCGTGTGGAAACTGACCTGGAAAGCGGTCAGACCATCATGAAGGGCATGGGCGAACTTCACCTGGACATCCTCGTCGACCGCATGAAGCGCGAGTTTAAGGTTGAGGCAAACATCGGTGCGCCGCAGGTGGCGTATCGTGAGACCATCGGTCACGAGGTGGAGCACACCTATACCCACAAGAAGCAGTCGGGTG
>CAWUIP010000265.1:0-3012 GCA_963922415.1 uncultured Aliishimia sp. | reverse complement strand
TAAAGATCGGATCGATGTAGAGCGCGAAAAGACATCCCAGCACCACACCGCAGATAGTCCCAATCACGCCTGTGAAGGCCCCACAGAGGAAAAAGACACGCAGCACCGACCCCTCGGTCAGACCCATCGTGCGCAGAATGCCGATATCGCGGCCTTTGTTTTTGACGAGCATAATCAGCCCCGACACAATGTTCATCGCGGCAATCAGAACCAGGATCGACAAGATCACGAACATTACGTTGTCTTCGACCTCAAGCGCGCGCAGGTAACCGCCCGACGCCTCTAGCCACGTCCAAAGCTGAACCGGTCCGCCAACGGCATCGCGGATCGCCTGATCCAGCGCGGCCACCCGTTCGGGATCAGCGACCATCACTTCGATCTCGGTGGCGCGGTCTTCGCTGTTGAAAAACACCTGCGCCTCAGACAACGGCAGATAGACGCGCGTCTGATCGATGTCGTAGCGACCGGCAGTGAAGATATAGACCACGTCAAAAGCGCTCACGCGCGGCTTCACTCCAAAGGGGGTGCGTGCGCCGTCGGGCGAGATCAGCTTGACGCGATCCCCCACGCCGATGCCCAAACTACGCGCGACGCCAGAGCCGATGGCCAGCCCCTGTGGGAAGTCGTCTAGCGCGCCAACAGCGGCCTCGGGCGCGGCAATCCGCGGGACCGTGTTCAGATCTGCGGGCGCGATACCATAGACTTGAACGCCTGCATTGCGCCCCGGCACATTTGCAAGAACCTGACCCCGGACCAGCGGTGCGGCACGGACAACACCTGGCACCTCGGCAATGCGATCCGCGACAGCTTGGTAGTCGGTGATGGATCGGTCGATCTGTCCGTTTGGACGCACTTCGCCCAAGCCATAGACGGTCACATGCGCGTTCGAGCCCAGGATCGTATCCACCAACTCCGACCGAAAGCCCGACCGCACCGACAGGGTCGCGATCAGCGCGAAGACCGCCAAGGTGATCCCGATCAGCGAAATCCAGGTCATCGTGCTGACACCGCCCGTCTCGCGCTTGGCACGCAGATAGCGCCACGCGATCATGACCTCAAATCGAGAGAAAGGGGCGGGTGTGCGCGCCATACCGGAACTGTCCTGCTCGTTTTGACCATACATGCGCAGCCCAAGCCGCAGGGTCAAGCCAAGCATCGCAGAAGGCCGCGCCGCGCCCATCGGCGAGAACCCGCCGACGTGGCGGGTAAGACAAAGTTTAAACAAATTCTGGAGACACGTTGGGGGCGTTAACCAAGATGAGCGCGAGCCAAAGCGATGTTTCAACCGTCAGCCTACCACAATCCAGAACTGCGCATGGGGTTCATGACGCGGCTCTATGTCATGGACAATGTGAAGCTTGCGATCCTGGGCGGGCCGCAACGCATTCCGAACTCGGCGCTGCGCCAACAGATCTACGGGATTCTGCCCCCACCCGCCGCGCGAAAACTGCGCACGCTTGCGGCATCCATAGCGGCCACGGCGGTCGTTGCCGCTGCGTTTACGCTCCACCATGACCGGATGATGTATCTGATCGACCTGATCATTTCGATCTGCACGTAACCAGCCACGTACTTGATCCGAGGCGGCGATGCGATCCAACCGGCAACGCAAGTTTTTACACACATGACGGCACTAGTCGAAAAGGGCTGCGACTAGCGCCTGGTCTAGGTCGGCCATATCGTCAAAGGTGACACAGGCGTCCCAAACAGCGACGAGCGTCCAATCCGCGAAAAACGTGACGGCATAGGTTCCGATCTCGAACCGTCCTGGAAAGCACAAGGCGCCAAAGTGCCAGAACGTGTTGCCGCGCTCAAATTCTCGGAAAAATGTGCCCAGCCCGTAGGATAGACCGCCGCCAACGTCCACATGGGGAAAATCCTTAGGGTCGCCTAACCCGCCCAACGCAGTTGCGTGCCACGCCGCGAAGTCATCCAGCGTCATCGTCCAACCGCCCCAGGGCAAAGAGATCGCGGCCACCTCTGACACGCCCGCCTGCAGGCCCAAGGGGGCAAGCGCGCGGGCCGCACACACATCGTGGTAGGGCTTGCCAGTTGCCGCTTCGATCATCAGGGCGGCCAGCGCGTAGTTTTCATTGGTGTAGCGGTACTGGCCGGGCGTGCCCTGCGGCCCACCCCGCGTCGTCACGGCATTGAGCACCATCTCACTGCCATGGGGCACATCTGCGCCGAGGCTGAGGGCCATCAATGCCTGCGTTGCGTCGCCCGTGAGCCCGCCGGAATGGATCAAAAGTTGCGCAAGCGTGATGTTGGGGCCCCGACCCACGCGTGATGCCACCGTGTCGTCCCACGCCAAATCCCCGGTGCCAACCAGGTCCGCCGCACACAGCGCGGTGATGGCCTTACCGACCGACGCAAGGTCGTAGCGGTCAGATCTGGGCAAGCCAAACCCGCGCGGTTCCAGCACCTCGCCCTGGCGCCGAATGGCCAATGCGCCGCGGGCCGAATGATCTGCCAACCAACCCGCAAACGCGGCCTCGATACGGCCGACGCGCAGGTCCGTGTCAGCCTGGCCCGCACTGCCCAAGAGGGCCACGACCAGGACAGCACAGACACGCCACATGACTAAACCGGCGACGAGACCATATGCGGCGCAAAGATCTCAGTGATCTTGGCCACGGCGGCCTCGGGGCTCATCTCTTCGCTCTCGCCCGTGCGGCGCGAGGTCAGTTCGACCACGCCATTCTTTAGACCGCGCGGGCCGACCGTGATCCGCCACGGCAGACCGATCAGGTCCATCGTCGCAAACTTGCCACCCGCACGTTCATCGCGGTCGTCATACAGCGGCTCAAGCCCGGCAGCCGTGAGCGCCGCGTAGAGCTTTTCACTGGCGGCATCCGTATCGCCATCGCCTTGTTTGAGGTTCACAATCCCGCAGTGGAACGGCGTCACGCCCTCGGGCCAGATGATGCCGTTGTCGTCATGACTTGCCTCGATAATCGCGCCCAAAAGGCGGCTGACCCCGATCCCGTGCGAGCCCATATGCACCGGCAC
>CAWUIP010000264.1:0-3033 GCA_963922415.1 uncultured Aliishimia sp. | reverse complement strand
TTCATTGTTCTCAAAATACTCCGGAGCGCGAGGCAGCGCCTCGCATGCCTTGACGCGCGCCCTCATGACGGGGCGCCCGTGATCGCCGCGATGGTCGTATCCAGGGTGCGGATCACCTCTTCCAACGCGCGGCGGTCATCTTTGTTGAGCGGCTGCAACGGCTTGCGCGGCGGGCCCGCGTCAATGCCGCGCAAGGTGAGCCCGTGCTTGATGCATTGGATAAACGCGCCACCCTGTTCCAGAACGCGCATCAGCGGCAGCATTGCGGACATGATCGCGCGGCCTTTGGTGAAGTCCCCCTCCACCGCGCAGGCCTGATAAAGCGCTAAATGCGCCTCTGGTGCGAAGTTGGACCCGGCACAGACCCAGGATCCGGCGCCCCACGCAAAGAACTCCAACGCTTGGTCATCCATGCCGCAACTCAGCGCAATATGCGGGTAGTCGCGCGCCAGCATGTGCAACCGGTTCGGATCGCCGGAGCTTTCTTTGATTGCGCAAAAATTGGGGGAGCGGCCAAGGCGGTCAAGGCAGTCTTCATCCATGTTCACGCTCATCCGCCCCGGATAATTATAAAGCATGATCGGCAGATTGGCGGCCCGGTCGATTGCAAGCGCATGGAGCGCGATTTCGCGACCTGTGGGGTAGGCATAGGGCGGTGTTGCCACCAAAAGCCCGTCGGCGCCCGCGTCCACGGCGCGGGAGGCGTATTCCACAGAGTCCTCCGTGCGCATCGCACCTGTGCCAACGATCATTGGCACCCGGTCCCCGATCAGCGCGCGCAATCGGCCCATCAGCCAGACCCGCTCTTTCATCGTTTGCGCGTAATACTCACCCGTCGTGCCTGCCACGATAATCCCGTGCACGCCAGCGCCGATCAGGTGCTCGACCGTGGCCTCCAGCGCGGCCTCATCACAGGTAAAGTCGTCGCGATAGGGCGTGACGATGGGGGTGTAAATCCCTTCGAATTTCATTCGTGGGTCTCCATAGTGGCCACATTCAATGGCAACGGGTCCGGGCGCACAAAGCGCTCCATGCGGTCTTGCGACAGATCCCAATGCCGCAGGGTGAGCTCCGTAGCGCGTTCCGTGTCGCGCGCTGCGATGGCGTCAATCATCTGATCGTGCTGCGCGCGCGCAGTTTCGACCAAGGCCGCTTCCTCCTCGGAGGCCGGGCGATAAAAAGTTTGGCTCAGGCGCGTGTGATCAATCAGCATCCGGCTCAGCGCCGCCATGAGGTAGGGATTATGCGCCATCTCCCCAATCATCTCGTGAAATCGGTGATTTGCCAGCGCCGCTGCGTCCGCATCCATCGCATGTGTTGCAACACAGAAGGCGTCTTGTGCGTCTCGCAACGTGGTAAGTTGGGCGGAGGTTCTGTTTTCGGCCGCCAAACGCGCGATACTTGCATAGATCAACGGGGCAGTTTGGAAAAAGGTCCGCATCGCAGTGATATTCATCGATGCGACTTTCGCACCGCGATTTTCCTCCATCACGGCAAAGCCATGCCCAGTGAGCCGCTGCAGTACTTCGCGCATTGGGGTGCGCGAAATCCCGTAGTGCTCTGCAAGGCGCGCTTCGTCCAATGCGACGCCGGGTGCCAGATCTAGCGACAAGATCCGGCGTTTTAGGTCTGAAAGGCAGGCGTCTTTCGGGGGAAGTGGCATGGCGACTCTCATTGTACGCAATTTGTATACAACGTGAATTTCTTCCAGCGCAAGCCTAGCTAACCCGAAATTAGTCGGCTCTTGCGAGGATGACCCACATGGGCGTTGCGACTTTCGTCCGACAAAAGGCTTGCTAAGTTTCCAAAGTGCATTCAGATTAATCGTAAAATGAGCGTGTTAGGTGAAAAAATGAGCGGTTTAAGAAGAAGTCTTGCGGCGGGGGCGGTTGCCGCCATGATCTCTGCGGGTGCGCAGGCCGCAGAGCCCTTGTTTGAAACCTTCGCGGCCTGCGCGGGTCGTTTCTCGGCGCAGCTCGAGCATGCTTGGCTCATGGGCGAGGGGGATTTTTCGGAGACTTCGCACCGGCGCGCTCAATTTGTGAACTTGGTTGATGCCGCGACGACCCATGACCAAAAGCGGCGCGCGCTAGAGGTGCGCATCGACGCGAAAATGGCGCATGCTCAAGTTCTGACCCGCGCAACGTTTTCGATTTCACCCGAGCAACAAGTCTGGGCTGCGCGGCGCGCGGCCTCCAATTTGCAGATCTGTACAGATCTCCTTCTGGACAGTTAGAGCGCCCTTCCGCGGATTCGCACCGCGGATCCAAAAATGCGTTTTCGGCGATTTGTTGAGCTATCAATTGGTCCGAGTTGCTTGGAAATGTATCGTTTTCCGTCCTTAGACCGCCTGAAAAATGAGCCTTTCTCTGAAATATGTACAAAAAGTGTGCAAAACAGCGCATCTATGCACCGGCAGACTCGCGTTCACTCTCGTCCCTGACAGCTCTCATGAACAACAGTGCGCTCGCGGCCTGCACGGGCCGTTTGAATATGTGTGCGGTGGCTGACGTGTCTGCGAAACCTGAACGCCGCCCGCATGCTGCAAACAGAATTGCGCAGGTCTGATGTGGGCATGCGGAGACTACTCCGCAACCATGCTGCGCGACGCGCAAAGGGAGAACAACCTGCGATGTCGAAAACTCTTCTTTCCACCACTGCTGGCGCGGTCCTGCTGAGTGCTGCTGCTGCAATGGCATGCGACGCCCCGATCAAAGTTGGCGTCCTGCATTCACTGTCCGGCACGATGGCGATCTCTGAGACCACGTTGAAAGACACAATGGAAATGCTCGTTGAACAGCAAAACGCCGCGGGCGGCGTTCTGGGCTGCGACCTGGAAGCCGTTGTGGTTGACCCAGCATCCGACTGGCCGCTCTTTGCGGAAAAAGCGCGCGAGCTTCTGACAGTGCACGAAGTTGACGTGATCTTCGGCAACTGGACATCTGTGTCCCGGAAATCCGTTCTGCCTGTGATCGAAGAGTTGAACGGCCTGCTCTTCTACCCTGTGCAGTACGAGGGCGAAGAAAGCTCCAA
>CAWUIP010000263.1:0-3056 GCA_963922415.1 uncultured Aliishimia sp. | reverse complement strand
GCATGATTTCCCATTCTAGCGTGAGGCCGCTCTGGTCGTAAACGCTTTTTCGAACTGCTTCGCCCAAAGTTTCCAGATCATGCGCCGTTGCATCACCTCGGTTGATCATGAAGTTGGCGTGTTTCTCGCTCATCTGCGCACCGCCGACCATCGCGCCCTGCATACCGGCCTCTTGGATAAGCTTCCAAGCCTTCAAGTCATGCACATCATCCTTACGCCCTGTCGACGAAAATCCTGACGGATTGCGAAAGGTGGACCCGGCACTGCGGTCCTTTGTGGGCTGGGTCGCGTCCCGCTTCGCAATCTGCGCCTCCATTTGCGCGATCAGCGTGTCCGGATCGCCCTTGGGGGCTGCAAAAACGGCCTCAACCAGAACGGCGCCTTCAGGCAGATCCGATTGGCGGTATTGAAAGTTCATCTCCTCGGCAGACAGGGTTATGACCTCGCCCGAACGGAGCACCGCCGTTGCTTCGACACAGACATCCGCCACATAGCTGCCATAGCAGCCCGCATTCATGCGCACCGCACCGCCCACAGACCCAGGGATCGTGCGCAGAAATGTCAGATCGAGCCCAGCCTTCGCCGCTGCCAACGCTGCGCGGGCATCAAGCGCTGCCGCGCCCACGCGGACCTCTTGCCCGGCTGTTTGGATCTTGCCAAAGCTGCGCATCGGCAACCGGATGACCACGGCATCCAGGCCCCCGTCCCGCACAATGAGGTTCGAACCCACGCCCATCGGAAACACGGGCACGTCGACCGGTAAGGCCGCCAAAAAGCCGCTGAGGTCGTCCAGATCCGCAGGCTGAAAGAGCCAGGCCGCCGGGCCACCGACCCGCAGCCAAGTCAGGTCCGCCATCGTCCGACCCTGCGTCAGCGTCCCGCGCACCTCTGGCATTGGCTCAAACATCTAACGCCTCTTTCCTGTCTGGCCCAATTTATCCGCTAGGACGGCCAGATATGCCGCCGCACCCAGCGTGTCAGGTAAATGACCGGCCAGCGCAAGACGCTCATGCCCGCCGCCAGCACCAAAAGCCCAATCCAAGGGCCCATTTCATAGGTCACATAGCCCAGGATCGGCACACCGATGGCGATCAACACATAGGCGCGCCGCCAGTGATTGTCCTTCGACGGAATTGCCGCCAGGAAGTTCGCAGCCAGCGCCCAAAGACAGGCGAGAATAAGCGACAATGGCATCGCCCACCCCTATTCCGCCGGAACCACGGCGCGCGCGGGCCGGCGCACCTGCTGCAGCGCAGGATAGGCCATCAGACCCAGCGCAAAGGCCGCGCCCGTCACGATCCACAAAAGCCCGCGATCCATCAGGACCGCGATCATCAGGGCCACGCCCGTCTCAACCGTCGCAGGCATCAGCGGTGCGGCCAGCCCCGGCTCGACCACTTGCGGCCAATAGACATCGCGCCAGAAAAACGCATGGGTGCCGACAATGGTGGCGATGGTGCCGAGCCACAGCAACAGCATGGGCCGCCACCCCACCACATAGGCCGCATAAACGCCGACCAGAACGCCAGCCAAGGGGATAAGTGCAAGCATCACTCAGGATCCTTTCGAGAGGGAAAGAGGAGAGGTCTGGGGGAGGTCACGACGGCCCCTCCCACGGCTGGCCCCGAAGCCGAGACCAGAAATACCGCAAAGGGTTGCGGAACATAGAGACGAAAGCCGCCAGTGCCAACAGCCCGGCCCACCAGGCGACATCCCAAGCGATCCACCCAATCAACACCGGTGCCGCCACCAAAAGCGCCACGCCCGGCACATATTGCAGCCGCATCGGCAACATCGCCACCGCCGCAGACAAAAGCACCCATGCAATGCAAAGCCAAAGGAGGATCATCCAAGCCCCCATAAATTGCCGGAAGACAGTTGAGACATCACCTCGGCCATCCAATCGGCGCCTTCACCGGACATTTCCTGAATGGCATCAACACCTTTGTCGATCTTCGAAATGTTCCCGCCGTGTTCTGCTAAACGCTTCAAAAGGTCTTTAGCTTCTTCGGGAGACGCAGCTTTGGCCTCAGCCTTGTGCATTTGCAGCGCCGCACGCGGCAAAACAGCGGTCATAAAGTACCAAGCGTTGCGTTTGTCTTCGTCTGAGCCGTCATCAGACACGATCATCAACAACGCGCGTTCAGTCAGCAGGCGCAACACGCCCTCGCTGTTTGCCCCCATCCCCGCGAGGCTGCGCAACGCGAAGAGCTTCTGATCATGAGAGACAAGCTCCAACCGGACAGCCAAACGGTTCTTCTCTTGTTCAACCACAGCGGGCGAGTTGGTGGCGATGTCTTCACGTGCGGTTTGCAGTTGATCCGCCAAACGCTCGACCGCGGTTTCCCGCAGGAACCCCTCTTTGCTGCAAGTACGCTGCAATTCGTTCTGCGCATAGCGCAGCGCGTCGAACAACTGAAACGGATCAGACTTGTGACGCCGTAAATCTCTGCGAAGATCAGCAATGAGCGGCGACAAGACCGACTTCATCTGCGCACCCAGTTGGTTCGCGCTTTTGTCGCGGCGGCATCTAGACAGAAAGTCTTTGAGAGCCTGACGAATGTGGTCAATTACGTCGTCGAGATCTGCAGCGTCCGTCGGCTCAGAGTAGAGGACGCCCTTTTGGGGCCGCATGCGAATACGCATCCCAAACGGCGTTTTGCCGATTACGTCCTCCGCCTCATAAAGCGCGAGGATGGGGTCGAATTTGGCGTTGAGGGGGGCGGGTTCGCCTTCCCAGTCTTCTTGACTGGCAAACGTGTTGAGGATTCTGACCATCTCGTAGGGATGGGTGTTGCGGCCTGTGCGAACACGCTCGCACCAGAGGATCCAGAAGCGCCAGCGGCCTGCCGTATCCGTTTCGAGTGTTTGGCGCGCCTGGTCCCAAACCGTCTGATCCGGAGCGGTTAGCAGGTCTGTCCAGATGCCGACCAGCGGGCCAGTTGGATGGTCCCTTTCGCGGTGAAGGTCGTGACGGATAAAGGTCCAAACATTGAAAGAGGCGGCGGCAGCTGCGGCGTCGGCGGCGGCAGCTGCGCCGTCGGTGGGGTAGGTGG
>CAWUIP010000262.1:0-3108 GCA_963922415.1 uncultured Aliishimia sp. | reverse complement strand
TGATGAGTTCGGGCACCAAAACGATCAAGATCACCCCGAATACAGGCCCCATGGTCCGCCCCATGCCGCCCACGATCAGGGCCGCGACAAGCTCTAGGCTCAGGTCCAATTCGAACTGTTCGGGCAGAATGCGCGCGTAGAAGTAGGCAAAGAGCGCTCCCGCCAGACCGCAATAAGCCGCCGAAAGCGCAAAGGCCGTCAACTTATAGCGCAGAAGCGAGATGCCCAGAATTTCCGCCGAATAGTCCCGATCCCGGATCGCAATGAACGCGCGACCCACCCGCGTGCGTACCAGGTTCTGCGCGGCCAGCAGCGATGTCACGGCGACCACGCAGATCAGCGCGAACATCTCGCGCTTGGTGTCAAGCTCCCACCCGAGGATATTGGGCACCGGCGTATCGATCCCGACAACACCGCCTGTCCATGGGGCTAGGCTTTCATGCTCCACGAGGAAGATCACGATGAACGAGGCCGCGAGCGTGGCAACAGCAAGGTAAAGCCCCTTCACCCGCAGCGACGGCAGCCCGACGATCACGCCAATGCCCGCGGTCAGCGCCACGGCAATGGGCACGACAATCAAAACCTGCAGCGCGTCCGGAATGACCCCGGCAAAGGCATTGTGCAAGACCGTCACCGCATAGGCCCCAATGGCCACGAACGCGCCGTGGCCCAGGCTGACAAGCCCGGTATAGCCTGTGAGGATATTGATCCCCACAACCGCGACCAGCAGGATCCCCATCTGGCAGGCGATCAGGATAACGTAGTCATTGGCCAGCACTGCCAGCGCCGCCAGGAAGACGAAGGACCCGTAGACAAACCCTTGCTTCCAGCGGTTGTTCAGAACCCGCTCATCCGCCGCATAGGTCGCTTTGAGATTGCCGTTGATCATATCCGTTCAACCTCTTTAGAGCCCATAAGACCGTGGGGTTTGATCAACAGAACGATCAGAACAGTCACATACGGCACGATCTCGGCCCATTCGCCGCCTAACTGCCACTGGGTCATCGCCTCAAGGATGCCAACGGCAAGTGCGGCCAGGAAGACGCCGATATAGCTGTCGAGCCCGCCCATCAGCACAATCGCCAGGACCGAGAAGCCAAAGAGGCCCAGTGTTGGCGACACGCCATTGCGGGTCGCAAGGATGGCCCCAGCAATTGCGCCAGTCGCGCAGGCCAGGACCCATGCGCGCGAGAAGACGCGGGGGACCGAGATACCCATGGAATAGGCCGTGGATTGATCCTCGGCGGTGGCGCGGATTGCGACCCCGCCCTTGGTCAACTGGACAAAGGCGACGATCCCGCCAAAGAGGATCAGCGCGATCACCATGTTCACAAGGTCCGCGCCAAAGAGGAAAATGGTCGAGCCAAAGGCCTCAAACCGCACCGGCGTGTTGGGCGCGATATGGGGCACAAAGGCCGCATCCGCCGTCCAAATCAGCGAGGACGCGCCCGATAGGATCGAGATCAGGCCCACGGTGACCATGATCATCGCAAAGACCGACTGGCCCATCAGGGGCCGCATCAGCGTGCGCTCTACCAGCCGCCCAAGCAGAGCGTTGGCCAAGATCGCGCCTGCCAGCCCCAGAAGGATGCGCGGCAAGTTGGCAAGCCAGTCCAGGACCGCGCCCATCGGGGAAAACATCGGCAGATCGGCCTTCATCGCGACCATCCACTCAGGCTGCCAACTGGCCAGCCATTCGGGTGTCCAACTGGCCTGCGGGATAATCACCGCGAAGGTCAGATAGAAATACGCGCCAAACATAATCAGATAGCCATGCGCGAAGTTCACCACCTTGGTGGCCTTGTACACGCTGACGATCCCCACGGCGATCAGCGCATAGATCGCGCCCGACATCAGCCCATTGATCACAAATTGCAGCATCAGGCAGCGGCTCCCAAATAGGCTTCGATCACGGCCTCGTTGCCCGAGACTTCCTCGGGCGCACCGCTGGCGATCTGCTGACCGAAGTTCAGCACGACAATGTGCGCGCAGATGTCCATGACCATGTGCATATCATGTTCGACGAGCAGGATGGTGGTGCCAAACTGCTCTTGCACGTCGAGGATAAAGCGCGCCATGTCGGCGGTCTCTTCCCGGTTCATACCGGCGACCGGTTCATCCAGCATCAGCACTTTGGGCCGCATGGCCAGCGCACGCCCCAGCTCAACGCGCTTTTGCAGGCCGTAAGGCAGCATGGTGATCGGGAACTTGCGGATATGGTCAATCTCGAGAAAGTCGATCACGCGCTCTTCGATGTCGCGGCGCAACTCCAACTCTTCTTTCTGCGCGGACCCGAAATAGCGCAAAGCCTGCCACACATTGGTCTTCAGCCGCGCGTGCCCGCCCAGCTTGATATTGTCGAGGACCGTCATGCCGCGAAAAAGCGCGATGTTTTGGAACGTGCGCGCCAGGCCCAGGCCCGCGCGTTTGTCGGGCGACAGGCTCGTGATGTCGGCGCCCTCAAAATGCACCGTACCCTGGTCGGGCTTGTAAAAGCCCGAAATCGCGTTGAAGAGCGAGGTCTTGCCGGCTCCGTTGGGGCCGATCACGCCAGTGATCTCACCCGGGCGAGCCTCAAAGCTGACGCCTTGCAGCGCCTTGATGCCACCAAAACTGAGATGCAGATTTTCAATCTTTAGCATGGGTTTGCCCCAATTTGCCGCACAACTGGGTGCAGCGCTTCTCCCTAATGCAGCCGGTTTACCCGTTTTTGTTGGCAAAGCTATGTCGGGCTTTCGGATGCGTTGCACCAATCTACTCGGGGGGCGTGTCACCGCAAGAATATTTCTTAGGTGTTGGAGCAGGTTTTCGAAGGAGGACCGGGAGGGGTTGGAACCAGATTGGCCATCGTAAGCATTTGAAATGCTTGAAGCCACGACAGCTAGCGCGGTGATTTTAGCGGCGATCTCTTACGCAGCGTCACGCCGCCAAGATGCGGCGCAACCGCGCCGCAGGTCCGGCACGCCACGCTCGGACGCGCCTAATTCACTGCCAGTTTTCTGCTCAACTCGGCAAAAGCGGCGCTGGAGGGCGCGTCCCAAGGCGCCACACGGGACCGCCACAGCGTGGCTTGGGACTTAAGGATCAGGCCGTCGCTGAGGATCTTGA
>CAWUIP010000261.1:0-3189 GCA_963922415.1 uncultured Aliishimia sp. | reverse complement strand
AACACGTCTTTGATCGCCATCTGGGCCTCGAGGTCTTGGGGCGCATACTGGTGCGTCATCAGATCCCGCTTTTCGATGCCCACGCCGTGCTCGCCTGTAAGGCAGCCGCCGACCTCGACGCAGAGCTTTAGGACCTCGGCGCCAAACTCTTCGCAAATCTCCAGATCGCCAGGCTTGTTCGCGTCATAGCAGATCAAGGGATGCATATTGCCATCGCCCGCATGGAAGACGTTGCCCACGGGCAGGCCGTATTCTTCGCTCATCTCGCCAATACGGCGCAGTACGTACGGAAGTTCGCTCACTGGGATCGTGCCGTCCAGGCACATGTAGTCGCTGATCCGGCCAATCGCCGAGAACGCGGCCTTGCGACCAGCCCAGATCTTGGCGGCCTGTTCGGGGTCGGTGGCCTCTTGAATGGCGACCGGGTTATGCGCCTGGGCAATCTCTTTGATCAGGCCCAGTTGGTGGTCAATCTCTGCGTCCGCGCCTTCGACCTCTACGATCAGCAGCGCATCACACATGGGATAGCCCGCGCCCGCGAAGTCCTCGCAGACCTCGATCAGCATTCTGTCCATGAACTCGATGGCGACGGGCAAAACGCCCGCCTTGATGATCGCCGCCACACAAGCCCCCGCCGCTTCGGCACTGTCAAAGCCCATCAACACGGGCCGCGCGCCTTCGGGTTTCGGCAGGATGCGCAGCGTCGCCTCGGTCACGACGCCAAGCTGCCCTTCAGAGCCGCAGACGACGCCCAAAAGGTCCAGCCCGCCCGCCTCTAATGTGGCACCGCCGAGCTCGACCACGGTGCCGTCCATCAGCACCATGGTCACGCCCAGCAGATTGTTCGTCGTGACCCCGTATTTAAGGCAATGCGCCCCGCCTGAGTTCATGCCCACATTGCCTGCAATCGCGCAGGCCAACTGGCTGGAGGGGTCCGGGGCGTAAAAGAACCCATCATCTTCGACGGCGCCTGTTACGCTGAGGTTGGTGCGCCCCGACTGCACGCGGATCAAGCGGTTTTCATAGTCCGTCTCTAGAACCGCATTCATGCGCGCAACGCCAAGGATCACACAGTCCGCCGTGGGCAGCGCCCCGCCCGCCAGCGACGTGCCAGAGCCGCGCGGGACCACTGGCACCCCCTCTTCATGGCAAATGCGCAGAACCTGCGCGACCTCCTCGGTCGAAGACGGCAGCACCGCCACCATGGGCGGGCAGCGATAGGCGGTGAGCGCATCGCACTCATAAGCGCGCGTTTCTGCCACCTCATGGATCACCGCATCGGCTGGCAAAACGCCCTGCAAACGCGACACCACGCGCGCTTTGCGGGCCAGGACTTCGCTGTTTGGCTGTGGCATTTCCATGGCGTCTCTCCTGCGGATTTCAAAATTGGTAAAAAAATATAACCAATTTTCAAAGAAAGCAACCTGCGTCGGTGTCGCAGCTTGCAACCGCCGCCCGTTTCGGCAACAGATCGGGCCATGGACTGGATTAAAGTCGTGCATCTTCTTTGCGTTATGGGCTGGATGACCGGCATTTTTGCCGTGCCGCGCGCGTTGATCTATTGGAAACGCGAATATGCCCGGCTGGGCGAGTTTGGCCCCACAGGCGATCTAACCGTCCGGGTCTATCGGTTTTCGCTAGGCCTTGGCGTGATCGCGCTGATCACGGGGCTGTGGCTGGGCTGGCTTTGGGGCTTTCCCACTTGGGTCTGGCTGAAACTTGCGCTCGTTTTGGCCCTGGCTGCGCATTACGGGTGGACCGGGCGGCTTGTTCTGCGCGCCCGGCGCGGGCTCTTCGATGAAAGCGACCTGTTTTTGCGCATCTTCAACGAGGTCAGCGTGCTGGGCACGATCGGTGTCCTGATCATCGTGGTCTTCAAACCTTTTTGATCCCCGCAGATGCCGCGCTGTGTTAATGTGACGATATGCGTTTATTGATCCCTTCCTTCCTCCTTCTTCTCGCGGCACCGCTGGCCGCTGACCCTGCCGATATCGAAAAGGTCACGGCGCGCGCGTCTGGTGATGCGTGGACCTTCAACGTCACGCTGCGCCACGCCGACACCGGCTGGGACGACTACGCAGACGGGTGGCGCGTGCTGAGTTTGGACGGAACAGAGCTTGGCCTGCGCACGCTCTACCATCCCCATGTGGAAGAGCAGCCCTTTACGCGCAGCCTTTCGGGTGTCTCGCTGCCCGACGGCACCACAGAGGTCCTGATCGAGGCGCGCACCAATATAGACGGATGGTCGGGCGAACGGATCCCCTTCAAGCTGCCGAAATAGCTAGGCGAGACGAACGGCCACGTCTTGCGCGTCGCTCCATTGCCGAGGCGATTGCCCATACATCCGTTTGAACTCACGGCTAAATTGAGACGGGCTCACATAGCCCACATCCAAAGCAGCTGCGTTGACGCTCACGCCGCTCGCGATTTGCGTCGCCGCCGTGTTGAGGCGCATCGATTTACCGAATTGGATCGGGGACATCGTTGTGGCCTGTTTGAACTTGCGGTGAAAGACTGCGCGGCTCATCCCCGCACGCGCAGCCATCTCGTCAATGGAGATCGGCGCCTGCAGGTTGCCCGCCATATGGGCAATCGAACGCGCAATGCCGTTGCCAGCGCCCAAGGCGCGGCGTGCAAACAGACCCGCCTCCCCTTTTAGGATCGCATAGTAAAGCTCGCGCAGACGCGCAGCCCCAAGCACCGCCGTGTCCAACGCACTTTCATCCAATTGTAACAAACGCAAAAGCGCCTCGGTGAACCCGGCGTCCCACTGGGCCAGCCGAATACCGTCGGGCATCGCGTCGCGGGTGGCGCGTGGCATCGAACTGGCAGCCGTCTCCATTTCCAAGACCAACTCGGCCATCAACCGCAAATCGAGCTGGATATTGACGCCGTAAAGCGGGGCGTCCGGCGCGGCATCCGGCGTTCCAGCCTTTACTGGCATCGACATCGGGCACACCATGTACCGGCTGCTATCGTAGACGTAGCGCGCCCCCTCCAACAGCGCCTCTTTTCGACCAGAAGTGATGGCGATCACGCTGGGCTCATAGACGGCGGGGGCGCAAGGAATGGGCTGGGTGGCGCGAAAGAGATGCACCCCCGCCATCCTGGTGGGCGTTAGACCTTCGGCGGTGGTCCGGGCTTCGATCAGGCGCGTGAGTGTCTCTTTGGTCATGGTTCTGATCTACG
>CAWUIP010000260.1:0-3196 GCA_963922415.1 uncultured Aliishimia sp. | reverse complement strand
CGAAAAGAGGCTGGGATAGAGACCCGCCCCTTCGTGTCCACCTTGTGGTGGCTTTCACCTCTGAACCTGCGTGCCACCGCCTGTTCGTCCCTCTCTGCGCCTCCCGGCTTTTGCCTGCCCCCAGCCCTTAAAATGGAAACGGCGGGTTGAAGTGCTGCCACTCTTCAACCCGCCGCCCTCGTCCCGCGTTGCGGGGTGTCCAGCTGCGCGCGCCACCTGGGGGGATGTCTGCTCGCCCGCGCGCCGGATCTCGGTGTGATGAAAGTGGTGTGCCTGTATGAAACCTGCTTGGTTTTTATTTTTTGGGGTCGTTGAGCGCCCCGGTTACCTGCTCTCATCTTGTGCTATAGGGATGCCACGGGAATACATGGGCTGGCAACAGTTTTTTACGGGAGTACCCGTGAATCTGCAGATTACCTGAGGCTCAAGGAGGCAAGCACAGGAACGCAAGAAGCAGAATTTTGGCTCACATAGTGGTAATCTAACAACCCAACACCACATAATGTGTCGCAACCCCCAGATGTAGAGCTTCCCACAATTTCCCAGTATTTTGCAGGAAATTCAGGCATCTCAAAGTATGTTTTTGTTTTGTTCTCGCAATACATCCGCAGTTCCACCCGTTTTTTAGCAAAGTTGATTCGCACACCGACCCGACTGCCGCGCAAATTCGGTCCCGTCCCATGGTTTCCCACGACCAACAGTGCTTGAGCCCTCGCCAGCAATCGCGCAGGTTGCGCACAAACGGAGGGTGGACATGATTGCTTGGTCTATTTTGAAACATGCCTTTCGCATGATCTTTTTCGATTTTGGCGCCTTGGCGCGCGCGATTGCGCCCGGCGTAGGCCTATTTGCCCTTGCGATACTGGTCGTGATGGTCTCTTCCGCCGGTTTGGCCGGGATCTCTGCGGGCACAGGTGCGGGCTGGGGTATCGTTGGCGCGATTGGCGGTCTGCTTTTGGCAGTCTATGCCGGTCTGATGATCGTCGTCACCTGGCACCGCTATGTCCTGCTCACGGATGAGGCACGCGCAGCCGGATTGACGCCTGCGTCAGGACCAATTTTTAGCTATCTGGGGCGAACATTGCTGATTTGTTTGGCGCTGATGGTTCCAACCTTCGCCCTCCTCATGGTTATCGGGGCGTCGATGAGCGTGACCGGTGGTGCGGAGGATTTGGGCCCGAGTGCCTTAGCTGGCAGCGCTTTGGGTTTGATCACTCTGAGTTGGCTCGGATTGCGAATGTCCCTGATCTTGCCAGCGGCGGCCATTGAAAAACCCATGGCTCTGATGGAGAGCTGGCGCGCGACCGCGCCTTTGTCGTTTCAGATCTTGCTGTTAGTGCTCGCCCTCTTGGCGATCAATTTCGGGCTTGGGATTGTCGTCGGCTTTGTCGAGGTGTTTTCGCCCATCTTGGCGACCCTGATGAACCTCGTCGTGTCGCTCTTTGCAACGCTCTTGGGCGCGAGCGTGCTGACAACGCTTTACGGCCACCTTGTCGAGGGGCGTGTGCTGCCGGACTAACGCGGGCTCCGGGTCAAAGCGTAGATCTGTGCAGGAATATCGCCCGTATCCGTCTGCACCAGCGTCGGGGTTCTGGTATAGCCGGGGCCTTCGAACGCGTCGAGGCGCGCCCAATGTGCGGGCAGGTCGTCCGAGACAAAAAGGTATACGTCAACGGCTTCGTCCTGTGCGTCGAGGACCAGCCCAGGGTAGCCTTCCGCCGCGCCCCACCCCGCGTCAAAGAGGGTGCCGCGCACAGTTCCCGTCAGCCAGCGGCCCGTTAATCCGTCCAACTGGTGCGCGTTAACGCGTCCAGGCGCGAGGGTGCCATATGTTGCGAGGGCGCGAAGCGCAGTATCTGTCACGCCATGCCGCCTTTGATCAGCCCATCTGCGATCCGGGCATATGCGTTTGCCATGACGCCATCGCCTGCGGCAACCGGAGTACCGCCATCACCCGCGAGCCGTGTGTCTAAGTCGATAGGCAACTGCCCCAGCAAGGGCACGCCCATCTTTTCTGCTTCGGCCTGCACCCCGCCAACACCGAATATGTCGTGCACCGCACCGCAGCTGGGGCACGTGAACTGCGACATGTTTTCAATCAGGCCCAGGACAGGCGTCTTGAGGGTGGCGAACATATCGATCGCTTTGCGCGCGTCCAAAAGGGCCACGTCCTGCGGGGTGGAGACCACGATGGCCCCTGTCAGTTCAGACTTTTGGCACAGCGTCAGCTGCACATCGCCGGTGCCGGGCGGCAGGTCGACGATCAAAACGTCCAACTCGCCCCAAGCCACCTGCCCCAGCATCTGCTGCAGTGCGCCCATCAGCATCGGACCGCGCCATACGACCGCTTTGTCAGGATCAAGCATAAAGCCGATGGACATCAGCGTGACCCCATGCGCGTGCAGCGGGATAATCGTCTTGCCATCAGGACTGGCGGGGCGCTTGTTAACGCCCATCATGCGCGGCTGCGAAGGGCCGTAAATGTCTGCATCCAGCAATCCAACGCGGCGCCCGGCCTTGGCGAGGGCAACAGCGAGGTTGGAGGACACGGTCGACTTGCCCACACCGCCCTTGCCCGAAGCAATGGCCAGGATCCGGTCGACGCCACTGGGCTTGGTCGGACCCGCCTGGGGTTTAGGGTGCCCCCCGATTTTGAGATTTGGAGGCGGCGCCTTGGGCGCTTGGGACGCGCCACTATGGGCGGTCAGCGCCACTTGGACGGAGGACACGGCATCAAGTGCGGCCACAGCGGCCTCGGCTGCGGCGCGAATGGGTTCCATTCGTTGCGCCATCTCCGCGCTTGGGGCCTCGATAACGAAGCGGACCGTGTCCCCGTCAATCTGCACGGCACGCACCATATCGCGCGAGACCAGATCGCCGCCATCGGGCAGTTCAATACGTGACAGAGCCGCAGTTACCGATTGCACAGTGACACTCATGTTTTTTGCTCTCCCCGGGTCCAATCTCTTGTTAATTGGCGCTTTCGAAGCGCGGCGCAACCTCTTTGCTGGGAAAAGAGGCAATTTGTTAAAATCAAACAAGAAATAGCGCTAACAGCGTTTGCATTCAGCGCATAGCCGCATTGCAGCATCATCCATTGTGCAGACGCAGCATCCTCATATATCCCTGTCATCAGAAACAAGAGAGCATAGGAAAAGGAGACCACCACATGGCCTTTTTCGCAGATACAACGACC
>CAWUIP010000259.1:0-3210 GCA_963922415.1 uncultured Aliishimia sp. | reverse complement strand
CCTTCGATCACCCCAAGCTGGATCAACAGCGCGTTGAGCGTGCCGCCCGGACCGGGATCAAGCAGCAGGACCCAGGCAAGCGCGACGGCAATCACCGGGGCCACATACGGCGATAGGAAAAGCCCCCGCAGGAAGGCGCGCCCACCAAAGGTGATATTCATCAACTGGGCCGCAAAGAGCCCCATGATCAGCGCGCCCAGCGTGCCCGCGATCGTGTAATACATCGACGCCCAAAGGACGGGCCAAAAGTCTGACGCGTTGAACACGCGCCGAAAGTTATCCAGCGTGAAATCGCCATTGGTCAGGATGTTTTCAGGGTCAAAGGTGAAGACGGGTTTGGTGTCTTTGATGTTTTCCGGCGCATCGATATAGGCCTGCGTCGCCGCGACCTTGACGAAGATGTCTTCGCGCTGACCCGGTTCGTAATCGCCCAAATCGCAGCGCAGGGCTTGGCCCTCTAGTGTGCAGCGTTCGTCGATGCTGATCACGTTGAAACCTGCCGGAACCGTATCGGTCATCACCACATCGGCGATGGCGCTTTTGCGCGACGAGTTGCGCGCGCGGTATCGGATGTCAGCCTCGGCACCGACGGCATCGGCATCCCCCATCAGCCGTTCATTGACCAGGATCGCAGGGGCGCGCAGATCGCCCAGCGTCACGGGTTTGAAGCTGATCCAAACATTGGCCAGAAGCGGGAACAAGACCACTGACAGGACCACCAGAAAGGTGGGCAGCAGGAGCATGTAAGCAAACCGCATTTCGCGTTTGGCCAGGGGCCCCAGGCCTTTCGGCGGGACAGGCGTGTGGTTCCGAGTGTCAGACATGAGAATCGCTCTTGCGCTACAGGGCAAAGAGAGCCGGGGGCGTGATCACCCCCGGCCAAGAGTGGCTTAGTTGGCCATCAGGGCTTTGTGCTCAGCCACGATCTTGTCCGCGGCTTCGTCAACGGACAGCTCGCCATCCGTCATCTCGCGGATGACGCGGGACATGATCTGGCTGTTGATGATGGTCGAGGCCGCCGCCAACTGACCAGAGTCAACGCCCCAGCGGTCACCCACCGAGAGACCCGCGACGATGTCGTCGATCACCTGCTGTGGGTAGATCGCCGAGAGTGGCGCTTTGCGGTCGACACCAACGTCAAGGCCTGCCCACGTCACTTCATACTCGGTCGAGCCCGCTTCTGGGCCTTTGCGCACAGGGAATTTGCCCTCTGGCGCTTGGCTCAGCCACTGACCGTAGCCTTCGGACAGGACAAACTTCACGAACTCTTGCGCCACTTCCGTGTTGGCGTCGGCTGTGATGCCCATGTAGCGCACGTCAGACCAAGCCGCCCCGTCGCCATTGCCGGGACCAGAGACCATAGTCGCAAAGCCTGTGTTGCCTGCAAGCTCTTTGGTGGTTGGGTCATCGTTGATCGTCACTGGCGCGCTGTCACGCAAGCCGCCCAGTTCGTCGAGGATCGATGGGGACCAGATGATCATCGCGGCTTTGCCGTCCAGATACAGCTCGCGCGATTGCGACCAGTAAAGATCACCTTCAGGCGAGGCTGCGACAAGCTCGTTGTAAAGCTCCAACAGTTGTTTGAGGTTGGTTGTGTCCTCGTTCACCGTGCCGTCTGCGTTTACAGGTGTGTAGCCTGTGGCCAGCGACAGGTGCTCGATCAACTGCATCATGTAGCCTTCGTCGATCTTGGTCGCAGCGACAAAGCCATACATCTCTGGTGGGTTGTGCAAGGCCTTCAAACCCGCGCGGATCGCCTCGAACGACGTGGGCGCGGCCAGACCTGCAGCCTCAAACAGATCGTTGCGATAGACAACCATCTGTGTCCAACCATCGGTTGGGACCGACACAATCTCACCATCCGACGACGCCATGCGGATCGGGCCGCTGGCAAAGGAGTCGATGCCCAGATCGTTCACGACTTCATCGGCAGCCGCCGTGTCCAGCAAACCCGCCTCAGCGTAAGGCAGAAGGTGCTGCACTGTGTGGTTCAACACGTCGGGCAGATCGCCAGCGGCAAAAGCAGCCGTCGCGCGCGTCTGAATGTCCGACTCTTCAACCGGGATCAGTTCCACGTCATGGCCTGTCGCCTTGGTGAAGGCCGCCGCCAAGCTTTCTTGGATCGCCATACGCTCTGGCTGGACTTCCATGGTCCAGACGCGGATCGTGTCAGCAGCCGCGGCCCCGACCAAAGCTGTGGACAGCAACAAGCCACCCAGCAATTGTGTAGTGCGTTTCATCGAAATTCCTCCCTTTCAGAAACGTCCGTTTCGGCCCCCATGTTTTTCGGTGGACCATCTGTTTCGCGCTGCACAAGGTGCGCACGCTGCAGTTCTTGATGTGTTTTTGGGTCAGCCCCGTCGATGATCGACAAGAGCATGTCGCCCAGCCGCCGCCCCGCATGGGCTTGGGGCTGCGACAGGGTTGTTAGCGGCGGATTGGTGTGTGCGCCAAAGCTCAGGCCGTCATATCCAATCACCGAAACATCGCGGCCCGGCGTCAGACCCCGCGCCTGGATTGCAGCCAAAGCGCCAAAGGCCATCATATCAGACACGCACACCATCGCTGTCGGAGGCTGCGGCAAGTCCAAAAGACTGGCTGCCGCGATCTCGCCCCCGTGATCGGTGAAGTCCGCCACCTGAACATAGTCAGCACGCTCTTCCAGACCGTTGTGCCGCAACGCCCGACGATATCCATCCAGACGCTGCTGGGCAAATTCGTACTGAAGCTGAGCACCGACAAAGCCAATGTCGCGGTGGCCAAGTTGCACAAGGTGGTTGACGGCGCTCACAAAGGCTTCTTGCCCGTCGACGTCGTACCAGGCGTAATCGTCGCTTGCGGCCGTCCGTCCGTGGACCACGAAGGGGCAATTCAATCGCTGCAGAAGCCCGATACGGGGATCGTTTTTGAGCGGTCGCGACAAGACGACGCCCGAGATCCGCCCGGACCCGATCATGCGGTCGATTTTCTCCAGATCGTCCTTCGATGTGTCGGCTTGAGATACCAAGAGGTCCCAGTTTCGCGCACCCATGGCATCGCTCAGGCCCGCCAGCAGTTCTGCAACGAAGGGCTGCGCGTTCGATCCCGCTTGGCGCGGCATAAGATAGCACACGGTCTCTGGTGTACCGATGGACAGGCGCCGCGCGTTTTGGTTCGGACGATAGCCCAACTCGATCGCGGCTTTCTTCACGCGGTCCCGCGTGGCCGGGC
>CAWUIP010000258.1:0-3222 GCA_963922415.1 uncultured Aliishimia sp. | reverse complement strand
GGGCATCGTCATCATCCAACTCTTTTCAAAGTCGGCGCATAGCTGACGCGGTATACCCCGGAATTCCGAACCGAAGCGGCTCGCCCCTCGCAATTTTCTGCGCTGCAGTATAAGGCGCGGGGAAACGAGAAGGAATCGGGCATATGGATCTTCGCAACATCGCGATCATCGCACACGTTGACCACGGCAAGACCACGCTGGTGGATGAGTTGCTGAAGCAGTCCGGTGCTTTTCGCGAGAACCAAGCTGTGGCCGAGCGTGCCATGGACAGCAACGATCTGGAGCGCGAGCGCGGGATCACGATCCTGGCCAAGGCGACCTCGGTCGAGTGGAAAGGCACACGGATCAATATTGTCGACACGCCTGGCCACGCCGATTTCGGTGGCGAGGTTGAGCGGATCCTGAGCATGGTCGACGGTGTGGTCCTGCTTGTTGATGCCGCCGAGGGCCCGATGCCGCAGACAAAGTTCGTCACCTCCAAGGCGCTGGCCCTGGGTCTACGTCCCATCGTTGTGCTGAACAAAGTCGACAAGCCCGATGCCGAGCCAGATCGCGCGCTGGACGAGGTTTTTGACCTTTTTGCCTCGCTCGATGCCAATGAAGACCAGTTGGACTTCCCACATCTTTATGCCTCGGGCCGGTCCGGCTGGGCCGATGCGGACTTGGACGGCCCGCGCAATTCGCTCGATGCGCTCTTCAACCTGGTGGTCAACCACGTGCCCGCGCCCAAGCAGATCGCGCGGACAGATGATGACTTTCGCATGTTGGCAACAACTTTGGGTTCCGACCCATTTGTGGGCCGCATCCTGACGGGTCGTGTGGAAAGCGGGAAGCTTGCGGTGGGCGCAACGGTGCAAGCGCTCACGCGGCATGGGCAGAAGATCGAACAGTTTCGTGTCACAAAGATCCGCGCGTTCCGTGGCCTGGGGCTCGAAGACATCGACGAGGCAACTGCAGGCGATATCGTTTCGCTGGCCGGTATGGCCAAGGCCACAGTGGCGGATACGATCTGCGCGCTGGCGGTCGACACACCGCTGGAAGCGCAGCCAATCGATCCGCCGACGATCTCTGTAACTTTCGGCATCAACGACAGCCCGCTGGCGGGCCGCGATGGCAAAAAGGTCCAATCCCGCGTCATCCGTGACCGGCTGATGAAAGAGGCCGAAAGCAACGTCGCGATCAAGGTGACAGACACGCCCGGCGGCGAGGCCTTTGAGGTCGCAGGCCGGGGCGAATTGCAGATGGGCGTTCTGATCGAAAACATGCGCCGCGAGGGGTTTGAGCTGTCGATCTCGCGCCCGAAGGTTCTGATGCGCGAAGACGACGGCCAGATGATGGAGCCCGTCGAAGAGGTCACAATCGACGTCGATGACGAGTATTCCGGCGTCGTGATCGAAAAGCTTACCGGCGCGCGCAAAGGCGATATGACCGAGATGAAGCCAGCCGGGGCTGGCAAAACGCGCATCATCGCGCATGTGCCCTCGCGCGGCCTGATCGGCTATCATGGCGAGTTCCTGACCGACACCCGCGGCACCGGCGTTCTGAACCGCGTATTCCACGGCTGGACCCCGCATAAGGGCACGATCCCGGGTCGCCGCGCGGGCGTTTTGATCTCGATGGAGAACGGGCAGTCGGTGGCTTACGCCCTGTGGAACCTCGAGGATCGCGGCAAGATGTTCATTGGCGCGCAGGCAGACGTTTATCAGGGCATGATCATCGGCGAACACAGCCGCGACAATGACCTGGAAGTGAACCCGCTGAAGGGCAAGAAGTTGACCAATGTGCGGGCCTCTGGCTCTGACGAGGCGGTGCGCCTGACCACGCCGATCACACTGAACCTTGAAGAGGCGATTGCCTATATCAACAATGATGAGTTGGTCGAGGTGACACCGAACGTGGTGCGCTTGCGCAAGGTCTATCTGGACCCGCACGAGCGCAAGCGGATGTCCAAGTCGGCCTAAGGCCTAAGGATCAATCAGGATTTGGCCGGTCACGACCAGGCCATTTCCAATTCGCTCGACCACGATGATCTCGCCCGATTGTGGGAAGATACTCGTTAGGGCCGTGATGTTCACCTGATGCGTCACCAACAGAAGCCGCTCACCGGACCAGGCATCAAGCTTGCGCAGCGTGTCTGTCGTTTGTTGTTGCGCGCGCCCGCGCTCTTGAAAGAAGCTGTTGACTGCGGGCTCGGGCACCACCGGCCCCACGTCCAACAGCACAGCCGTGTCCACGCAGCGGCACCATTGGCTCGTCCAAACTGCGTCAAAGGTCAGCCCGCGCGCCCGCAACGCTGCCCCCATGGCACGCGCCTGATCGCGGCCAAGGGCGTCCAAATTGCGCTGGGTTGTGCAGTCGTCAAGATCAAACGCTGCTGGATCGCCGGTGCCTGGGGCCAGTGCATGGCGCATCAGCCCGATGGCCCCGGGCCGTTTGAGCGCGTCCCAGTCATTGGCCAGCGCGGCAGCCGGAAGGATCAACGCGCATAAACAAAGGATAACCCGCAGCATGTGACCTCCATGGCAAGGCGATGCACCGGAGGTAGCTCTGCCGCAGCGCACCACCAGTCAAGGGGGTGCATTTTCAGAGGCGGTTAGTCCGCGGGGCCGGGCGTGATGCCCAGATCACGCAACTCCGCGGGCAAGAGCACATAGATCTGATCCGGTGGCGTCGCCATGGCCAACGCAGCGAGCATCGGATCGATGCCCATCTCATCAAGATACCGCATCACCTCCGCCTGCCCGGATTGGATGTCTTCCACCGCGAAGGCCGCAGGCAGGATCGTGCTTTGACCGAAATAGTGTTGGTGGACGCCGACCTGCGCGCCCGCTTCCACCGACCGCTCCGCCCCACCGATGAGGATATAGGGACAAGCGGAAAAGCAAATCTCGCCCTGCAGCATCGACGTGCCGATGCCCGCCGCGCGCAGGTGCCGTCCTAGCGTCAAAGCATCGCTGACGGACCCGCCAGTTGACTGGAGCACCAAGACCTCTGGCGTGGGCTGCACCTCCGCCAGGCGGTCGATCACCCGCTCTGCATCCCCCGGCGCAATGGCACCTTCCAGGCGGTAGGTGGTCCCGTCGATGGGGGTCAAGAGCAGCCGCTCTGGCAAGTCACCCGCATCGCGCAGGGGCTGAACGGCGGGCAAATCCCGCCCCGGTGCAAAGCGGCGGCGCTGATCGCCGGGGCGCACGGGCTCTGTCAGGCGCGGTGCGTCCGGGC
>CAWUIP010000257.1:0-3264 GCA_963922415.1 uncultured Aliishimia sp. | reverse complement strand
TGGTCGTCATCCACTTTGGATGTCGTGGCCTCATGCTCCACCCGGCTCGAGTTGTTCTTTACCTCGATGTAAGGCACCGTGTGCGCCCCACACTTGTCGCCGATCAAGAGGCTGTCGCACTGCGTATAGTTGCGGCTATCTTTGGCCTTTGGGTGCATCGACACCAGCCCACGATAGGTGTTCTGCGCCTTGCCGGCAGAGATGCCCTTGGACACAATCCGCGATTTCGTGTTTTTGCCCAGATGCACCATCTTCGTGCCGGTATCGGCCTGCTGCATGTTGTTGGCGATGGCGATGGAGTAGAACTCGCCCTGGCTTTCATGCCCGCGCAGAATGCAGGACGGATACTTCCAAGTCACAGCCGAGCCGGTTTCCACCTGCGTCCACATCACCTTCGACCGGTCGCCCCGGCAGTCGGCACGCTTGGTCACAAAGTTATAGATCCCGCCGCGGCCCTCTTCATCGCCCGGATACCAGTTCTGGACGGTGGAATACTTCACCTCAGCATCTTCTTCGATGATGATCTCCACCACCGCCGCATGCAGTTGCGAGGTATCACGTTGTGGTGCAGTGCAGCCCTCTAAATAGCTGACATAGCTGCCCTTATCGGCAATGATCAACGTGCGCTCAAACTGACCCGTATTCTCGGCATTGATCCGGAAATAGGTCGATAGCTCCATCGGGCAGCGTACGCCGGGCGGCACATAGACAAAGGAACCATCCGAGAAGACGGCCGAGTTCAGCGTCGCATAAAAATTGTCCGACACCGGCACGACCGACCCCAGATACTTCTTCACAAGCTCGGGATGCTCTTTGATGGCTTCTGAAATAGAACAGAAGATCACGCCCGCCTTCTTCAACTCGTCCTGGAACGTTGTGCCGACGGACACGCTGTCAAAGACGGCGTCCACAGCCACCTTGCGGCCCTCGGCGGGCGCATCCTCGGCGCCCTCGACACCGGCCAGGATCATCTGCTCCTTCAAGGGAATGCCTAGCTTTTCATAGGTCGCCAGCAGCTTGGGATCGACCTCATCCAGCGACTTTGGCTTCACTTCCATCGATTTGGGCCGCGCATAGTAATACTGGTCCTGGAAATCGATCTCCGGATAGTCGACCATCGCCCAGTCGGGCTCTTTCATCTGCAACCAACGGTCATAGGCCGCCAGGCGCCACTCGGTCATCCACTCCGGCTCGTCGTTTTTATCGGAAATCAGCTTGACGATATCCGGTGTTAGCCCCTTGGGGGCATATTCCATCTCAATATCGGTTTCCCAGCCATACTTGTACGTGCCGCCGACCTCGCGCACGGCGTCGATGGTGTCTTGCTCGACCCCCTCTTTGACCTGAACGTCATCCAATGCTGTCATGGCTCTTCCTCTCGCTCAGGCCGCGCGGGCCTTGTGTTTCTTGCGTGCTGCACTCCAAGCTTCTGCAAAGCGCACCACGTCGTCTTCTGTTGTCTCAAGGCCCAAGCTCACCCGAATGGCAGAGCTTGCCTCACTGTGCGAATATCCCATGGCGCGCAGAACCCGGCTCGCTTTGACTTTCCCACTCGAACAGGCAGAGCCCGCCGAGATCGCAAAGCCCGCCAGATCCATCTGCATCACCTGCGTTTCGCCCTTCCAACCGGGGGTCAAAATGCAGGAGGTGTTGGGGAGCCGTGGCGCGCCTTTCCCGACAAAAATAGTGTCGTATTCCGGTGCCTCAAGAGCGCTTTCTAGAATATTTCTAAGTTTTTCGACCCGGTCCCAGCGCCCCGCATCCACGTCGCGCTTCGCCGCCTCCGCCGCCGCCCCAAATCCCGCAATTCCGATGACATTCTCAGTGCCCGCACGCCGGCCCATTTCCTGGCCACCGCCGTGGATCAAAGCTTCGACGTCAAGGCCGTCGCGAAGGCACAAGGCACCGGCGCCTTTCGGCCCACCGAACTTATGCGCCGACACCAGAACAAAGTCCGCCCGCGCGTCAGCAGCGTGAAAACGCTGCTTGCCCACCGCCTGCACCGCGTCGATCAAAAAGTGCGAAGAAGTTGTCTCTTCAATGAGATCCGTAAAGCGCGCCATGTTCTGACAGATACCCGTCTCGGAGTTGGCAGCTTGGATGGCCAGAACATTTCCGTTTACTGTATCGCAGTAGATCGTTCCGTCTTGATCTGCATCCAAAGGGTCAAACTGATGCTCGTGCACGGCGTCATGTTCGACGTCAGAACAGGCCACCCCTTTGCCGTCGCAAGCCAAAGCCGCCGCCTCCGTGGCGCTCGCTGTAAACACAACCTGGTTCGGCAAACAGCCCACCAAATCCGCAACCTGTGCCCGTGCACGCTCCACAACCGCCTTCGCCGCGCGCCCCTCCGCATGCACCGACGACGGATTGCCGACCGCATCCATAGCCGCGACCATGGCCGCCCGCGCCTCCGCCCGCAAAGGCGTCGTCGCATTGTGATCCAAATACACCCGCGTCACTTCATTGTTCCCAAATACTCCGGGGGTTTGGGGGCAGCGCCCCCAACTGGCCGGATTGGCGCAGCCAATTCGGAAAACCAGCGCTCATTCATCCACCACCGCAAACAGGCTCGGCAATGCCGGACAGGGCACCAACCCGTTGTCGACCACGTCCGAAAGCCGCGTTTGGTGCAAAAACACATAGACATGTGCCGACAGCGACTCCCAAAGCCGGTTCGTCAACGACTGCGCCCGCGACCCCGACGCGCCACCGCTGGCACCAGCCCCTTTGTGCATCGCATCCACCGTCTCATCGACCGCACTCAGAATTTCAACCACCCGGATGTCACTTGCGGGCCGCGCCAAGCGATACCCACCTCCGGGCCCGCGCACCGACTCCACCAGCTTTGCCCGGCGCAGCTTCATAAACAGCTGTTCCAAATATGGCATTGAGATATCTTGGCGTTCGGAGATTTCCCCTAAGGTCACAAGCTTATCCGCATCCTGCAACGCGAGATCGCTCAGCGCGACCATCGCGTACCGTCCTTTTGTCGACAGTTTCATACGTTACGCCCCACGATAGAAGCACGGACGATTGACCTTGCCCGTACCATTGCCTAAATGCACCCTACCTTGCGCCGAGGTGTCGCGGGGTCAGTGACTTAGAATAATTCTAATTTGCCCAAGCAATCCTGTCAAGAATTGCACGGCAAAATAAAAACGACGAGGACAGCAAACCGCCCATGCCCGAGGTGATCTTTCCCGGACCAGAAGGCCGCCTCGAAGGCCGCTATCATCCGCAACCCGACCGTGACGCCCCCAT
>CAWUIP010000256.1:0-3296 GCA_963922415.1 uncultured Aliishimia sp. | reverse complement strand
CAAGCCTTGAGGCGGGCGTGGCGATTGAAGACGTGGTGACGCAAAGCTTGATCCCCTCCGGGCACAAGATCGCGACCCGCGCGATGGCACCGGGCGAACCCATCCGCAAATATGCGCAGATCATCGGATATGCGGCAGATCACATCGCGCCAGGCGCCCATGTGCATACGCACAATGTCGACTTTCGCGGCACCGATGCGGCCTATGAATTCGCCACCGACCTGCGCCCCGTCGCGCCAAACTCAGGCGACACGTTCATGGGCTACGCCCGCGAAAACGGAAGCGTCGGCACACGCAACTACATCGCCATCGTCACGTCGGTGAACTGCTCTGCCACTGCCGCGCGTCAGATCGCGGCGCATTTCACGCCAGAGCGGCTGGCGGCCTATCCCAATGTCGATGGCGTCTGCGCCTTTGTGCATGGCACCGGCTGCGGCATGGCAGGCGACGGAGAAGGGTTCGAAGCCTTGCAGCGCGTGATGTGGGGCTATGCCCGCCACCCAAACCACGCCGCCGTCTTGATGGTGGGGCTGGGCTGCGAGATGAACCAGATTGATTGGCTTCTAGAGGCCTACGGGTTGAAGCAAGGCCCAACCTTCCAGACCATGAACATCCAGAACGTGGCCGGGCTGCGCCGCACGATTGAAACCGGCATCGCCAAGGTCGAGGCGATGCTGCCCATCGCCAATCAGGCTACCCGCACGCCGCAACCGGCAAGCGCGCTGAAGGTGGCGCTGCAATGCGGCGGCTCGGATGCCTGGTCGGGGATCACGGCCAATCCTGCTTTGGGGTACGCCTGCGACCTCCTTATCGCGCAGGGCGGCACGGGCGTGCTGGCCGAAACGCCCGAGATTTACGGCGCCGAACACCTGCTGACCCGGCGCGCAAAGGACCAACCGACAGGCGAGAAGCTGATCGGGCTGATCAAGTGGTGGGAGGATTACACCGCGCGCAACAAGGGTTCGATGGACAACAACCCCTCGCCCGGGAACAAGCAAGGCGGGCTGACCACGATCTTAGAAAAGTCGCTGGGTGCGGCAGCGAAGGGCGGCACGACGCCCTTGATGGGTGTCTACAAATACGCCGAACCGGTGAACGCTGCTGGGTTCACCTTTATGGATAGCCCCGGCTATGACCCGGCCTCGGTCACGGGACAGATCGCCGGCGGCTGCAATCTGGTGTGCTTTACCACCGGGCGCGGCTCTGCCTTTGGGTCAAAGCCCGCGCCGACGATCAAGGTCGCAACAAACTCCGACATGTATGCCCGTATGACCGAAGATATGGACGTGAACGCGGGCACGATCCTAACCGAGGGCGTGTCGGTTCAAGACAAGGGGCGCGAGATTTACGAGCTCTTTTTGCGCATCGCGTCGGGCGCGGTCAGCAAGTCCGAAGCGCAAGGCTTGGGCGATTATGAATTCGTCCCCTGGCAAATCGGAGCGGTGATGTGACCCGGATCGTGGTCATGGGCGGTGGCCTCATTGGGCGACGGCATGTGGAGCGGGTGCAAGCCCATCCGCACGCAACGCTGGTGGGGTTGGTGGACCCTGATCCCGACGCGGCCGCCGATCTGGACGTGCCGCGGTTTCCAAGCCTTGGGGCGGCGACCGCCGCTGATGGCGTCATCATCGCGACCCCCACGCCGCTTCACGCAGACCACGCGCTGGATGCAGAGGCGGCGGGCCTGCCGATGCTGATCGAAAAACCCGTGGCGCAAACGCTCTCCCAGGCGGATCGGTTGACGGGCCTGCAGCAACCGGTGCTGATCGGCCATCACCGCCGCCACCACCCTGCCGCACAAGTGCTTTGTACAAAACTGCCCGAGATTGGTACACCGATCACCGCGACCCTGATCTGGGCAATGAAGAAGCCCGATGCCTATTTCCAGGACAATTGGCGCAGCGCGGATGGCTCGCCAGTGATGATCAACTTGGTACATGATCTGGACCTGCTGGCCTATTGGTTCGGCCCCATCACGGACATCCACGCCGTCGGCGGCCCCATTGTGCGGTCCAACACGCGGGTGGAAGCCGGGGCGATTGCGCTGCGGCACGCCTCTGGCACGGCGACGACGATCAGCTTTGCTGACACGGCCCTCAGCCCTTGGGGGTTTGAGGCGGGAACGGGCGAGAACCCAAACATCGGCACGACGGGCCAAGACATGCTGTGGATCACGGGCACGAAGGGCGCGCTGAGCTTTCCGTCGCTAACCTTATGGCGGGGCACCGATTGGTCAACGCCCGCGGAAGCTCAAGCGCCGGCCCCACTGACCGACGCAATGACTGGCCCTGCCCCACTCGACGCGCAGCTTGACCACTTTTTGGACGTCATCGCGGGGCGCAGCGCGCCCCTTTGCACCCTGGCCGATGGCCGCGCGGCGCTGGCAGCCGCACTGGAGATTGAAACCCAACTTAGTCGGAGGGCAGCCTGATGGCCGAAGTCCTGAGCCAAGCGCAGATCGACCAATTCAACGACACCGGCGCGGTGGTGATAGACGCGCATCTGCCGCAGACCTGGCTGGACAAGCTGCGGGCCGAAATCGCGCGGTTTGAGGACGAGGCGCGCAGCCTCACGCAGTCCAATGACCGGCTGGACCTGGAGGACAGCCACACGCCAGACGTGCCGCGCCTGCGCCGGATCAAGCTGCCGCACACGATCTCGGACCCGGTGCGCGAGCTGATGTATTCCGATTGGATCCTGGGCCCGGCGCGGGACTTGATCGGGCCAGACCTGCGGCTACACACAACGAAACTAAACATGAAATCAGCCGGTTACGGGGCTGCAGTCGAATGGCATCAGGACTATGCCTTCTATCCGCACACCAATGACGACATCCTCGCCATCGGTGTTCTGATCGACGATATGGGCGTCGAAAATGGCCCGCTGCAAGTGTTCCCCGGCTCGCACAAGGGTCCGGTCTATGATCATCACGTGGATGGCGTCTTTGCCGGGGCGATCCTGCCCGAGGCGCATGGGCTTAATATCGACAACGCGGTGCCGCTGATGGGGCCTGCGGGCTCGCTCACGATCCACCACGGGCGGGCGCTGCACGGCAGTGCGCTGAACCGCTCTAACCGATCCCGCCGCATCCTTTTTTACGAGATGATGGCGGCGGATGCTTTCCCAATCATGGGGTCGATGACCCGCTGGGACGGGATCGAGGATTACAACACGCGTATGCTGTGTGGCACGCCCACGCTGGAGCCCCGGCTGAAAGACATTCCAATCCGCATCCCGCAACCGCAACCGGATGTCCCAATCTCGATCTACGAAATTCAAAAAGGGCTGAAGACACG
>CAWUIP010000255.1:0-3327 GCA_963922415.1 uncultured Aliishimia sp. | reverse complement strand
GTCCGCAAAGCGGTCCTTGCGCCGTTTTCAGACAACGTCCGCTGCCTGGTCGAAGCCGTCGTTGACGGTGAGCCTGTTTATGGGTCCTGACCCTGCAACATATTGCGTTTTGGCTAAGGCACCACGCATCGCGTTCCGGGTTCGAGCCGAAGGCGAGAGGCCGCGGGCCGCAATGCGATTCAAACGCAACGTGGCGTTAGCCGCACTTTGAAAATCCGCAGGACGCACAGGTCATACATCCTTCAACCATCCGCATGTCGTAGGACCCACAGGACGGGCACGCCGCACCGCGCGGCGCATCAAGGTTCACAACATCGGCTTGAGGATCGGTCTTCAGCCCCATGCCCTCGCCTTCAATAAAGCCGATGCGGATCATGTGCTGTTCAATCACGCCCCCAATCGCTGCCAGCATCGACGGGATGTATTTGCCCTGCATCCACGCACCCCCGCGCGGATCGAACACGGCCTTCAACTCCTCCACCACGAAGGACACATCCCCACCCCGCCGGAACACCGCCGAGATCATCCGCGTCAGCGCCACCGTCCAGGCAAAATGCTCCATATTCTTGGAATTGATAAACACCTCAAACGGGCGCCGCTGCGGCCCGGTCACAAGGTCATTGATCGTGATGTAAAGCGCATGCTCGCTCCCCGGCCACTTGAGCTTATAGGTATGCCCTTCCAGCGCCTCAGGCCGGTCCAACGGCTCAGACATATAGATCACATCCCCATGCGGCCGAAGGGGCTCTGCATCCCCACCGACCACAACCGTCTCAGACCCGGCCGCCGCGCCGTCGGCTGCCCCTTCATTGTTCTCAGAAATACTCAAAACCGATCCCGTCACCGCGTTCGGACGGTAGGTCGTGCAGCCCTTACAGCCACTGTCCCAGGCCTGCATATAGACGTCCTGAAACGCCTCAAAAGAGATATCCTCGGGGCAGTTGATCGTCTTTGAAATCGACGAATCCACCCACTTCTGTGCGGCGGCCTGCATCTTGACGTGATCGCTCGGCGCCAAGGTCTGCGCGTTCACAAAGTAGTCCGGCAGCTCAGCGTCACCCATCTTGTCGCGCCACATCTGCACCGCGTAATCGACCACTTCTTCTTCCGTGCGGCTGCCATCCTTTTGCAGCACCTTGCGCGTATAGGCATAGGCAAAAACCGGCTCGATCCCACTCGACACATTGCCCGCATACAGCGAGATCGTGCCCGTCGGCGCAATCGAGGTCAGAAGTGCGTTGCGGATGCCGTGTTCCCGCACCGCCGCGCGCACATCCTCATCCATCCCCTGCATCGTGCCGGACGCTAAATAGGGCTCGACCTCAAACAAAGGAAACGCGCCCTTCTCTGCCGCCAACTGCGCCGAGGCCAGGTACGCGGCGCGGGCGATCTGGTGCAACCAGCGCTCAGTTTGTCGCGCCGCCGCGTCCGAGCCATAGCGCAGACCCACCATCAACAGCGCATCCGCCAGCCCCGTCACGCCCAACCCAATCCGACGCTTGGCCGCCGCTTCCTGCGCCTGCGCCTCCAAGGGAAAGCGCGAGGCATCCACCACATTGTCCATCATCCGAACGGCCGTGGTGACAAGCTCGGTCAACTGCGTCTCGCACAGATGCGATTTGCCGTCCTCAAACGGATACCACACCAGCCGCGCCAAGTTGATCGAGCCCAAAAGGCAGGCGCCATAAGGCGGCAAGGGCTGCTCACCACAAGGATTCGTGGCCGCGATGGTCTCCACATAATTGAGGTTATTGGCCGCATTGATCCGGTCGATGAAGATCACGCCAGGCTCGGCGTAGTCATAGGTCGCCTGCATGATCTGGTTCCACAGCGACCGCGCCTGCACCGTGCGATAGACCTGACCGTCAAAGACCAGATCCCAAGAGCCATCCGCCTTAACCGCCTCCATAAACGGATCCGTCACCAGCACCGACACATTGAACATCCGCAACCGCGCCGCGTCCGACTTCGCCGTGATGAAATCTTCAATATCCGGGTGATCGCACCGCATCGTCGCCATCATCGCCCCCCGGCGCGACCCCGCGGACATGATCGTGCGGCACATCGCGTCCCACACATCCATAAAGCTCAGCGGCCCCGACGCATCCGCCGCCACACCGCTGACCGCCGCGCCCTTAGGCCGAATGGTCGAGAAATCATACCCGATCCCACCGCCCTGCTGCATGGTCAGCGCGGCCTCCTTCAGCATCTCAAAAATGCCACCCATGCTGTCGGGGATCGTGCCCATGACAAAACAGTTGAACAGCGTCACCGACCGCCCAGTGCCCGCCCCCGCAATGATCCGCCCCGCCGGCAAGAACTTGAAATCCTCCAACGCCGCATAAAACTTTGGCTCCCAAATCTCTGGGTCCGCCTCCACCCGCGCCAGATCCTTTGCAATCCGCGCCCAAGTGTCCTCGACCGTTTCATCCAAAACAGTCCCGTCCGCCGCTTTCAGGCGGTACTTCATATCCCAAATCTGCTCGGCAATCGGTGCGGCGAAGGCGGACATCGGCGGCAAGCTCCTGAAAAGTTATCCACAAGCAGATGTGGAGAAAAACACCAACCATTGAGGCTGGGGCGCAAGAGGCTACAATATACAGCAATAAGAACCGGAATCAACAAAGAGCGGACAGTCCCAATGGGCAGCACCCAGTCTATAAATCTCGTAAAGCTCTGCGTCGGCGCCGAGGACGTCCTTGACCTCCTCGACTGGCAAGCCAGCGCGCGCGCCAAGGGCCCAGATGGACGACCGCGACACGTCACCCGCATGTGGCCCAAACAACAAGACGCGCTGCTGAATGGCGGCTCGCTCTATTGGGTCTTCAAGGGCCTTGTCCTGTGCCGTCAGCCAATCGTCCGCCTGGACGAAGTGGTGGGCAGCGACGGGATCCTACGCTGTGGCATCGTGCTAGACCCGACCGTGACACGCGTGGCGCCCGCGCCCAAGCGCCCGTTTCAAGGCTGGCGCTACCTGAAACCGGAAGACGCCCCGCCCGATCTCCGAGAAGGCCGCACAAGCGAGCCCACCCTGCCAGCCGCACTGAACCAAGCCTTGGCCGAAATTGGCGTCCTCTAGCGCCCCGGAAACTTTCAAAGTGTCCGGCCCGGTTTTTTTCAAAAAACCGGCGCCCCTTGGGCAGGTTTGCTCCCCTACGCATCCAATTGCGCAGAAGAATTGCCTTGGACCACGTCAATCATAGCGGGAACCACCCCGATACAACTCCAGATATTGTGCCATGCCCCGCACAAACCACAATGTGATGACATCACAACCAGAGCTAGCTGTAGATTCGTGGGCAAACCGACACAACTGGATGTTCGACT
>CAWUIP010000254.1:0-3330 GCA_963922415.1 uncultured Aliishimia sp. | reverse complement strand
CCACGATTGCGGCTTGGATCGTTTCGCCCGGGTCGTAGTACCAATGCAGAATGTCGCCGCCGCCAAAATCCTCGGGCGCGTAAGAAAAGCCAGCCGTTGTGAACGTCTGCAGAAGCGTCTGCGGGTCATGGTAGTTTTGGAGACAGATCTGCATGGCAAGCTGCACATTGCTTGCCGCCGCCTCAATCCGTGTTTGGGCGGTAGCGTGGCTTGCGCAGGTGATGGCCAGGCTAAGAAGTGCTGTCGTGATCTTCACTGATCGCCTCCCCCGGTCTGTGGGTAAAGACGCTCGACATTGAGGAACGTCTCAAGCCCGTTGGGACCGTCACGGGTGCCGACATGAACAACGGCAATACGCTGCGGGTTGAGGTAACGTGCGGCCAAGAGGGCTGTTCCGTCGGTAGCTGCACGCCCGTCTGGCAGGGCGGCTTCTTCGGAAATCCCCTCCCGCTCCAGTGCAGCCAGGGTCGCGGCCACGGCTGGCGCGCTGTGATCACCATCGGTGGCGACTTCGCACCGTCGGTCCGTGCCTGGCGTGGCCGCCCGCCCGGTCACTGGCGAGACCGCCGCCACAGAAAAGGGGCGCAGGTCGTAAAACTCAATCCGCGCGCCCGAGACTGCCAGCACGGCGTCTGCCGTCTTCGCCGTCAAAAACGGCGAAAAGCAGTGTTTGGCGAAGGCCGCGATGGCGTCATCGGCGCTTTCGGCCAGGGCGCTTGTTCCAAACGCTGCGCATAGAAGGAGGGTCGCGACGCGCGTCATGGCACCGGATCCTCCAAGTCTGGCGCCAAGGGCAGGCGCAAGAGTTCCGCGCGGCCTATGCAAAGCGCGGGCAGGGATTTCAGGCCAGAGACCAGTTCACGCCAGCCGCGGCTCAGTTCCTGTTTGCGCTTTTGATCGCGCGGCAGGGCGGGCCTGCTTGAGCTTGGCATTTGTTCCACGGCGTCTTCGCGCTGATATGCGAGGGCGGGTTTGGACTGCAAAACTTTGATTTCGCGCGGTAACGCATGGGTCAGCGGCGCAAACAAAAGCGCATCCATCGGGGTTGTCTGCGGATCGATTTGCAGCAAGCGTTGGGCCGCGGCACGACTGACGAAATAGGCCGCTGCCCCTGGGTGACGCGAGATCAGCGGGCACAGGTCGCAGCCGTGCACATGGGCCTCAGGCGTGCCGATGACTATCTTCATGGTTCGGCTGTTCCAACGCTCGATCTTGACGATCCCGACGCCTTGCGGCCACCAGGCGGCATCTGCCACCCAATCGGTCAAATGGTCGGATAGGACGACATCGTCTTCCAGGATAAGTCCAATTGGCGCACCACTGTCGACAAAAGTTTGCCACGCGCGTTTGTGCGACTGACAGCAGGCCACGTCGCCAGGGCGTAGGGGGCCCCAAGGCCCGGTGCGTGCAAAGCCTGCGTAAATTTCTTCTTCGGTCGCTTCGAGAACGTCCAGCGCTTCGACCCAGGTTGCAGTTATTCCCAACTCTTGTAGGCGCGGCTCAAGCGTCGCGCGGCGCTGCGTGGCGCGGGCCAGGTTGATCACGAAGGTTGGGATGGCGTCGGTCATGCGCGTCACCCCGGATAGCTCATGGACACGCGAACCGTTCCGGGTGCCTGATAGCGGTTGTTGTTGCCAACTGTGCTGATGCTCAGCAAAAGCGGCAGTTGACCGTTTTGCGAGAGGCGCCAATTCGCGGCATCGCGCTGCTGGGCGAAAGGATAGAAGTTGCGTAGGGCTGCTGCGACGACTGCGGCGACTTCGGCCTGGCTTAGGTGGGCGGTGTAGACCGAACAAATTCCGGCGGGACGGTCTGCGGCATCCACTTCAGCCTGCGCGGTGCCTGCTGGTGCGTCAAAGTAATGGCCCGTGCCGCGATGCACGCCGTATTGGTTCACGCCGCGGTCTTCGGCCCGGTAGGTGTAGCCTGCGTTGGTGAAAGCCACCCCATTCTGCGCGCGGCGCAGCATAACATCCACGCAGATGCGGGTCAGAGAAGAGACGTTTGCAAACGCCGCATCCCGAATTGTGATCGTTTGTTGCGCAGTTGTTGGAGCCGCAGAAATGATGGCCAGCAGCGCAGCAAATGCCAGTCCTCGGAGCAATCGCACAAGTCCTTCCTCGGCCTCTACTTGTTCGACCGAACCTTGATTTTCTGCGTTTGTCTTGATCATCAAACCGCTTACCTTGGTTCGCCGAATGCTGTCAGGGTTAGCGTTCCGTAACCGTCGTGCTGAACATGCAAGGAGGCGCCGACCGCGGCCCAACCCGGCAGTTCAACCAACCACGTATAGCCCGGGTACTTATCAAACGTGCCGGGCCCGCTGGGAACAACAACAGGAAATTCACCACCCGCAATGTCCGCATTGGGCAAAGCCTTCAAGTTGTTTTCGATGTCTTGCGGTGCGATGTCCCCCACCGAAATTGAGGCGCTGCAGGTTGAACCCACTTTGCCTCCAATTTCGGAAAAATAGATGACCGTGTAGTTTTCTGGTGTCCCAACTGTGTAGCCAGCAAGCCTGCGATCTGGCGTGATGACATACTGGGCCGGAGGAATAGCGGCAAAATTCGTCTGAGCGGCGACGGTTCTTGGATCGAGAGCAATCTGCTCGCATGTCTCCAAGTATCCGCTCCACATCCCTGCAAAATCCGCAGTTTGCGGCGTCACCACAGAAGGCAACGCCGACAAAACCGCGCAAATTGCAAGTGTGCGGTGCATCAACCTTTCACAGCCTTCACGATCTTCTCGGCGCCGTCTTTGAGGTCGTCAGCGGCGATCACGTCGACGTCGCTTTCGTTGATGATGCGCTTGCCTTCCTCGACATTGGTCCCTTCCAGGCGCACGACGAGCGGCACGGCGAGTCCGACCTCTTTCACAGCAGCGATCACGCCTTCGGCGATTACGTCACAGCGCATGATGCCGCCGAAGATGTTAACAAGGATGCCTTTGACGTTGGGGTCCGAGGTGATGATTTTGAACGCCTCGGTCACCTTCTCTTTGGTTGCGCCGCCGCCCACGTCGAGGAAGTTGGCAGGCTCCGCGCCGTAAAGTTTGATGATGTCCATCGTGGCCATCGCAAGGCCTGCGCCGTTGACCATGCACCCGATCTCGCCATCCAGCGCGATGTAGTTCAGGTCATACTTGGACGCTTCAAGCTCTTTGGGGTCTTCTTCGGTCTCGTCGCGCAACTCGGCGATGTCGGCGTGGCGATAGATTGCGTTGCCGTCAAACCCGACTTTCGCGTCGAGCACTTTCAAACCGCCGGTTTCCATAACGATCAGCGGGTTGATCTCCAGCATCTCCATGTCCTTCTCGGTGAAGGCTTTGTAG
>CAWUIP010000253.1:0-3442 GCA_963922415.1 uncultured Aliishimia sp. | reverse complement strand
GCTGCGCGGTTCGACTGGTTCTGGGGCTTCTATGCCCGCTGGGCCGTGGGGAGCTGAGGATGACAGACCTATGCCGCACCCCCGCCAACAAGTTTATGCCAGCCGCACGCGCGCGCGGTTTGGTTCACCGTGGAACGTTCTAGGAAAACATCATGACCCAGATCGACTACACACGCGCAGCTAAGTATTTCCTGCTGCAAGACTTTTATGTGGGCTTCAAGCTGGGGCTGAAGCACTTCTTCCGCCCCAAAGCCACCGTCAACTATCCGCATGAGAAGGGCCCGCTGAGCCCGCGCTTTCGCGGCGAACATGCGCTGCGCCGGTATCCCAATGGCGAAGAGCGCTGCATTGCCTGCAAACTGTGCGAAGCGATTTGCCCGGCCCAAGCGATCACCATCGATGCCGAACCCCGTGAAGACGGCTCCCGCCGCACAACGCGGTATGACATCGACATGACCAAATGCATCTATTGCGGTTTTTGCCAAGAAGCCTGCCCGGTGGATGCGATCGTCGAAGGCCCAAACTTCGAGTTCTCCACCGAAACGCGGGAAGAGCTGTTCTACGACAAGGACAAGCTTTTGGAGAATGGCGACCGCTGGGAAGCCGAGATCGCGCGCAACCTCGAAGTGGACGCGCCCTACCGATGACCGCCCATGCCCCGCAGACCGCCCTTGAGACGGGCCGTGCGCTCTCCGAGCAGGTGATGCCGGGGCTGGAGGGGGCTTTGGCCACCAAATACGATAAATATTTGCCCGGCTTTTCCGAATGGCAGATCGCGACCGTCTATGGCGGGCCCTATGCGCGGGACGGGGTCGACTTTAAGACCCGCCAGATCACCACGGTCGCGGCGCTGGCCACAATGGGGCAACAGACGCGCCCACAGCTTAAGATCCACGTCAAAGCCGCACTCGATGCCGGGTGGAGCCCGCGCGAAGTCTCCGAGATCATCTTGCAGATGGCGCTCTACGGTGGGTTTCCGGCGGCCATCAACGCGCTGAACGCGGCGATTGAGGTCTTTGAAGAAAGCGACCCATCATGACCAAAACACCGTTTGAGTTGATGATGGAGCAGGCAAAGGCCATGACGCAGGCTTTCCCTGCGATGACCGCCTTCAGCCCCAAAGAGTTCGAAAAGCTGTGGCCGACTATGCCTGCGGCGATGATGGAAATGCTCTTTGGCAACACGCTGAACGAAAGCGGACTGGATGCGAAGACCCGGCTGATGCTGACAGTCGCGGGCCTGACGATGCAGGGCGCGCAGAACGAGGTTGGCCTGCGCCAAGCGATCCGGCACCTGCTGGAGCTTGAGGCCACCGAACAAGAAATTTACGAGGCCATCGGCATGATGAGCGTTTTCGCTGGTCTGCCCGCCTCGACCCGCGCCATGGAACTGGCGCGCGACATCCTCGCCGAAGGAAAGGAGCCCGAGGCATGAGCCCATTTGCCTTCTACCTCTTTGCAATCTGTGTGGTGGCCGGGGGCCTCTTCACAGTGATCAGCCGCAACCCGGTGCACTCGGTGCTCTGGTTGATCTTGGCCTTCCTCAGCTCTGCCGGTCTTTTCGTGCTCTTGGGGGCCGAATTCGTCGCGATGCTGTTGATCATCGTCTATGTCGGCGCGGTCGCGGTGCTCTTTCTCTTTGTCGTCATGATGCTCGACGTGGATTTTGCGGAGTTAAAGGCCGAGATGGCGAAATACATGCCGCTCGCGCTTTTGATCGGGGTGGTGATCCTGATGCAATTCGCGCTGGCCTTCGGCGCGTGGGAAAGCAACGCCGCCGCCGAAGAGCTTCTTGCCAACCCGATCCCTGCCGACCGCCACAACACCGAGGCGCTGGGAATGGTGCTGTATGATCAATACTTTATCCTTTTCCAACTCTCCGGCCTGATCCTGTTGGTGGCCATGATCGGCGCGATTGTCCTGACAATCCGCCACCGCGCCGACGTCAAACGCCAAAACGTACTGGCTCAGATGTACCGCGATCCCGCGCAGGCAATGGAGCTGAAAGACGTCAAACCAGGGCAGGGGCTGTAACAGGGGTGCAAGCGGTTCGCACATATCTCCTATCGGCGGTTCTGATGGGCGTTGCGGCGCAGGCGGGTGCGGTGTCGCTCGTGGATTGCACGCGCACCACGCATGTCTCGCATGGGGGCGAGGCCGATCACCGGGATATGGGCGAGGGCCGGGTGATGTGGCGCGATTGGTGGAGCCAAGAGGGCACGTTCACTGAGTTTGTGATCGCGGATTGCGCGCCAGGGACAGCGCTGCGGTTCCGCACGGCGGAAGAGCGCATGACCGACCGGTTGCCCTTTGACCGCACCGCAGAGGCGCTCGGCGCGGTTGAAAGAGCCCATCAAGGCGCGCGCGTTTTTGCAACGCTGCCCCGCGTGGCGGAGGCTTTGCAAAACATCGCGCGCGATGTGCAAATTGCAAACTTGCAAACCGAGCCCTGCGCCTGCGCAGCACTTTACCCCGACCTGCGTGGCGACCGGCCCGCGTTCGTGTTGGGCGGATAGGACCGAAAAAGGACGAAAGACGAACCGATGATCGGACTGGAACATTACCTCACTGTCGCGGCGACGCTGTTTGTCATCGGCATCTTCGGGCTCTTTCTGAACCGTAAGAACGTCATCATCCTCTTGATGTCCATCGAGTTGATGCTCTTGGCGGTGAATATTAACCTCGTGGCTTTCTCGTCCTTCCTGGGCGACCTCACGGGGCAGGTCTTCACGCTCTTTGTTCTGACCGTCGCTGCCGCCGAAGCGGCCATCGGCCTCGCGATCCTCGTCTGCTTCTTCCGAAACCGCGGCACGATCGCGGTCGAAGATGTCAATGTGATGAAGGGGTAATGCCAGCTATGCGCTTAGCTCGTCCTTTGACTTTTGCGATGTCATTGCTGCTAGCGACGCAGACTGTTGCTTCGCCGGTTGCGCGCTCTGTTGATTGCGTGGGGTCCGGTGACCAAAACTACTTCACAAAAGACAAGTTCGCGCGCGGATTGGACGGGGTCGAAACCTTCGCAGATCCGTTCGGTCCTCTGGCTGCCTATGTGCTGACGCATTGTGCGTCCGGACAATTTGTGCGGGTGGAACCGGGCAAAAACCAAAGAGGCCTCTACAGCGCGCGCGCAATCATTGTCGAGATGATTGCCGACGCAAAGGACGAAACGCTTCAAGATGTAGTGGACCGATTGAAGCGCCACGAATTTGTGGCGCGGATTGGGGATGCACAATACGACACATGCCTGTGTGCAGGAGACGGCTAAATGGAAACGATTATCCTCTTTGCCCCGCTGGTCGGCGCGCTGATTTGTGGCTTCACCTGGCGCATCATTGGCGAGACGGCGGCGATGTGGGTGGCCACGGGGCTTTTGTTCCTAGCGGCGCTCCTCTCCTGGATCGTGTTTTTCACCTTCGACGGGGTGACCGAGCAGATCACCATCC
>CAWUIP010000252.1:0-3446 GCA_963922415.1 uncultured Aliishimia sp. | reverse complement strand
CAGCCTTCCAAGCTGATGAAGCGGGTTCGATTCCCGCCGCCCGCTCTAGGTTTTTCCAATGAAGACTGATTGTTTAAGAACGCGTGGCGCTGATATTCTGCTTCCCTCAGTTTATCTCGGCAACTTCGCGGACTTGGGGGTTCGACTGCGACCAATCACGCGCACGGCTTGACCATCAGTGAGGAGCCTGACTAGGTGTCTGGCGCACATCAAGGGGAGATCGATGAGCCAAACTGGGTCGGAAGAGCGGGCGAAATCTAAAGAACTCGGGGCGTTGCGCGCCCTGTGGCCGTTTATGCGACCGTATAAAGGGCTCCTCTTTGCTGCGCTGGCAGCATTGGTGGTGACCGCGATCATCTCTCTCACGCTCCCGCTTGCCGTGCGCCGCGTGGTCGACAACTTCTACACCGAAAACTCCGAAATCCTAGATCTCTACTTTATCGCGGCCATCGGTATCGCGGGCCTGCTGGCCTTGGGCACAGGTATCCGGTTTTACCTAGTCACGATGCTGGGCGAACGGGTCGTGGCCGATATCCGCAAGGCTGTATTCGACCGCGTCATCGGGCTAAGCCCATCTTTTTATGAGCAGATTATGACCGGTGAGGTCCTAAGTCGGATCACGACGGACACAACGCTGATCCAGTCGGTGGTTGGCTCGTCCGTCTCAATCGCACTGCGCAACATCCTGATCTTTATCGGCGGCTTGGTCCTGATGCTGCTGACCTCGGCCAAACTGGCGGGGTTGGTTTTGCTGATTGTGCCGCTGGTCATTGTGCCGATTTTGGTCATGGGGCGCAGGCTGCGGGTGTTAAGCCGCGAGAACCAAGACTGGATCGCGGCCTCGTCTGGCAACGCGTCAGAGGCGCTTTTATCGGTTCAAACAGTGCAGGCGTTCACGCATGAGGCGGCGAGCCGCGCGCAGTTTTCAGATGTGACTGAAGAGAGTTTCCGGTCTGCCAAAAAGCGCGTGATCACGCGGGCGCTGATGACTCTCATCGTGATCTTCTTGGTGTTTTCCGGGATCGTGGGCGTTCTGTGGATTGGGGCCAATGACGTCCGATCCGGCGTGCTGACCATCGGGGTGTTGATCCAGTTTGTCATCTATTCGGTGATGGTGGCCGGTGCGGTGGCCGCACTTTCTGAGATTTGGGGGGAATTGCAGCGCGCGGCAGGCGCGACAGAACGGCTGGTGGAACTGTTGCAGGCGGTCGACACGGTGCAAGACCCCGCAGCACCTCAGGTTTTGGCGGCACCGGTGCGGGGGGAGATCGGGTTTGATGCTGTCTCCTTCGCCTATCCTGCAAGACCGCAGACGCAAGCGTTGGACGGCGTGACCTTAGACATTGTCGCAGGCGAGACTGTCGCTTTCGTGGGGCCGTCTGGCGCTGGCAAAACCACCATCATTCAACTGCTCCAGCGCTTTTATGACCCGGACGCGGGCGCCATTCACCTCGATGGTCAGAACATTGCGGACCTGTCGCGTGAAGCGTTTCGCGCGCATATCGCGCTGGTGCCGCAGGACCCGGTGATCTTCGCACGGTCAGCGCGCGAGAACATTCGCTTTGGCCGTCCCAGCGCGACCGATGCAGACGTGGAGGCCGCCGCGCGCGCCGCAGCCGCGCATGAGTTCATTTCAAAGCTGCCGGAAGGGTATGACAGCGAAGTGGGCGAGCGTGGTGTGATGCTGTCAGGCGGGCAAAAACAGCGCATCGCGATCGCGCGGGCGATCTTGCGCGACGCGCCTATATTGCTGCTGGACGAGGCGACCTCGGCGCTGGATGCCGAAAGCGAACGCGCCGTGCAGGACGCGGTGAACCTCTTGGCGCAGGGTCGCACAACTCTGATCGTTGCACACCGCCTGGCAACGGTGAAGATGGCGGACCGGATTGTGGTGATGGACCAAGGCCGCATCGTCGCCCAAGGCCCGCACGACCAGTTGGTGGCAGAAGGCGGGCTCTACGCGCGGCTCGCCAAACTACAGTTCACCGATGGGCTGGCGGCTGAATAGCGTTCCCTCCACACTTTGACCCGCCGGCGCCGACCTTTCAGAGCGGCTCAGTGCCCAATCGCGCGCGCCCTCTGGCCTTTGGGAACCGAACGACCGACGCGGCCCGATGCCATACGCAGATTTGCGGACCTTCGCCATGATGTTTGCTTCTTCGACACATGCGGGACATAGCGAGCTTTCGCGGCGGTAGTGCCAGTGACCGCTTCCTTTGAAACACTATTGCACTTCGATGCCTCAAATAGGTCCGGCGCAGCTTTGACTCTGCTGGGCGGAATGACCTAGGATCTCTCCAATCCGAGGCTAAACGTGGCAATGGGATGCTGATTTTTTCGAAGGCTCTTTCTATTTTGGTGTCTTGTTGTTTGGTCGTCGGGTGCAGCGTTCAGCCGGTTCAGGAAACCCACCCTAGAAGTGATTTGCCTGCCCCAGCTATGGACTTCGCGTTCGCTACTTTCGTCGATATTTGCTATGGAGCAGCGCCAAGTTTTCGATCTTTTGATAAAAAAACACGCGGATATGAGCGGAGTCCAAATGGCTGGCTCAATAACGCAAGCTTCGATTTCAGCATTGTTCTCCGGGAGGATCCGAGCCGGTACAGCTGCCAGTTCGCTTTTTCTTCCAATGAAGGGCAGCGTATGTTCCTACGCACAATGAATAAGCCTTTCAATGCGCGTGAAGCGACCAAAGATGAGGCATCTGAACTTTTTCAAACAAACGGCAATGAATCCTTAGTAGAAGCCGCTTTCGCGTTGTCTGATAAGGTTTTCGTTGCGAGGACCGATTTTGACAGGCGGCCCGCCTCCTTTTTTGGCTTCTTGTTTAAGGACCAGTTTTCGACACAAAATGGAGATAAGTACGGTCTGATACTTCAAGTCGCAAAATGAATTGAGAAAGGGACGTCTGTATCGATGCCAAAAGCGAGCGGAAAAATGCAGACTTTCGTGCACGGCGCAGCATCGGTCGTTTTGGGCTCTCCTGACACCTTCGCTGCATGATCTGCGAGCGGCTGGTCTGAGAGCGCGTGCCGTTCGCCGCGCAGCGCACCAACTGGAAAGGCGTGGGCAAAGCTGCCATTGACTTTCTTGCTTCAGATGTCCGCTATCACTGATCAATACTGTATTGGCGAAACAGTTTTCTCTTACACAGACCGCTTGATCCTGAACAGAAATCATGGCCCACATCGTCTCTGCGGCCGTTTGAGATGTTCCCTTTTTTATCTGTCTCCGCTCGACGAAGGTGCAAAGACAGTCAAGATGCTGCGGTCGCAGCCCGCTTTCCGGCCAGTCGCTGCACGTGCAAAACCTTGCGCCGTTTGAACTCACAAGCCGCGGGAAAATAATCCATTTCGCTGCCGTGCTGACACCCTGTCCAATGCGAAAACGCAAAAGGGAGTGACTAAAATCACAGGTTCACTAAGCTGCCTAGGGCAGGGTTGTTT
>CAWUIP010000251.1:0-3471 GCA_963922415.1 uncultured Aliishimia sp. | reverse complement strand
ACTTGGACCGAGCCGGGCGATGCGGTGGTGCTTTTTACGCCAGTCTACCATGCCTTTGCGCGTGTGTTGAGCGCCGCTGGGCGCGAAATCCGCGAGTGTCAGATGGTGTTGGAGGACGGCCAATATCAGCTCGACTTTGAGGCTTACGACGCGCAGATGACAGGGTCTGAAAAGATGCTGATCTGGTGCTCGCCACACAACCCAGGCGGGCGCGTCTGGACGCAAGAGGAACTGGAAGGCGTTGCCGAGTTTGCCAGGCGGCACGATTTGATCCTTGTCTCGGACGAAATCCATCACGATCTGATTATGCCGGGGCAAAAGCATATTCCCATGGCCACGTTGGACGGGATCGCGGACAGGCTTGTCATGATGACTGCGACCACCAAGACCTTCAACATCGCGGGCTCGCACACCGGGAACGTGATCATTGCAGACCCCAAACTGCGGGCGCAGTTCGCGGGGCGCATGGCCGCGTTGGGCGTGTCGCCGAATTCCTTTGGTCTCTTCATGGCCACCGCCGCCTACTCGCCCGAAGGTGCGGCTTGGGTCGATGATCTTTGTGTCTACCTGGACGGCAACCGGAAGGTGTTCGACGCCGGCGTCAATGCAATTCCTGGTCTGAACTCGATGGCGCTCGCCTCGACCTACCTTGCATGGGTAGACTTCGCGAGCACGGGAATGGAGATGTCAGACTTTACAAACCGCGTCATGAAAGATGCGCGCATTGCCGCCAACCGGGGACCGGACTTTGGCGCGGGCGGCGACAGCTTCCTGCGGTTCAACCTGGCCACACCGCGCGCCCGGATCGAAGACGCAGTTGCGCGGCTTGCCGAGGCATTCAGCGATCTTCAATAGCCAGAGCGGCGAGAGTAAAGGACGCTCGCGATCATCGTGCTTGCGATGAAAAACGCAGCCGCGACGCTGACAATTGTTGGGCCCGTCGGTGTGTCGAAACTGTAAGATACTTGCAAACCGCCTAGGCTGGCAGACGCGCCAAGTGCGGCCGCGACCAAGGCCATGCGCTCAGGTGTCTGCGCAAATGGCCGCGCAGCAGCAGCGGGGATCAACAAGAGTGCGCCGATTAACAACGCTCCGACAACTTTTATCGCAAGTGCGACCACAACGGCCAACACCAAGGTGAGAGCCAATTGTTCCCGCTTAGGATCAATACCTGCCGCATACGCGAGATCTGGATTGAGAGTGGCCAGCAAAAGTGATTGCCAACGCCAAACAAGTAACGCCACAACCAAGCCGCCGCCGCCCCAAATGATCGCAAGATCTGACTTGGACACGCCCAAAATATCGCCAAATAAAAATGCCATAAGGTCAATGCGAACGCCCGGTAAGAAGGACACAGCGACCAGACCAAAGGCTAATGCAGAATGCGCCAAGACGCCCAAAAGCGTGTCATTCGACGTCCCTCTTGCCGATAGGTACGTGACCGCCAGCGCCATGAGCAAGGCCACAACCAATGCGCCCCCGACCACCGGGATTTGCAACATCAGCGCAAGCGCGACACCCAAAATACTGGCATGCGCGGTCGCATCGCCAAAGTAGGCCATGCGGCGCCACACAACAAAGCACCCCAAGGGTGCCGCCGCCAAGGCAACGCCGACCCCGGCCAATGCCGCGCGGACCAGAAAATCGTCCAGAAAACTCACTCCGCCGCCTCTTTCGAGGGATCGTGATGGTGATGATCATGTTCGTGCCGGTACAGCGCCAAGGCGCCTTCCGTGCCGGTCCCAAAGAGCGCGCGGTATTCGGGCGCGGTTGCCACATGCTCGGGCGTGCCCTGGCAGCACACATGGCCGTTCAGACAAATAACGCGATCAGAGGCCGCCATAACAACGTGAAGCTCATGGCTAACCATCAAGACGGCGCACCCTAGATCACGGCGCACGTCTTCGATCCGGCGGTAAAACGACGCAGATCCCGGTTGGTCCAAGCCTTGCGTGGCTTCATCCAAGACCAAAAGCTGCGGTCGGTTGAGCAGTGCGCGCGCCAACAGCACTCGCTGAAACTGCCCACCCGACAGTTCCGACATCTGACGCGTTTCCAAGGCCTCTGCCCCGGCCTGCGCCAAAGCGGACTTCAAGAGTGCGGGAGCCGCCTGTCGGGGCAAATTCAAAAAACGTGTCACTGTCAGGGGAAGCGTGCGATCAATCGCCAGCTTTTGCGGGACGTACCCCAATCGAAGCTGTGGCGCGACCTCGATACGCCCTGCGTCTGGCTTCACGGCACCCAGGATCGACCGCAGTAGTGTCGACTTCCCGGACCCGTTCGGGCCAACGATGGTGACGATTTCGCCTGCAGATAGCGACAGATTAACCTTTTCGAGAACTGTGCGCCCACCAAGACGCACCGAAAGGTTCGACACAGTGACGAGGCTCATATGGTCTGCCGATCCGTACAATTGGGGCAAAGGCCCAGCGCCTCGATGGCAACGTGTTCGACCGCAAAGCCCGAGAGGGCCGCACTCTTATGAAGGGCGCGGCGCAAAGGCGCAATCGGTGCTTCGGCCACAGCTTTGCACATCCGGCAAATCAGAAACCCAGGCGCGTGTTCTTCGCCGGGATGAGCGCAGGCAACAAACGCATTCAACCGCTCAACTTTATGCGCAAACCCATTCTCGACAAGAAATGCCAATGCGCGGTAAGCCACGGGCGGTTGCGCGGGTTGCCCATCGGCGCGCAGCACCTCCAAGATGTCGTAGGCCCCCATCGCACGGTGTTCGGCCAGCAAGATCTCTAGCACCCGTTTGCGCTGCGCGGTCAGCTTCAGACCGGACGCCAGGCAAGCTGCTTCGGCCGCGGCAACGCCGTTCGAAATGCACGCATTGTGATTATGAGACGCGAAGCCATGGGAAGACATGAAGGCGGTCCGGGCTGCTTAGAGGTCGGGACTTGTTATCGGGTCGCATGTTGGATATCAACCCAACGACTGTGTTATAATATAACAGAATGGGGATCCGAAATGCGCGCTGGTCTGTCACTCGTAACTGCAGCAATTCTGCCAATCATGGCCCAGGCTGAGGCCCCGCGCGTTGTTGCGGATATTGCGCCCGTTCACGCACTTGTCGCCCAAGTGATGAAGGGTGTGGGCACACCCGATTTGCTGATGCCCCCAACCGCATCGCCTCATGGATACTCCATGCGCCCGTCCGAAGCGCGCGCATTTCAAGAGGCTGACATCCTGGTATGGATTGGGCCAGAGCTGTCACCCGTCCTGGAACGGCAAATGGCCGCGCTCGCAGGAGACGCCAAAGATCTGGAATTGCTAGAGGTTCCTGGCACCGTCCTTTTGGACGGACGCAGCTTGGCCGTGTTCGCCGATGATGACGACCATGATCATGATGATGACCACGGTGATCATGACGACCATGCGGATCACGATGACCACGATCATGATAAAGACGAAGAACATGCCGCGCACGACGATCATGACCATGATGATCATAAAGATGATGACCAC
>CAWUIP010000250.1:0-3532 GCA_963922415.1 uncultured Aliishimia sp. | reverse complement strand
GCCTTGCGGCGCCAGAACCTAAATCTGGTGCGTCTACCAATTTCGCCACACCCGCGTCCGAGGAGCCTCTATCAAAGCTCGGCACGGCTTGCGAGGGAAAAATTCGGGTTGCTGCGATACAACACATTCTGCAGCCAATCCGCGCCATGTGCGAAAATTATTCCGCGATCCCGGCGGGTTGGGGTAGCCTGACAGCATAATACAGGCAGACATAAAAGCGAGACGCCCATGAAACCGAAAACGGTCGGGCGCGTTTCCGGCGGGTTGAAACCGCCCATCTACGCGCAGCACTTATGCCACGGGCTTCCCGTGGGAACCCCCATCATGACAGCAGACGGCCTCCTCCCGGTGGAATTCTTGTCACCCGGAGACCGCATCATCACGCGCAATGGTGGCATGACGCCCCTCGACGCGATCCAAGCCGTGACGCGCCCAACGCGCCTTTTGCAGATTGCGCCAGGCGCGCTTGGCGACGCTGTGCCAGAGGCAGACGTGCGCCTTCCGGCCGACCAACCGGTCTTGTTGCGCGACTGGCGTGCAGAAACACTGTACGGGCAAGCGCAGGCCATGGCCGCGGCGAGCGTGTTGATCGGCTACGATGGCGTGACAGATCTGGGCGAGCAGACATGCATCCTCTTCCGTCTTGAGTTTGCAAGCGCACGCATTCTTTATGCGGGCGGGTTGGAAGTCTGCAGCGTGCCGATGATCAACGCACCGCTCCGGGTCGCTGCTTAGCCGTCGATCAACGCGCTGAGCACTTGCGGCATCGCCTCGCTCAGGTCTTCGGCGATAAGGCCAGGACCTACGAGGCGGGCCGCACTGACGTGCAGCCATGCCGCGGTTGTGGCGGCGATAACGGGCGACTGTCCGCGCGCCATAAGACCCGTGATCAATCCTGAAAGAACATCTCCGGCCCCGGCTGTTGCCAGCCATGGCGTTGCCCGCGCACCTGTGGCCGCGTGGTGAAAGACACGCCCTTCGTGATCCGCAACCAATGTGTCGACCCCTTTCAGCAGGACCGCACATCCGGCCCGCGCGGCGGCGGCGGCGACTTGGTCCGCGCGATCGTTAAGGTCAGCGTCAAAGTCAATCGCCACCTCCAAGTCGGGAAAGAGGCGTCGGAACTCGCCCGCATGGGGCGTGAGCACGGCCTTGGGATGTAATTGCTCGAAGAGCGCGTCCGGTGTCCGTTCGAAGCGGCTTAACGCGTCGGCATCCAAAACGACCGACAGACGTGATTGCAGCGCCACCCGAACGAGATCCACCGTCACCTTCTTTAGGCCCAGCCCCGGCCCCAAGCAAAGCGCGGTGACGCGCACGTCTTCCAAAAGATCTTCGAACCCCGCAGGTCCATCGATGCCGCGCACCATGATCGCATTCAGCTGCGCGGAGTGTTCGAACATCGCGCGCTGCGGTGCTGCGACAGTCACAAGCCCGGCCCCCACGCGCAGAGCCGCCCGCGCGGCCAGACGTGCGGCCCCACCCTGCCCTGGCTCGCCCGACAGAATGACCGCGTGTCCGTGATCGTATTTGTGCCCTTGGGGTTTGTCCAAATCAGGCAGCGTTTCGCGTGTAACGGGGGTGGGTATCATCGTGGCAGGCCTTCCATCCGGCGGGTCATAGGCCGATATCCTTGACAACCAGTTTCCCACAATAGGCCGGGCCAGCGCGATGCGTGGTTTTCGGCGCATGAAAGGTCACAGTCAGGTCCGCATTGAAGACGGTTCCATGGCCTTCGTCGATCGGTCCCGCCTCTGCAAGACCGGTCGGCACATCAATGGCCACGTGCCGTGCTGGCATCAATTCAGGCTCGGCACGGGCGTAAAGATCATTCAGCTCCAAAAACGGACGCAACCCAGCAACCGAACGAGAGAGGCCAATCCCGAAAAGTGCATCAATCACCAGAACCGTGCCAGAGCGTGTGTCGGCTGCGGTTCTGATCCGCGCGGCATCAGCCTCTGTCAGAGTTGGGAAGCTGAGGCGGTCAACAAGCCCTTGCAAGCACCACACGTCATAGTTGGTGCGCGCGTCTCGCGGAAGCCTCTCCGGCCCGCCATAACAGAACACATCCACCTGCCATCCCAAATCTGCAAGACGCCGTGCCACCACAAATCCGTCGCCACCGTTATTCCCCGGACCGCACAATATCACTGCACGATGGGGCGCTTTACCTGGGAGCCTTAAGTCGGGCCACGTCTCAAAGATGGCCTCTAGAACGCCCTGCCCTGCCCGCTCCATAAGCTCCAAACCCGTCACTGCGCCGCTGGCTATTGCAGCGGCTTCAAGGTCGCGCATCTCTTGCGGTGTGATCGGCTCTGAACGCGCCATCGATTCACTTTCGCCTAAAAAATAGTCAGTCTGCACAGTTTTTCGCATGCATTTGGAGAATCACCATGCACACCCTTGCAAAAGCCCTTATCGCATAGACCCTAATTCAGGGACATGATCTGCACCTTGCGGACGACGACGGGCGGGAGACCTCCAGATATGAAGAAGATCGAAGCGATCATCAAACCTTTCAAACTCGATGAAGTGAAAGAAGCGCTGCAGGATGTTGGCGTTCAAGGCCTCTCGGTGGTCGAAGTAAAGGGGTTCGGTCGCCAAAAAGGGCACACAGAACTCTATCGCGGCGCTGAATACGTCGTGGACTTCCTGCCCAAGGTCAAAATTGAAGTCGTGTTAGACGACGACCAAGTCGACAACGCGATTGAGGCGATCGTTGGCGCGGCCAAGACTGAAAAAATCGGCGACGGCAAAATCTTCGTCTCGTCGGTCGAACAAGCCATTCGCATTCGGACCGGCGAGACCGCGTCGGACGCCCTGTAATTCACCCAATTCAACCTCCAACATCTCAAGACATAAGGGGAGAGAGATGAGCGCAAGCGATCTGCTCAAGATGATCAAAGACGAGGATGCGGCCTATGTCGACATCCGCTTCACCGACCCACGCGGCAAGCTGCAGCACGTCACCGTGATGTCCGACCAAGTCGACGAAGACTTCTTAGAAGAAGGCTTTATGTTCGACGGCTCGTCCATCGCGGGTTGGAAGGGCATTGAAGCGTCCGACATGAAACTGATGCCGGACACCGAGTCGGCCTATGTCGATCCGTTCTATGCCGAGAAAACAATCTGCGTGCACTGCTCCATCGTTGAGCCTGACACTGGCGAAAGCTATGAGCGGGACCCACGTTCCACCGCCGAAAAAGCGGAAGCCTACCTGAAGTCTTCTGGCGTTGGCGACACAGCGTTCTTCGGACCAGAGGCGGAATTCTTCCTGTTTGACGATGTACGTTTCTCCAACACGATCAACAAAGTGTCCTACGAAGTCGATGCGACGGATGGCAGCTGGAACACCGACACCGAATACGAAATGGGCAACATGGGCCACCGTCCTGGGATCAAGGGCGGCTACTTCCCTGTGAACCCAACGGACGAAAGCATGGACCTGCGGTCCGAAATGCTGTCCACCATGAAGCGCATCGGCATGAAGGTCGACAAGCACCACCACGAGGTGGCGTCGTGCCAGCACGAG
>CAWUIP010000249.1:0-3544 GCA_963922415.1 uncultured Aliishimia sp. | reverse complement strand
CTGACCATCGGGGACAATGACGTCACCGATGTGCTGCCCAAGTACCGCGACATCGCTATGGTGTTCCAATCCTACGCGCTTTACCCGCACAAGACTGTGGCCGAAAACATTGGCTTTCCCTTGAAAGTCGCCAAAACCCCCAAGGCCGAGATGGAAGCCGCCGTGCGCGCCGCCGCCGACCAGGTCGAATTGGGCGCGCTTTTGGACCGGTTGCCGGGGCAGCTTTCCGGCGGCCAGCGCCAGCGGGTCGCCTTGGCCCGCGCCATCGTGCGGCGGCCTTCCGTCTTTCTGATGGACGAGCCTCTATCGAACCTCGACGCCAAGTTGCGCGGCAATATGCGGGCCGAGCTTAAGCATATGCAAAACACGCTGGGCATCACGACGATCTATGTGACCCACGACCAGATCGAGGCGATGACGCTGGCGCATCGGGTGGCGATCATGAAAGACGGCGTGCTGCAACAACTTGGCACGCCGAAAGAGGTCTATTCCGATCCGGCCAACCTCTTTGTGGCCGGGTTTATGGGCTCCCCACCGATGAATTTTTTGGAAGGCGCCGTGACCAACGGAACCTTCGCTGCTGAAGGCATCACCATCCCTGTACCGGACCTGCCCAACCGTGCAGGTGTCACGCTTGGTTTCCGGCCCGAAGACTGCAAAGTGGTCGCCGCAGGCGCTGGTCAGATCGACGCGCGCGTTTTCACGTTGGAAATGACCGGGGATCAATCGCTTGTCACCTTCCGCTTTGGCGATGTGCCGATGGTTGCGAAGATGGACAAAGAGTTTGAGATCGCCGCCGGCACCGTGGCCGGCATTTCCTTTGACCCTGCGAAAGCGTGTTTTTTTGAAACAGAAAGCGGTGCGCGGTTGCGGCCCTAGTCTGCCTGTCCTGTTCGGAGGTTCATCATGAAGGAAGCTCGTCTCAACCGTCTCTTTGGTCCGTCGGGCCATTGTTTTGATGTGGCCATTGACCACGGCATGTTTAATGAGCGCAGCTTTTTGGGCGGGATCGAGGATATGACCGCGGCAATTCAAACAGTTGCCGCGGCAGCCCCGGACGCGATCCAATTGCCGCCTGGAACGGCGCCGATCCTCCAGGCGATCCCAGGCAAGGGCCGCCCTGCGCTCGTTCTGCGCACCGACATCGCCAACGTCTATGGCAACCCGCTGCCGCGCACGCTGTTCTCGGAGGTGATCGCCGATCCGGTAGAGCAGGGGGTGATGCTGGATGCAGCCTGTGTCGTCGTGAACCTCTTGTTGTTGCCAGATCAGCCAGAGGTGCATCAGGCCTGTGTCCGGAACATCAACCGGCTCAAACGCGCCTGCGAATTGACCGGCATGCCGCTGATGGTGGAGCCGTTGGTGATGCAGGACAACGCAAAGGCGGGCGGCGGCTATATGGTCGATGGGGATATCGATAAGATCCTGCCCCTTGTGCGTCAGGCAGTAGAGCTGGGCGCTGATATCATCAAGGCTGATCCCTGCGATGACGTCTCAGAGTATCATCGCGTGATCGAGATCGCCCAAGGCGCGCCGGTCTTGGTCCGGGGGGGTGGCAAGGTGTCGGACGAAGAGATTTTAACCCGTACCGCAGCGCTGATGGCGCAAGGGGCCAAGGGCATCGTCTATGGCCGCAATGTCATTCACCACGAAAATCCAGCAGGTATGACGCGGGCCCTTATGGCGGTGGTCCATGACGGCGCATCGGTCGCCGACGCGCTGGCCATGATCGCATGAACCGAACTGTCAAATTTGGGATCATCGGCTGTGGGCTCATGGGGCGCGAGTTTGCCTCGACAGCGGCGCGCTGGCTGCATCTGACGGACACCCGCGCGCGGCCCGAGATTGTCGCGGTCTGCGACCTCAATGCAGACCTCACACGTTGGTTCACCGACAACGTGCCCAGCGTCGCGCAAGCCACCGATGACTATCGCGCGCTTCTGGCCAATGAGGAGGTTGAAGCCGTCTACTGCGCCGTCCCACATAACCTTCACGCCCGTATGTACGCGGAGATTTTGGCCGCGGGAAAACACCTCTTTGGGGAAAAGCCCTTTGGCATCGATGCCGAAGCAAATGCGACGATCACCCAGGCGATCCAGGCACATCCCCATCTCTTAGTGCGCTGCTCGTCCGAGATGCCCTATTTCCCCGGCGCGCAGAAGGTCATCAACTTTGTCCGCGAAGGCGATTTGGGCGAGATTATCGAGGTCGAAGCGGCGTTTCTGCATTCCTCGGACCTCAAACCCGACAAGCCGATCAACTGGAAACGCATGGTCGAGATCAACGGGGCCTATGGCGCGATGGGGGATCTGGGCATGCATGTGCTCCATGTGCCGTTGCGTTTGGGGTGGCGTCCCGCGACCGTGTCTGCGTCATTGGTGAATCGCTTCCAAACGCGCCCGGATGGTAAAGGCAATTGGGTGCCCTGCGAAACCTGGGACAACGCGACCATCACAGGGCATATCGAGGATGCCAGCGGCGGCTTTCCCCTGGTTCTGAAGACCTGGCGCATCGCGCCGGGCCACTCCAACACCTGGAGCCTGCGCGTGCTTGGCACCAAGGGCTCGGCCTATTTCTCGACCCAGAGCCCGCGTCAGTGGCAGTGGATGACCTATTCAGGCGGTGCGCAGGTCTGGCAGGTGGAGGATTTGGGTTTTCAAACGCTGTTCCCCGCAATCACCGGCGGCATCTTTGAATTTGGCTTCGCCGATGCGCTGCAACAGATGTGGGCGGCTTACTTGGACGAATTGGCGGGTGGTGATGCGCGCGGTTTCGGCTGCGTGACGCCTGCCGAGGCGGCGGATCACCATGCCATTCTCACCGCTGCGCTGCAGGCTGGGACCGCGCATTCGGTTGTGCCCGTTGTCTATGGGGGTGCTGCTTGACGGACCGGTCCGGCATCATCTGCGCAGGCAATTGGATCGTCGATCTGGTCCACGACATCGAACACTGGCCCGCCGAGAGCGATTTGGTGCGCATCGGCCAGCAGACCCGTGGGATCGGTGGCGGGGCGGCCAATGTCATCTCCGCGCTGGCGAAGTTCGAAACGGGCCTGCCGCTCTGGCCGATGGGGGCTGTGGGCGATGATGCCTATGGCGACTTTGTTCTTGCGGAATGCCGCGCGCTGGGCTTGCCGGTTTCGCAACTGTCGCAAAAACCCGCCACGCCGACAGCGCACACGCACGTGATGTCCGTGGCGGGGCAAAGCCGGACGTTCTTTTACCAAGGGGGCGCCAATGACGCGCTGAATGTAGAGGATTTTCCGCCGGGCACATTTGCGCAGACCAATGCGAAGGTGTTCTATCTTGGCTATCTAATCCTTTTGGGCACGCTGGACCGCCTGGACGCAGATGGCAGCACGGAGGCCGCGCGGGTTTTGGCGCGTGCTCGGGCAGCTGGGTTGATCACTTGCGTTGATCTTGTCTCGGCCCAGTACCCTGACTTTGAACAGGTCGTGGCCGCAGCGTTGCCCTATGTGGACTATCTGATCCTCAATGAAACCGAAGCCGCGCGCGCGGTTGGCGAGGCCACCGCGGGTAGCGCC
>CAWUIP010000248.1:0-3572 GCA_963922415.1 uncultured Aliishimia sp. | reverse complement strand
CCGACTTGCCCTGCCCCACAAATGATGACCTTCATCGGCCCCACCTTTGTGACTTCTGCCGCGCAAAAGCGTCGCTCTGCGCTGGTTGACCGCTTGCATGACAGATGGACATGACCGGGTCAATCGCGCTGTCGCGGCGCTGTGCGTTTGAGCCGTGCGTGTGTTTTACGATGCGCCATTAGGAAACAACATTGCGGCTGCCAGATCGCAAAGACCAAGAATGACGTTAACTCTGACAGGTCTCAGTCGCACCTGACGCATGATGTCAAGTTAGAGACCTGTGGGGGCGGCGACCCTCTAGGGGGTGATCGTCACATTCGAGCCGCAAAGAGCAATCTCTCGGGCCACTAGGCCTGTGACAAAGGCCTGCAAGAAATCTGAAGTCGGTGCGCCACAGGTTTTGGGCGGTTTTATGCCATCGCCAATGCCGCGCTGCCAATCGCCGTGAACATTGCGGCGCCACCGAAGCTCATCAAATGGCGTCCGCGCTTGCCACGGGCCACGCCCCATGTCGCCAGAAGGGCACAAATTGCAAGCATCGCAGCCGCGCCACCGATCATGGGTTCATTCAACCCGATCTCAAGCAGCATGCCAGGCGGCAGCGCGCGCATTTGATCAAAACCGATCAGCTGGCTGAGGACGGAAACAGCCGCTAAGCCAATGCCTCCACCCAATAAAATGATTGCGCCTGACGTCTGTTGAACTTCTGCTTTTACCGCGCTGCGCTTCGCTTCTTGGACATCGCCAACGCCTGCCAGAAGTTCAACACCGGCACCCTTTTTCTGGCGTGCATCGATCCGCTTCAGTCGCGCTTCAAACCGTTTGTCCATCATCGCGGCACCCTTTAACCAAATCACTCGTTACCACCTCGGCAAGAATTCGCCTATGATTGTGCGCAAAAGATGGCAGATTTGGGAAAAACTGGGGCAAATTCACTTTTTGGGAAGATTGTAGACACCTTCCGGCAAGTTCAATGCCGCAGCAAGATCGCGCACTTGCATGTGAGACAGGGTGATGCGCAAGGCTTGATCCGTCCGAGCATCCCACTGCTCTACAACGATGCAATCTTCAAACGCTTGGACGATCACATCCTCTTTCAAGGGGCTTTGACCATCGTCCACCAACGTGATCACTGTAGCGTCAAACTCATGCTCGATTGAAAACATTGGATCTCCTTTTCGCGCCCCACCTTTTCGTGAGAGGGGTGGCAGTACTGCATTCACATGATACACTCTTACCGGCGTTTTGAGCGGAGACCCACATGTTGCGCGCATCTGTCCTTTCTTGCTTGAGCTTTTTGGCCTTGGTCGCTTGCGATGAAAGCGTCGTGACCCAGCCAACCGCTCAGCCGAACACGGCTGCCACCGGCGCAGCCTTGTCGGCAAATCAAGCCTCGCGTGCCTTTGTCGAGGTGACACGGCGCGTGGAGCCGGTGGCAGAGCGAGAGTGCCGCGCAATGACCCAGGGTGTAAACTGCGACTTTCGCATCGTTGTCGATGACAACGTCAAGCAACCGCCGAACGCGTATCAGACGTTGGACAAAAATGGGCGCCCGATTATCGCGTTCACGATCGCGTTGATTGCGGATGCGCGCAATGCCGACGAGTTGGCCTTTGTTATGAGCCACGAGGCCGCGCACCACATCCGGGGCCACATCGCGCGCCAACAGCAAAACGCACTGGCTGGCGCGGTGATTTTTTCTGGCCTCGCCACACTGTCTGGGGGCGATCCAACCGCTGTTCAGTCCGCACAAGAGCTCGGCGCGCAAGTGGGCGCGCGCACGTATTCGAAGGAATTCGAGTTGGAGGCCGACGAGCTTGGGACAATTCTAACGATCAAGTCCGGCTATGACCCGATCAAGGGCGCGCAATTCTTCAACCGGATTCCAGATCCCGGTGACCGCTTTTTGGGAACACACCCGCCCAATGCGCAACGCATTGCCAAGGTCCGCCAGACGGCTGCAAATTACTAGGTGAGCGCCCGGCGTTGCCGTCGCAGATGTGCATGGTAGAAAGCCGACGCCAGCACGTGATTATAGCCCCAACCACAGACCTGCCGTAGCCCCGGCAGCGCCACGATGCGCGCAATCCAGGCATAGCGCGGCATCTCGGACCAAAGCTCAATGAAGGCATCGACACCGCTGTAAAGCTGCTCCCCGCGCCGGACATGCAAGCGGCGCCCGGCCTGCGCTTCGGTCAGCGTCCAAGCGGTCAGATCGGTGTCGTGAAAGTCCACAAAGCGCAGCGGCAGGGCACGCGCCGCCGCATAGCGCTGGTAATGCGCAATCTCCGCCGCGCAAATCGGACATTTGCCGTTATAAAGAACTTCCGCATTCATAAAGGACAGATATGCGCGATCCGGTGGCGGGCAAGGCCTCACATCTGGGGTGCGCTCAACTGCCCCAGATCTTCTTGACGTAGTTGCGCGTTTCGCGGAAGGGCGGCACGCCATTGTACTTCTTCACTGCCGCCGGACCCGCGTTGTAAGCCGCCAAGGCCAAACGCCAGCTGCCAAACTCGCGGTACTGTTCCTTGAGATAGCGCGCGCCACCTTCCAAGTTTTGCGCTGGATCATGCGGGTTCACACCAAGATATTCGGCAGTAAACGGCATCAACTGCGCCAAACCGATGGCACCCTTGTGCGAACGCGCGTTGGGCTTCCAGTTCGATTCCTGCTGCACCAGACGCAAAAACAGATCCTCCGGCACGCCATGACGGCGCGCGGCGGACTTCGCAACTTCAAGGAATTTGCCCTTATAACGGCCATTGTACCGCTTGGTGCCCGCGTCCCATTTGCTGGGCGTGTGCACTTGCGGCGGCTGAAGCCGCACGCTGGCCTTGTATTGCTCCTTGGCCCGGGTATCGAGAACCTTGGTCTGCGACTTGAAAAGTCGCGATTTGTTCTTTGTGGAAAAGATGTCGGCCTCGGCCATTGGCGCAATCGCCAGGCTTAGGCCGAGCGCCAAAATCGGCGTTACCTTATTCCACATATGACACGTCCCCATACGTCCCGCTTGGGGGCCTGTTATCATGAAATGCCGCAGTGTGACCAGAGGGTTAACATCGCGCAACACGCACACGTGGTTAACTGTGCTTTAATTCCGACTGAGGCTTGGTAATCTCGCCAGACGCTGCATGCCGTGGATTCGGCAATAAATATGAGGGGAGCACACCATGGCAGGATCCGTGAACAAGGTCATTTTGGTGGGCAATCTGGGCAATGACCCAGAAGTGCGCACGTTTCAGAACGGCGGGAAGGTCTGCAATCTAAGCATTGCGACCTCGGAGCGCTGGAAAGACCGCAATACAGGCGAGAACCGCGAACGCACCGAATGGCACCGCGTTGCCATCTTCTCGGAACCGCTCGCGCGGATTGCAGAACAATATCTGCGCAAAGGGTCCAAAGTGTATCTGGAAGGTCAGCTAGAGACCCGGAAGTGGCAAGACCAGTCGGGTCAGGATCGCTATTCTACAGAGGTTGTGCTGCGCCCCTATCGTGGCGAGTTGACGCTTCTGGATTCGCGCGGCGAAGGCGGCGGCGGTGGGTATGGCGGCGGTGGTGGCGGCGGCGGG
>CAWUIP010000247.1:0-3586 GCA_963922415.1 uncultured Aliishimia sp. | reverse complement strand
CCCACTGCCGATGACAGCTATGCTTGGGTGCCGTTTGCGGCCACGATCACGCTCTTTGTGCTGGCATTCTTTGGCCTGGCCTACAGTTTCTACCCCTTCGTGGTGCCCGAGAAGTTGACGATCTATGAAGCCGCCTCTGCCTCCGAGAGCCTGTTTATCATCTTGATCGGCACCTGTTTCGTGCTGCCGATGATCTTGGCCTACACCGCGCTCGCCTACACGGTGTTCCGTGGCAAAGCCCAACATCTAAGCTACGACTAGCCAGCAAAACGGCGCGGCGCTGCGGCGCACTTCCCTTGGCGCGCGCAGAGAAGTAGCGTGGCCCGGCAAAAGCTGGAGAGCGCGCCTGATGTATGACCTTGCCGCCTTTGGGGCCTGGGCCGAGTTCGCCTTGCGGTGGCTCCATGTCATCACGGGCATCGCGTGGATTGGGTCCAGCTTTTACTTCATAGCGCTGGATCTGGGCCTGCACCGCGACCGCAACCTCGCCTCTGGCGCAGATGGGGAAGAGTGGCAGGTGCATGGCGGCGGCTTCTATCACGTTCAGAAGTACCTCGTGGCTCCGGACCAAATGCCGGACGGGCTGGTCTGGTTTAAGTGGGAAAGCTATTGGACCTGGTTTTCAGGTTTCGCCCTTTTGGTCGTGCTCTACTACTTTGGGGCAGAGTTTTACCTGATCGACCCGGCGGTGGCAGACCTTGCGGTCTGGCAGGCCATCGCCATCTCGGTCGCCTCGCTGGTCTTTGGCTGGGTCGTCTATGACCTGATGTGCAAGTCGCGGCTGGGGGACAACATGACCCTGCTGATGGGGCTTTTGTTCCTGTTGATCGTCGCGATGTCGATCTTTTACACGTCAGTGTTTTCAGGGCGGGCAGCCCTTTTGCACCTGGGCGCTTTCACCGCAACGCTGATGACCGGCAACGTCGCAATGATCATCATCCCCAACCAAAAAATTGTGGTGGCCGACCTCATTGCGGGGCGCACGCCGGACGCCAAATACGGCTATATCGCCAAGCAACGCTCGACCCATAACAACTACCTGACCCTGCCGGTCATCTTCTTGATGTTGTCGAACCACTATCCCTTGGCCTTCGCGACCGAGCTGAACTGGGTGATTGCAAGCCTCGTCTTTCTGATGGGGGTCACGATCCGGCACTATTTCAACACGGTACACGCGCGCAAAGGTAACCCGCATTGGACCTGGGGCCTGACGACGGTCATCTTTCTGGTGATCATGTGGCTGAGCACGGCCCCTTTTTCCGAAGATGATCCAGAGTTGAGCGCTGTGGCCACGCGCTTTGCAGCGGCGGACGGGTTTGAGGATGTTACAGACATCGTGCTGGGGCGCTGTTCGATGTGCCATGCGGCCGAACCGGTTTGGGAAGGGCTTCATTGGCCGCCCAAAGGCGTCCGGCTCGAGACCGAGGCCCAGATCGCCCATCACGCGCAGGCGATTTACCTGCAATCCGGGATCAGCCACGCGATGCCGCCTGCGAACTTATCTTATATGGAAGAGGTCGAGCGCGCCCAAATCGTGGCCTGGTTTCGCGGCGCGTCTGAGTGACATGGCTTCAAAATCCCCGGAAAAGCCGCCCATCGACACCCTCAAGACAGGGAGTGACCTGCGTCAATGGTATTGGCTAAAATCTGATCTTGTCGCCCACGCCAAGACGCTGGGTCTGAAGACCACGGGTGGAAAGTTCCAAATTCTGGACCGGATCGCGCACTATTTGGATACGGGCGAAACGACGTTTCCCGGCGATGCGGTGATGCCTTCGGCGTCAAAATTTGACTGGCACAGCGCAGACCTGACACCCGAAACGGTCATCACGGACAGCTATAAGAACTCGCAGAACGTGCGGCGTTTCTTTAAGGCGCAGTTGGGCGACGGGTTTAAATTCAACATCGAGTTTATGGCTTGGATGAAGGCCAATGCAGGGCGGACCCTTGCCGAGGCGTGCGAGGAATACCGCGCGATGAAGGCGCGAAAGGCCGCGCCTGGGTTTCAGTCAAAGATCGCCGATCACAACCAATTCAATCAATACACGCGGGATTTTCTGGCGGACAATCCAGATCTGGGGCTGGATGATGTGCGGCGTATCTGGGCGCTCAAGGTCGCGCGGCCCAGCCCCACGGGCCGCCATGTCTATGACCCAAAAGATCTGGAGCTGGACGCAGAATAGGCGCGAATTCTGGCTGGCAGACTCAGGTCGGGCCATGCTAGGTTTTGCGGTATGGCTTTAACCGACCCCAAGATAGGCGCTGATTTGCCGGTCATCCGGCAGTTGGACGAGACCGCAATCAACCGGATTGCGGCCGGTGAAGTGGTTGAACGCCCGGCTTCCGCGGTCAAGGAACTGGTGGAAAACGCGATCGACGCGGGCGCGCGGCGCATCACCGTGGATTATGCGGATGGTGGCAAGCGGTTGATCCGCGTGGTCGATGACGGGTGCGGCATGACGCCTGAGGATCTGCCGCTCGCCCTCTCGCGCCACGCGACGTCCAAAATCGATGGCTCGGACCTGCTGAACATCCAATCCTTTGGGTTTCGCGGTGAAGCCTTGCCCAGCCTGGGCGCGGTCGGACGGCTAACCGTCACAACACGCCGGGCAGGCGATGAAGGCTGCGAGGTCCAGGTTGATGGCGGTGACGCCTCTGCTGTGGCGCCCGCCGCGCTGAACGCGGGAACCACCGTGACCCTGCGTGATCTCTTTTACGCCACGCCCGCGCGGTTGAAGTTTCTGCGCACCGACCGGGCCGAGGCCCAGGCCATCGGGGACGTGATACGCCGTCTTGCCATGGCCGAGCCGTCGATTTCTTTCACCTTGCGCGATGTGTCATCCGATGCGCCGCGTGTGATGTTCCGGGCGGATGCGGAAACAGGCGACATGTTCGCCGCCTTGCACGGGCGGTTGCGCACCGTTTTGGGCCGAGAGTTTGCCGAAAATGCGCTGCAGATTGATGCCACGCGCGAGGATGTGCGCTTGACCGGCTATGCGGCCTTACCGACCTATTCGCGTGGATCAGCGGTGGCGCAGTACCTTTTTGTTAATGGGCGCCCTGTGCGCGACAAGCTTTTGGTGGGCGCACTGCGGGCGGCGTATTCCGATTTTCTCAGTCGCGACCGCCATCCGGCAGCGGCCCTGTTCGTGACCTGCCCGCCGACGCGGGTGGACGTGAACGTACACCCCGCCAAGTCAGAGGTGCGGTTCCGCGACCCCGGCCTGGTGCGCGGTCTGATCGTCTCTGGCTTGCGTCATGCGCTGGCAGAGGCAGGGCATCGCGCGTCCAGCACTGTGGCGGCTGCCACCCTTGGCGCGATGCGTGCCGAGCCCGTTGGGCCTGCGCGGGTCTATCAGATGGACCGGGCCGGGATAGAGCGCCCGGCGGCGGCGCCAACGATGGGTTTTGCCGAAATCGCACCGGTCTATGCCCGTGTTGAGCCGCAAGAGGCTGCGCCGGAAGATTCGGCGCAACCGGACCCTGTGGATCAGCCCTTGGGTGCCGCGCGCGCGCAGGTTCATGAGACCTACGTGATTGCGCAGACCCAGGACGGCATTGTCATCGTCGATCAGCACGCCGCGCA
>CAWUIP010000246.1:0-3613 GCA_963922415.1 uncultured Aliishimia sp. | reverse complement strand
GACAGGCACGCAATTGTGGTCCCGTGATAGTCGCGGTCACGGTACAGGATCTTATGCTTCTTGCCGCCGTAGCGCTTGTGCGCGATTTGACGGACCATTTTGAAGGCTTTCTCGTTCGCCTCAGACCCCGAATTCATATAGTACACGCGGCTCAGGCCGGGCATCTTCTCGATTAGACGCTCAGCGAATATGGCGCCAGGGATCGAGCCCGCAGAGCCCGCAAAGTAATTCATTTTGATCAGCTGGTTGTAGACGGCCTTGGCGATCCGCTCACGCCCATAGCCCACATTCACCGTCCAGACACCGCCTGACACACAGTCCAGATGCTCTTTGCCCTTTTGGTCCCAAACGTAGATGCCCTTGCCTTCGACGATGATGCGCGGGTCGTTCGTTTCAAAAGGCTTATGTTGGATCAAATGATGCCAGATATGCGCGCGATCTGCTTCGACCACGTGGCTCAGATCGTTTTCATTGAACGTGCCGTCCATCATCATTCCCCTCGTGTTGGTAGGTGCCCGGGTGGGGCGAAAATCACCCCAAAGCTGAATTACCAGTCACTTAGCCGCGATTCCGGGCAGCTTGTTTAGGGCCAGATCAAAGCGCAATATCGGTCCAGATCCCGGTCTGAACATGGTGTTTTTTCCTAATTGGTTTAAAATTTGTGAACAAAATCAAATGCCTTTCTGTCGGGCGCGGGCTTGATTTGGCGGAAAATTGAACGCGTTGTGCACCCGTTCACGAAAGAAAAGGATTGATTGCAAAACAGGCTTACGCCTTCATCATAAGCAGCGCGTTGGTGGGCGTATGCCTGCTGTCGCCGTGCGCATGTGGTATGCGCAGCACAAAAACCGCAGCTTCACGCGGCGGAACAAACTGGGAGATACCTGTTTATGACACTCAAATCCAAACTGATGGGCGCCGCTGCTGGCCTTGCAGTTCTTGCTGGCGCGACCTCGGCCACGGCAGACGGTCACGCAATCACTGTGGGCTACTTCTTGGAGTGGCCAATGCCGTTCCAGTTCGCAAAAGCCGAAGGCATGTACGAAGAAGCCATGGGCGCAGAGATCAACTGGGTCAGCTTCGACACAGGCACTGCAATGTCGGCTGCGATGGCGTCCGGCGACGTGCAGATTTCCGTCAGCCAAGGTGTGCCACCCTTTGTGGTCGCGACCTCCGCCGGCCAAGACCTGCAGATCATCGACGTGGCTGTAAGCTACTCTGACAACGACAACTGCGTTGTGCGCTCTGACCTGGAAATCGACAAAAGCAGCGCAGGCGAACTGGCTGGCAAGAAAGTGGCTGTGCCACTCGGCACGGCGGCTCACTACGGCTTCCTCAAGCAAATGAGCCACTTTGGTGTCGCCGTTGACGGCCTGACCGTTGTCGACATGGCGCCTGCAGAGGGTCAAGCGGCTCTGGCACAAGGTGCTGTGGACATGGCCTGCGGCTGGGGCGGTGCGCTGCGCCGCATGAAAGAGTCCGGCAACGTGTTGCTGACCGGCGCTGAAAAGGAAGAGTTGGGCATTCTCGTCTTCGACGTGACCTCTGCACCAACATCCTATGTCGCTGAGAACTCCGACGTTGTTGCGCAATTCCTCGACGTGACAGCGCAAGCAAACGCGATGTGGGCCGATGAAGCCAACCACGCGAAAATGCTGCCCGTGATCGCGAAAGACGCGGGCATGTCCGAAGATGACACGATGGCGACGATCTCGACATTCGTCTTCCCAACAGTGGACGATCAGCTGTCGGCCAAGTGGCTGGGTGGCGGCGCGCAAGAGTTCATGAAGGGCGTTGCAGACGTCTTCGTGAACGCAGGCTCCATCGATGCGGCCAAAGCGTCTTATGCAGACAACGTGAACGTGGGCCCACTGTCTGAGTAAGTGGATCCTTGGACGGGCTGCACGGCGCGGCCCGTCCTCCTTTTGGCCTTGGGACGGGGAGTGACCAATGTCTGGCCTTCTTATTGATGATATCTCGATGCGCTTTGACCTGCCCAATGGCGGACATGTTCAGGCGTTGAAGAATGTGACGCTCGACATCAAAACGGGCGAGTTGATGAGCGTTCTGGGTCCATCGGGCTGTGGTAAGACCACGCTTTTGAACATCGTGGCCGGGTTTTTGGCCCCCACTGAAGGACGCATCACGCTGAACGAAAATCCTGTTGAAGGCCCCAGCCCCGAACGTGGGATGGTGTTCCAGCAAGGTGCCTTGTTCGAGTGGATGAATGTCCGCGACAACGTAAGCTTTGGTCCCGATATGAAGGGCGTCAGCCGTGCAGAAAGTCGTGACAAGGTCGAACACCTTCTCGAAGTCGTGGGGCTGAAGGACTTCAAAGAGAAGGCAATCTACGAATTGTCCGGTGGGATGCAGCAGCGCGTGGCCTTGGCCCGCTGTCTTGCCAATGATCCCGATGTGATTCTGATGGACGAGCCGCTGGGCGCCTTGGACGCGTTGACGCGCGAAAAGATGCAAAGCCTTGTGCTGGATCTGTGGAAAGAGACCGGCAAGACGATCATCCTTATCACGCACTCTGTCGAAGAAGCGCTGCTGCTGGGCGAGCGCCTGTTGGTCATGGCGCCGCGGCCTGGGCGCGTGCACAAAGAATACCGGCTTCCTTTCGCGGATCTTGGCGTGGGCAACGACCTGCGCGATGTCAAAAAGCACGCCGATTACACGCCGACGCGTGAAGAAATTCTCGAAATGATCTGGAACATGGAAGAAGAAATCATGGGCCGGACGGAGGAAAACGCATGACCGGCGCTGTTGTTCTATTCATCTATGTCGCAGCGTTTCTGGGCTGCTTTGTCGTGGTGCGGTTTGTTACCAAGTCGTTCTTCGATCGGGTCGACTATACCGCGCTGAAAACTGTCACGTTCGGCGATGAAAGCGCTGTGAAGGCCAACAGGGTCGCCAGTGTTTTGTCGATCATTACAATCTTCCTGATCTGGGTGGCCTTTACCAACTCGACACTGCCCTTGCCCAAGGCACCATCGCCTTATGAGGGGACCGTGACCTTCACCTACACGTCCACAGCCGCTGACGGGACAACCGACGACGCCGATGTGACGGTGCTGGTGTACCGCGAAGACATTGTGCAATCGCTGGATGCAGACGGAAATCCGGGCGTTATTCCATCAAAGCCCGAGGTCGAGCCTGGGGATGGCTTTGCCAAGAACGACAGCATCGTGATGCCGCGGTATGGTTACAAAATCATACCGGTGCGAGGCAATGACGAGATCAAGAAAGGCGATGGTGCCCTTGTCACCGCGTTTAACGGCACGCCGATTGAACCGGGTGAGGCGATCCGCATTCCCGAAGGCACAGTGGGCCTGACGGATAAAGGCACGCCCTACTTCGAGCCGATGACAGGGCAGCGGATGCAGCGGCTCTATCTGCCTGCGCCCGAAGTGACCGTCGCGCGGTTTGGCGAGCTGAACTCGGAAGGCTACCGCAACTTCACCTTGTGGGAGCACACCTGGATCTCGCTGCAACGCGTTCTGTTGGGGTTCTTGTTTGGAACCTTGCTGGGCGTGCCGCTGGGCTATGCCATGGGTCTGACCAATTGGGCGCGCGGTTGGTTTGATCCGATTGTGGAGTTTATGCGCCCTGT
>CAWUIP010000245.1:0-3703 GCA_963922415.1 uncultured Aliishimia sp. | reverse complement strand
GCGTCGACTGGTTTGGGCGTTCAATTCGCCCACCTCGCCGCGCGCGAAAACCGCAACATGATTCTCACCGCGCGCTCGAAAGACAAGCTTGACGCGCTCGCAGAAGAGATCCGCGCCCAAGGGCTTGACGTGATCGTGATCCCCGCAGACCTGAGCGATCTTGCCGAGGCAGACCGCCTTTGGGCCGAGGCCACCGCCGACGGGCGCGAGATTGATGTGCTGGTCAACAATGCGGGCCTGGGCTCGAATGGCGATTTTGCGGACGCGGCGACGTGGGAGCGGGAACTGGCCTCCATCCAAGTGAACCTGGTCAGCCTCACCCGGCTGATGAAACTGGCCATCCCGCACATGTCGGGCCTGGAGAAGGCACGCATCCTGAACGTGGCCTCTGCCGCGGGTTTCATGCCGGGCCCCAACATGGCCGTCTACCACGCCACCAAAGCCTTCGTGCTGCATCTCAGCGAGGCGGTCGCGACCGAGCTGGAGGGCACGACTGTCACGGTCACAGCGCTCTGCCCGGGTGTGACAGCCACCGAGTTCTTCGAAGCAGCCGATATGAAGTCCATGCGCGCGCTGCAGTTTGGCAAGCCGATGAAAGCCTTTGACGTGGCCGAAGAGGGCTGGCTCGAGGCGCGGATTGGCCGCCGGGTCGTGGTGCCGGGGATCATGAACAAGATCTTTGCCCTGCTCCCCCGGCTCTTGCCCCGGCGCTGGTCGGCGGGCATCGCGAAGATGTTCCTGCAAAAGACCTGATCCAAAGGCGCGCCTGCGGCGCACGACATGTTTGCGCCGCCAAGCCCCGCCATTGCGCACAAAATATTGAAAGAAAGGGGATTCACAGGGCGAATCACCTGTGGCATAACACCTTCATGCGCCCGCAAAGAGGTGCTTTGAGGCAGAGAGATCCCGATGGCGACGACCCTTCTTCGCAGCAACGCGTTGGCGTTTGGCCCGGTCCTGTTTTTCGCAGTGGCCTTCGCGCTTGGCCTCTATTTCACCTTCGCGGCTGTGCAGGGTGACTATGGCCTCTTCCGCCGCGCCGAAATCGAGGCCGAGGCGCGCGATCTGCGCTGGCAACTCTCGCAAGTCCAAACCGAAGTCGCACGGATGGAAAACCTCACCCGCCGCCTGTCGGATGGGTATTTGGATTTGGATCTGCTTGACGAACAAGCCCGCTCTGTTCTGGGCGCGCTGCGGTCCGACGAAATCGTCATCGAAGAATACAACTAGGATCACTCCTGTCAGCACGCTGTCAGGAGGACTGTGGTGTCTACCCCCATCACCAACTTGATGGAGCACCACAGATGCAACGCACCGCCGTAAACCCTTGGCCCTGGTCCCTGCCCCTGGGCTACAACCAAGCCGAAATGATCGAAGGCACCGCGCGCCAGTTGATCGTCGCCGGACAAACCGCCGTCGATGCCGAGGGCGCGCCGCAACACGCAGGCGACATGCGCGCCCAAATCACCCTGGCCCTCGACAATCTTAAAACCGTCTTGGACGGCGCAGGCATGGACTATGGTGATGTGATCCGCCTGACGATCTATGCCACCAATGTCGATGACGCGCTGAAGAACTTCGACCTTTTGGGCCAAGCCTTCGGCCCCGCAGGCGTCGCACCACCGATGAGCCTGATCGGTGTCACCCGCCTTGCCCTGCCCCCCTTGTTGTTCGAGATTGAAGCCACCGCGGCGCAATAGATCGATCAATTGCTTGGCCTCGCCCGCAAGCTGGCCAATACTTAACCCAACCCAAATCCGGCAGAGGCCCATGCGACGCGCTGAACGATTGTTCCGACTTGTCAACGAGATGCGCGCGCGCGGGCTCTGCCGGGCCGAGGATCTGGCCCAAGCGCTGGAGGTCAGCGTGCGCACGATCTATCGCGACATCGCACATCTTCAGGGCTCGGGCCTGCCCATCGATGGCGAAGCAGGCGTGGGATACCTTCTGCGACCCGGCTTTGATCTGCCTTCGGTCACCTTCACCCATGACCAGATCGACGCGCTGGCAGTCGGCCTGGCCTTTGTGGAACGCACCGGCGATCCGATCCTGGTCACCGCCGCCCGCGAAGCCCGCGCCAAGCTGCAAGCGGGCTTGCCGTCGCCGGAAGAACGCACTCTGACCGATGCCCCCTATTTCAGCCTGAACGACCAAAAAGGCGCTTCCCCTGATATCAGCGCAATCCGCGACGCCATTCGCACCCGCCGCATCGTCCGCATGGTCTATAAAGACGCAGGCGACACCCATTCCGCGCGGCGCGTGCATCCCCTGGTGATCTGGAGCCTCACAGACGGCTGGATGTTCTCGGCCTGGTGCACCCTGCGGCAAGACTTTCGCACCTTTCGCTTTGATCGCATCCAAAGCCTTGAGGTTACAGAGGAAATCTTCACCGACGACCCCGAAACCGGCCTTCAAACATTCCTTAATCGCGAGTCTTGCGCGGCCCACTAACGTGGGCAATTCGGCTATGCACGCAGCGCAAGCCAGGTGCGACGAGAAGTATCTCGCTTTCCGGCGAAGATTACTTTAGAAGATAGTTTAACGCTAAACTATTGCCGGAGGAGGTGCGGATATGGCCGCGCGCAAGACCACCAAAAAGCCGAACGTGTCGGCGGATGAGCTCAAAGCGTATTACCGAGACATGCTGCTGATCCGACGCTTTGAAGAGAAAGCCGGGCAGCTTTACGGAATGGGCCTTATCGGCGGGTTTTGTCACCTCTATATCGGGCAAGAAGCCGTTGTGGTGGGCTTAGAGGCCGCCGCAGAAGAAGGCGACAAGCGCATCACCTCTTACCGCGACCACGGCCACATGCTGGCCTGCGGGATGGACCCCAACGGCGTGATGGCTGAACTCACCGGGCGTGAGGGCGGCTACTCCAAAGGTAAGGGCGGGTCGATGCACATGTTCTCGTCCGAAAAGCACTTTTATGGCGGTCACGGCATCGTCGGCGCGCAGGTGCCCTTGGGCGCGGGCCTCGCATTCGCTGACAAGTATAACGAAAACGGGCGCGTGACATTCACCTATTTCGGCGATGGCGCGGCGAACCAGGGTCAGGTCTACGAGACCTTCAACATGGCAGCCCTCTGGGACCTGCCGGTGGTGTTCGTGATTGAAAACAACCAATACGCCATGGGCACCTCGCAAAACCGCTCCACCTCCACCGAAGACATCCACACACGCGGCGCGCCCTTCGGCATCCCCGGCGAGATTGTCGATGGAATGGACGTGCTCGCGGTCAAAGCTGCTGGCGAAACCGCCGTGGCGCACTGCCGCGCGGGCAAAGGCCCCTACATCCTCGAGATCAAAACCTACCGCTACCGGGGCCACTCCATGTCCGACCCCGCGAAGTACCGCACCCGCGAAGAGGTCCAGAAAATGCGCGAAGAGCGCGACCCGATTGAGGGCGTCCGCGCCATGCTTCTGACCGGCAAACACGCGACCGAAGACGACCTCAAAGCGATCGACAAAGAGATCAAAGACATCGTCAACGCCTCTGCCGATTTCGCCAAAGAGAGCCCCGAGCCCAGCGTCGACGCGCTCTATACAGACATTTACGCCTGAGGGGGGACACGAACCAATGGCAACCGAAATTCTCATGCCCGCCCTATCCCCGACGATGGAGGAAGGCACGCTTGCAAAATGGCTGGTCAAGGAAGGCGACACCGTCGCCTCCGGTGACATCATGGCCGAGATTGAAACCGA
>CAWUIP010000244.1:0-3714 GCA_963922415.1 uncultured Aliishimia sp. | reverse complement strand
GGCACGACGGGGGCGCCCAAGGGCGCGCTGCACGGCCATCGCATCCTCACCGGGCACCTGCCGGGGGTGTCGATCAGCCATAACCATTTGGGCCAACCCGGTGATGTGCTCTGGACCCCTGCAGATTGGGCCTGGATTGGCGGGCTTTTTGATGTGGCGCTGACCGGGCTTGCGCTGGGCGTGCCTGTGGTCGCCGCGCGGATGGAGAAATTCACGCCGGACGCCTGTGCCGCCCTCTGTGCCGACGCGGGCGTGCGCAATGTGTTCTTTCCGCCGACGGCTTTGCGCATGCTGAAGGCGGCGGAGCAAGGCATTCCTGGGCTGCGCTCTGTCGCGTCGGGCGGGGAGCCGTTGGGGGCCGAGATGCTGGCCTGGGGGGACCGCGCCTTTGGCGTCACGGTCAACGAGTTTTACGGCCAAACCGAATGCAACATGGTGGCCTCCTCTTGCGCTGCCGACTTCGCGCCGCACCCGGGATGTATCGGCAAGCCGGTTCCGGGGTTTGACCTCGCCGTCTTGGACGCGGATGGGCGCCCCACGACGGGCGAGGGCGATGTGGCCGTTGCGCGCGGCGCGGCCTCGATGATGCTGGAATATTGGAACCGGCCCAACGCCACGGCCGACAAGTTCCGCGGCGACTGGATGCTCACCGGGGATCGGGGCCAGTGGGAAGGTGACTTTCTGCGCTTTGTGGGCCGCGAGGATGACGTGATCACCTCATCCGGCTACCGGATCGGCCCGGCAGAGATCGAAGACTGCCTGTTGACGCACCCGGCTGTGGCCACCGTGGGCGTGGTCGGCAAGCCCGATCCCCTGCGCACCGAGATCGTGAAGGCCTATGTGGTGCTGAAACCCGGCGCGACAGCCACCGGCCCCGCGTTGCAGGACTGGGTCAAGTCGCGGCTTGCCCAACACAGCTACCCGCGCGAGGTTACCTTTCTGGAGGCGCTGCCGATGACCGTCACCGGGAAAGTCATCCGCAAAGCGCTCAAAGCCCGCGCGATTGCCGAAACGGAAGATGCCGCATGAAACTTGTCTCGCAGATCAGTCCCACGTCAGAGGCCTTTGCCGCAAACGAAGCCGCCCACCTGGAGGTCCTGGCCGATGTGGCCGAGGCGGCGGCACACGCGGCACAGGGGGGCGGCGAAAAGGCGCGGGCACGGCACGTGGCACGAGGCAAATTGCTGCCGCGCGACCGGGTGGCGGGCCTTTTGGATCCCGGCTCTCCGTTTTTGGAGATTGGGGCCACCGCGGCGCATGGGCTTTACGGTGGCGCGGCCCCAGCGGCAGGCGTGATCGCAGGCATTGGCCGGGTCGCGGGCCAAGAGGTGATGGTGGTTTGCAACGACGCCACCGTAAAGGGCGGGACATACTACCCGATGTCGGTGAAAAAGCACCTGCGCGCCCAAGAGATCGCCGAGGCCAATCTGCTCCCGTGCATCTACCTGGTGGACAGCGGCGGCGCGAACCTGCCCAACCAGGATGAGGTCTTTCCCGACCGCGACCACTTTGGCCGGATCTTCTTCAATCAGGCCAACATGTCGGCCAAGGGCATTCCACAGATCGCTGTTGTGATGGGCTCGTGCACCGCAGGCGGCGCCTATGTCCCGGCCATGTCCGATGTGACGATCATCGTCAAAGAGCAGGGCACGATCTTTCTCGCCGGTCCGCCTTTGGTGAAGGCCGCCACGGGCGAGATCGTGAGTGCCGAAGACTTGGGCGGCGGTGATGTGCATACGCGGCTGTCGGGCGTCGCGGACTATCTGGCCGAAGACGACACCCACGCGCTGGCTTTGGCGCGGCGTGCTGTGTCGCACCTGAACCGGGCGCGCCCCGAGACCGTCCAATGGGCAGCGCCCGAGGATCCGGCCTATGACCCTGACGAACTCTTAGGCGTCGTACCCGCAGACCTGCGCACGCCCTACGATATCCGCGAGGTGATCGCGCGGCTTGTCGATGGCTCTCGCTTTGATGAATTCAAACCGCGCTATGGCGAAACGCTGGTGACGGGCTTTGCCCATGTGATGGGCTGCCCGGTTGGGATCATTGCTAACAATGGCGTGCTCTTTTCAGAGGCTGCAGTGAAGGGCGCCCACTTTGTCGAGCTTTGCTCGCAGCGCCGCATCCCACTGGTTTTCTTGCAGAATATCACGGGGTTTATGGTCGGGCGGCAGTATGAAAACGAAGGCATCGCGCGGCATGGGGCCAAGATGGTCACAGCCGTGGCCACAACGTCTGTGCCGAAGATCACGATGCTGGTCGGAGGCTCTTTCGGGGCGGGCAACTATGGCATGGCAGGGCGCGCCTATAGCCCGCGCTTTCTGTGGACTTGGCCCAACTCCCGCATTTCCGTGATGGGCGGCGCGCAGGCCGCGGGCGTTTTGGCCACCGTCAAGCGCGACGCGATTGAGCGGGGTGGGGGCACGTGGTCCGAGGCCGAAGAGGCCGCCTTCAAGCAACCCACAATCGACATGTTCACCGAACAATCGCACCCGCTTTATGCCTCTGCCCGGCTTTGGGATGATGGTATCATCGACCCGCGGAAATCGCGCGCGGTCCTGGCGCTGAGCCTGCGCACGGCACTGAACGCGCCCATAGAAGAGACGAAATTTGGCGTCTTCCGGATGTAAATCCGGCCCGCGCGCCACGAAGGAGAGGAGATCCTCATGACAGACACAGCCACTGCCAAGGCGCGGTTCGACGCCATCTTTGCTGCCGGAAACACGGCCATTGTCACAGGGGCGGCTTTGGGCATCGGACGGGCCATGGTGCGCGACTTTGCGGGGCGCGGCATGCGCGTTGTGGCGGTTGACGTCGACACGGCAGAGCTCGAAACCACGGTGGAATTGGCCGGTGGCGATGTCTTGGCCTGCACTGTGGATGTGTCGGACAGCGCGACGATGGCCGCGCTCGCGGAGGAGGTCGGGCCCGCATCCGTCTTGGTGAACAACGCCGCCACGAGGCTGGGAATGGGCTTCGATGCGCCCCTCGACGCGTGGCGCCGCGCGATGGACATCAATCTTTTCGGGGTGGTGAACGGTGTGCAGGCCGTCTTGCCGCAGATGACCCAAGGCATGATCATCAATGTCGGGTCAAAGCAGGGGATCACCAACCCGCCGGGCCACCCGATCTACAATATGGCGAAGTCTGCGCTGAAGACCTATACCGAGTTGCTGCAGCACCACCTGCGCAGCGAACGGCCTGAGATTTCCGCGCATCTTCTGGTACCCGGCTGGACAACAACGGGCCACCGCGACCACCAGCCGGGGGCTTGGCGGCCCGAAGAGGTCGTGGCGCGCATGTGCCGGGACCTTGCGCAGGGCGATTTCTATATCATCTGCCCCGACAACGAAGTGACCGAAGAGATGGACAAGGCGCGCATCCTGTGGGGGGCTGCCGATATGACTGAAAATCGCCCCGCCTTGTCGCGGTGGGAGGACAGCTGGCGCGCAGAGGCCGCCGCGCAACTGGCAAAGTCATGAGACCGCAACGCACCGCCAATGCACGGCAAGCCCAGCGCGCGCGACCACAGATGGTGAGACCGCGATGATCCAGAAAATCTTGATCGCAAACCGGGGCGAGATTGCCTGCCGAGTGGCGCGGACAGCCCAGCGGATGGGGATCGCGTGTGTCGCCGTGTACTCGGACGCGGACAAAGGCGCGCTGCACACGCGGGTGGCCGATGAAGCCGTGCGGATTGGGCCAGCCGAGGCC
>CAWUIP010000243.1:0-3718 GCA_963922415.1 uncultured Aliishimia sp. | reverse complement strand
GGAGAGGTGCCGGAGTGGTCGAACGGGGCGGTCTCGAAAACCGTTGTGGGTGCAAGCCCACCCAGGGTTCGAATCCCTGTCTCTCCGCCACAGGCCTTTCGTAAGAAAGACCCACAGTCTTCTGAGCAAAGCACTGGGCGGCAGTCGTTTCGCAGAAACGATAGGAGCGTCCGCAGTTCGAACGCTCCCCGCTTTGGTTTGCCCTAGTTCACATTCTTCTGCATCAAGGCGCCGAATGCGTTTTTATCCGCCGCTCAGAAGGGCTCGTGCTGCCGCTCCGTCAAGTGGTTCTGGTCGAGTGCAGGTCGACTGAACAGTCACTCGATGACCGGCTTCACCCGCTTGCAGGATCGACGTCATGACATCGACGACGTGGTGGGCGAACTCTGCGTTGCAGCGGTGCGGCCGCCCCTCTTGGAGTGCTATTGCCATATCCGATAGCCCTGCGGCACGGTAGTTTGCCCTGTCATCTTCATTGGGAACCGAGAACGGGTGGTCCCAGTGGGGCAATTCCGCATCTTCGTCTTGCGATGTCACCCGCACGTCGCCGCCAAAGAAATTCGGGTCGGGAACGTAGAGCGTGCCGGTCTCCCCGTAAAGTTCCATATTGCTGTGTGTGTGCGACCACACATCCCAACTGGCCAGAAGTGTGATGACAGCGCCGCTCTGAAATTGCAGCGTCGCGTGGATTGTGGTGGGCGTCTTGACCGGAATTTCTTCGCCTTCGCGCGCGCCGTTGCCAATTGTGCGCGTGTCCGCTGGTGTCGATGTGACGGCTTGCACGCTGGCCACAGGTCCAATCAACTGAACGAGGTTGGAGATGTAATAGGGGCCGATGTCCAAGACGGGACCTGCCCCCGGAAGAAAGAAGAAGTCCGGGTTCGGATGCCAGCTTTCCATCCCATGGCCTTGCACAATCGCGGTGCCCGACGTGACGGCACCGATGGCGCCCTGGTCGATCAGGTGGCGCACGAGTTGGTGTGCGCCTCCCATGAAGGTATCAGGCGCAGACCCGACCCGCAGTCCTGCGGCATTCGCCTTTGCAAGGATCGCTTCGCCCTCGGCTGCACTCAGCACAAAGGGTTTTTCCGAATAGACGTGCTTGCCCGCATCAAGGATTTTCTTGCTCACCGCGCGATGCGCCGCTGGAATGGTCAGATTGACAACAATATCAATGTCGTCGCGGGCCAAGAGGCCGTCGACCGAGGCCGCTTCGAGTCCGAAAGCCTCTGCTTGGGCATGTGCCGCGTCCATGTTGAGATCCGCGCAGGCGCGCATCTCAATACCTTTGAAAAGAGGGGCCAGACGGAAATAGGCCGACGAGATGTTGCCGCAGCCGATCACACCGACGCCAAGTTTTTCAACCATTGTGGTCTCCTAGTAACCTTTGAATGCCGCAATGGACGTTGCTGCAAAGCGCGCGGCATCAGCAGGCTTGTCATGCTCCATCACCATCAACGCATAAGGAGCCGTGGCACGGCATTGCGTGACCAGACTGGCCCAATCGATCGTGCCTTCGCCGACATCGGCCCAACCGTCTTCGTCCATCTTTTCCCCATCTGGTGCCAAGTCTTTGACATGAACTGCGGCCATACGCTCGCCGTATTTCTTGACCCAATCAGATGCATCAGCACCACCGCGTACGATCCACGCCAAGTCAGCCTCCCAGGCGATGTCCGGCGCCTCGGTCAGAATAACATCCAGCGGAATTGACCCGTCTTCCAGGGGTTGCAGCTCGAAATCATGATTGTGCCAGCCGAACGTCAGACCCTCTTGGTTGAGGTTGGAATGGATCGCGGCAAGGCGTTTGGCAAAAGCGGCATAGCCGACCGTATCCGTCGGGCGCTCGTGCGTTTCCAGATATGGCGCTAGCACGAGGTTCATCCCCATGGTTCTGGCCAGGTTCAGGCAGCCTGCAACATCTGATTCAAGATCAGCCACGGCCATATGTCCGGACGCCATCTTGAGCCCGGATGTATCGAGCGCCGCTCGGAAGGCTGGCGGGTCATCGTATACGCCCCCGAATCCTTCAACATGCGTGTATCCCAGGTCGGCCAAACGACTTAGAAAGTCGATCTGGCTGGGTACTTCGCGGGAAGAGTAAAGCTGGAATGAAACGTCCATTGCGTGTCGTCCTTCGTGATCAAAGTCTCAATTCGCTCGACGCGTCGAAGAGCGATGCATTTGCAGGATCAATGCCGATGCGCACAGTGTCGCCTGCGGCGTAATCTGTCAGGCCTTCCACTCGAATGCGGAACGGAGCACCTGCCAGGTTGGTCCAAATCAACGTGTCAGCACCCATAGTTTCGACCAAATCCACCTGGGCAGATGTTGAAAACGCACAGGCCTCGGCGGCTTCACCTGTTCGTATATGTTCAGGGCGCACGCCAAACACGGCAGCCCCGGCAAAGGGTCTTTCGAAGTCGTATCCTGTTGTAGGAATTGCAATGTCTGCGACCTTGAACACATTACCCTGCAGCGTGCCTTCAAAGAAATTCATTGCGGGCGAACCGATGAACCCGGCCACATACTTGTTGCGGGGCTTGGCATAGATCGTCTTGGGTGCACCCAGTTGCTGGATCGCGCCGTCTTTCATGATCGCGATGCGGTCTGCCAGCGTCATGGCCTCGACCTGGTCATGGGTGACGTAGATCATCGTATTGCCAAGCTGTTGATGCAGACGCTTCAACTCGACCCGCAAATCCGTGCGCAGCTTTGCGTCGAGATTCGAGAGCGGTTCGTCGAACAAAAACACGTCAACATCGCGCACCAGCGCCCGGCCAATCGCAACCCGTTGGCGTTGCCCTCCTGAAAGAGCGCCGGGCTTACGCTTCAACAACGGCTCGATCTGTAGAATTTCCGCGGCACGTTTCACGCGCGCGGCAATTTCGGCCTTCGCCATGCGTTGGTTTTTGAGCCCGAAGGACAGGTTCCCTTCAACCGTCATCTGCGGATAAAGCGCATAGCTTTGGAACACCATGCCGATGCCACGCTCGGACGGCTCGGCCCAGGTCACGTTCTTGCCGCCGATGAAGATCTGGCCGTCGGTCACTTCCAGAAGCCCCGCGATACAGTTGAGCAATGTCGATTTACCGCAGCCCGACGAGCCCAACAGGACCAAAAACTCACCCTGTTCGATATCCAGGTTAAGGCCCTTGAGGACTTCGACGGCGCCAAAAAACAAATCCAGGTCACGGATTTCTACGGAATGCTCTGCCATGGGTTATCCTTTGACCGCGCCGGCCGCGATGCCGCGGACGAACAGCTTGCCTGACACGAAGTAGATCACCAAAGGGACGAGCCCGGTCAGCAGTGTCGCGGCCATGTTGACGTTGTATTCTTTGATCCCTTGGACCGAATTGACGATGTTATTGAGCTGAACTGTCATCGGATAGGTTTCCGGTTTGGTGTAGATCACGCCAAAGAGGAAATCATTCCAGATCCCAGTGACTTGCAAGATCATCGCAACAACAAAGATCGGTAAACTCATAGGGAGCATGATGCGGAAGTAGATCCCCCAAAAGCCCGCCCCATCAACGCGCGCTGCTTTGTGCAAATCCTCTGGAATGGCGGAGAAGTAGTTGCGAAACAGAAGCGTCAGGATCGGCATCCCAAACACCGTGTGCACCAGCACCAAGCCGCCCAAATCGCCCATCAGTCCGATCTCGCGCAGCAGGATCACAATGGGGTAAAGCATGGTTTGGTAAGGGATAAAGGC
>CAWUIP010000242.1:0-3723 GCA_963922415.1 uncultured Aliishimia sp. | reverse complement strand
CCATCGCCGAGGCCGACAGTTGTGGTTGTTTTGCCTTCACCCGCAGGGGTTGGGTTGATCGCGGTGACCAGGATCAATTTGCCGTTGGGGCGGTCTTGGACGGAGTTGATGAACTCTTGCGAGACCTTTGCCTTGTCGTGGCCGTAGGGCAGCAAATCACCGCTGTCGATACCCAGCTTGGCGCCAATCTCTTGGATGGGCTGTTTCTGCGCCGCGCGGGCGATTTCGATGTCAGATTTGAATGCCATGGCGGCGGCCTTTCTCAGGGACTCACGTTTTGCTTTGCATAAAGCGGGCGTGCGGGCTTCTGGAGAGGCAATTCCGACATTTCCCAGGGCGCGAGCGGCGCAATGGAAGGCGCGGGTTTCGTTTAAGAAATTTCAGACCGGTTCCAGGAACGCCAGATCCATTTGAAAGGTGTGGTGCGGGCGGGGCCGCACCCTACGCGTCGCCTGTGCGGGCGGCGTCAAGATGTGCCCAGACCGGTTGATCGGGGATATGGAGGCTGAGTGTATCGCCAACCGCCACTGCGCCGGGACGTTCGACCCAAGCGGTGACGCCGCGGCGGTCTTTGGCGGCGGATTTAAACCCCTTGCCATGCCCTGGCGCGTCCGCCTCAATCTCGCGCCCTGGCAGTTGGCAAGGGCGGTTTTCCATGTCGATGGTCAGGCTCGCCCCGCTGGGAAAGAGCAGCCGCGAGGATGGCGGGAGGTGGGTAAAGTCAGGGATGCCATCGATCACCATCGACGCGCCCAAGAGGCCGGGATTGAGCGTGTCGAGATCCAGGTCGGATGCGATGCCCGCAAGCTCTTCCGCCGACAGGACCGAGAGCTGGCGCACGTTCCGGATCTCTGTCCCTTTGGGATATTGCGTTGTGACGCGCACGCAAGAGGCGCGGGTTGCGCCGGAATGGCCGTCGCCAACAAGCCCATCGAAGGTCAGGTCTGCGGTCTCTAGGGTCTCGGCCCGCAGGTTTGTGCCCACTGCCGTAACGCGGCCTAGGAAGGTGATCTTTCCAGTGAAATTAGTTTTCATCAGCGCAGGCATCGCGGTCTCCATTTCCGGGGTCGCGGCGACCTTGTCGGAGGTTGCGCCAAATGAAAAGCCCCGCCGGTTGGGCGGGGCTGTGTTTTTGGCGTGGCCTGGATGCCTAGGCCGGTTCGGGTTCACCGGCGGGCGGCTCTGGCTTTTTCTTGCGCGCTTTCGGGATCGACGTGACCGATGGGGCCGAGCCTTTGTCCTCAGGCTCGTCATCTTCGGGCGATTGTGGTGGCTCACCGTTCATCACGCGCTTGATCTCGTCGCCGGTCAGGGTCTCGTATTCCAGAAGGCCCTGCGCCAGGCGTTCCCAGGCGTCCTGCTTTTCCGTCAGGATCGCGAAGGCCCGGTCATAGGCCTCTTGGATGAAGCGTTTCACTTCTTCTTCGATCAGCTCTTTGGTGTTGGCCGAGACCGAGAAGCCCGCCGTGTTGCCAGAGTAGCCTTCCGCCGCCTCGCGGTAGTCGATATTGCCCACTTTGTCGGACATGCCCCATTGCAGGACCATCGCGCGCGCCAAGGCGGAGGCTTGTTGGATGTCGCCAGCCGGGCCGTTCGACACGTTTTCTTCGCCGTACTTGATGATTTCGGCGGCCTTACCTGCCATCGTCATCGCCAGCTTTTCTTCGCATTCGGATTTATGCCAGTTCAGTCGGTCGATCTCGGGCAGGGAGACCACCATGCCCAGCGCACCGCCGCGTGGGATGATCGTGGCCTTATAGACTGGGTCGCATTGTGGAAGTTCCAGACCCACAACCGCGTGACCCGCCTCGTGATAGGCCGTTTTTTCCTTCTGCTCATCCGTCAGGACCATCGAGCGGCGTTCCGCGCCCATCATGACCTTGTCTTTGGCATTCTCGAAATCGATCATCGTGACGAACCGGCGGCCAACGCGCGCCGCCATCAGGGCCGCTTCGTTCACTAGGTTCGCAAGATCCGCGCCTGAGAAGCCAGGTGTGCCCCGCGCGATGATGCGCAGATCCACGTCAGGGCCCAGCGGCGTCTTGCGCGCATGGACGCCGAGGATCTTCTCACGACCTTTGATATCGGGATTGCCAACGGTCACCTGACGGTCAAACCGACCCGGACGCAAGAGCGCAGGGTCCAACACGTCTTTCCGGTTGGTGGCCGCGATGATGATCACGCCTTCGTTGGCCTCAAACCCGTCCATCTCGACCAGAAGCTGGTTGAGCGTCTGTTCGCGTTCGTCATTGCCGCCGCCATAGCCAGCGCCCCGATGCCGACCAACCGCGTCGATCTCGTCAATGAACACGATGCAGGGCGCGTTTTTCTTGGCCTGTTCGAACATGTCACGGACCCGGCTTGCGCCAACGCCCACGAACATTTCCACGAAGTCAGAGCCCGAGATGGTGAAGAACGGCACACCGGCCTCGCCCGCGACAGCACGTGCCAGGAGTGTTTTACCGGTGCCCGGAGGGCCCACCAGCAGCGCGCCTTTGGGGATTTTACCGCCCAGCCGCGAAAATTTCTGTGGGTTGCGCAGGAACTCAACGATCTCGTCGAGCTCGTCTTTGGCCTCATCAATGCCCGCGACATCGTCAAACGTGACGCGGCCCTGCTTTTCGGTCAAAAGCTTGGCGCGGCTTTTTCCAAAGCCCATCGCGCCGCCGCCCCGACCGCCTTGCATGCGGTTCATGAAGTAGACCCAGACCCCGATCAAAAGCAGGAAGGGCAGAAGGCTCAGCAAAAATGCTTGGAAGCCCGACTGCTGCTGCTGTTCAGCCCGGACGGGGATATTGTTGTCGATCAGAAGCTGGGTAATCTCTGCATCTTCCGGCTTGATCGTGACAAAATCGGCCTCGCCCCGGCGGAAGCGCACCTGCTCACCGTCCAGCGTCACCGATGACACCTGGCCATCCTCAACCGCTTCAACAAAGTCGGAATAGGGCATCTCACGGCTTTGCAGGGTCGATCCTGTGCCCGAGAAAAGGTTGAAAAGCGCTAGGATCAGCAGAAAAAGTACGACCCAGAAAGCGATGTTGCGTGCGTTACCCAAAGGTTGGTCTCCCATCGATGCGCGACGGCGGTCGGCTGCCACGCGTTTCACTTAAGATAGACATCCCGACCGCTGGTTCAATGAGAAACGATAAAGGTTGAGAAAGGGGTGACAATCTGCGCACTCCAGGCGGGATTATGACCGGCAATTGGGGCGGCAATAAGTTCTGCACCAGCAAAAACGCCCGGAGAGGCCATTAAAGCCGCCCGTGGCAGGCCTGTCGCGCGCCAATCAGGGCATTGTTTGAGTGCCTCGCCAACGGCGCGCACAGTCAGTCCGCGCGACATGGGGCCGCGAATTTCCCAGCGACCGTCCCAGCGTGCGCCACGACCCGGGCGGGTTTCAACGTCCCCTAGGGCTGCGAGTTCGCGGTAAAGGAATATTGCGTCTTTTGTCGTCTCCGCTTGTGCGCCGTTCAGCGTGCCTGCACCGCCAGAGGAGAGCGTATCTGCAAGCCGCTCTAAGCTGGCAGCACGGGGCTTGTACGCGGTTCCGCCAACCCACATCACCGCAGCTGCCAAAAGGCGTAGGGCCGTTTCACGCTCCACCTCTGCGAACGCGGCCCGGTTCAATGCCACCATGCCAGGATAGCCCGGACGCACGCAGGCATGGGCCGCAGCCTGAAGGCGCGCCTGCAGCGCCTCGCCGGCGCGCGCCATTCTGCGTGC
>CAWUIP010000241.1:0-3798 GCA_963922415.1 uncultured Aliishimia sp. | reverse complement strand
TGATCGCGCGGCCATCCAAATGCACGGCAAACCCATCCGCAGCCTCTGCGACAGTGGCGTCGGTCCAGAACCGCTTCATGACCCATTCTGTCATGCCGCAACCTTCGTCATACGCGCGATCGACGCATCCAAGCTGGCAACATCGTCGACAACCTCCGTTGCGTGGATAAGCGCCGTGCGCGGGTGATATCCCCAACTGACGCCAATCGTCGCCACCCCGGCACTGTGGCCCATGTCAACGTCATAAGTCGTATCGCCGATCATCACAGCATCCTTCGGATCGCACCCGGTCTCGCTGAGCGCGGTCATTACCATAGACGGATGCGGTTTGGACGGGTGATCATCCGCGACCTGGCGGGTCACAAACATGCCTTTAAGGCCATGTGCGGCGATAAGGAAGTCCAGACCACGCCGCGATTTGCCCGTCGCCACACCCAAAAGCAAATCGTCCTGCGCCGAGAGACGCCGCAACAGATCAGCAATACCCGGATAGAGCATGGGCGCATCACCCGCCATCCGTTGCGCCGCATAAGCGTCTTTGTACTGTGCGACCAGCCGTGCTTGCTCGGCCTCGGACAGTTCTGCGCCCAGCTTAGCCATGGCCACTGGCAAGGAGAGCCCAACAATACTCAATACGTCTTCGCGTGTGGGGGCTGTCAGGCCTTCGGCGGCGAAAGCTGTGCCCATAGCAGCAACAATATGCCCCTGGCTATCGACCAACGTTCCGTCCACATCAAAAATCGCCAATCGCAGACCCGTCATCCCCACCCCTCGGCAAATGGATCTTCAAGCGCTTCGTCAGGGCGCCACTGAAAAGTCTTCCATGTCTGCGCCATGTGTTCGGGCAAGTCAGCGCTAAGCGTCAGTGGTCGGCGCGTCACGGGGTGCTCTAACACCAAGGACCGTGCGTGCAGGTGCAGTTTGCGGCTGATGCCACCACCCAACTGCGCGCCCCACCCATCGCCAAGGTTGTCTTGGCCGGAACCGCCATATTTGCCATCACCCACAATAGGATGCCCAATCTCCGCCATATGCGCGCGCAATTGATGTGTGCGCCCTGTAATGGGTCGCAACGCCACCCAAGCACAGCGGCGCGCGGCCGCTTCAATCGTGGCGTAATCCGTATGCGCGCGCTTGGCCCCCGGCGTGGCATCGATGTCTTGCGGATGCACCGCACGCATCTTCTCGCCTTCGCCGCCTGCCCCGTGGCCCGGCGCCTTGACCAAGCCGTAACGGATCGACCCAAATCGCGGGTGCGGCGCGCCTGCCACAGCGGCCCAGTAGATCTTCTGCGTTTCGCGGTGTCGAAAGCTCTCGGTCAGCGATTTGGCAACGGCACGACTACGCGCGAGGATCAGGACGCCCGACGTGTCCTTGTCCAACCGGTGGACAAGTCGCGGTGGCTCGTCCGCATCAAATCGAAGCGCATCGGCCAACCCATCCACGTGGCGCGTTTGACCCGAGCCACCCTGCACCGGCAATCCCGGTGGCTTATTCAACGCCAAGACATGGTCATCTCGGTAGATAACCGCGCCTTGGATCATTGCCGCGTCTTTGTCCGAGATGCGGGGCTGCGCAGGCGGCGGCGGTGCGGATGCGTCTGGCAAAGGCGGCACGCGCACAGATTGCCCCGCTTCCAGACGTGTCGAGGCTTTGACCCGGCCTCCGTCAACGCGCAGTTCACCCTTACGGCACATCTTTTCGATGCGCCCCTGGCTAAGCTGCGGAAACCGGCGCTTTAACCACCGATCCAACCGCTGGTCACCTTCGCCCTCGGCCACATCCACCATCTGCACTTGGCTCACGTGACCCATCCCCGAACGGCGGCCAGGCCCAGCGCCAAGCCGATTAAGGACAGGCCAACTGACAACGCGATGTAAAGGACTGCCGTGCCAATCGCCCCGCGCTCGATCAAGGTCATTGCCTCGAGCGAGAAGGCAGAGAAGGTCGTGAACCCGCCCAAAAGGCCGGTCATCACGAAGGGCGACAAATGCGTCAGCCCCCGATGCGCAGCAAGCACAACAAAGGCCCCCATCAAAAACGACCCCAAAACATTGGCACTCAGAATGGCGATGGGCATGTCTTGTGGACCAGCCACGCGCAGCACCGCGACGCCCCAAAGCCAGCGCAAAGAAGCCCCCAGCGCGCCGCCCAGCGCCACATATGACAAAGTCGCTATCATGCCGCGTCCATCGCGCCTTGGTGCTAGGGTGTCAAGATTGCCGCGCGCTGCGCAGCTTTTCGAAATAGGCCAGACGCTTGTATAAGTCCCGCTCGAACCCGCGTTCAACCGGCGTGTAGAAGCTCTGTCGCGCCATGTCTTCGGGAAAGTACTCTTGTCCGGAAAACCCGTCTTCTGCTTCATGATCATACGCATATCCAGCCGCATAGCCCTGATCTTTCATCATCTGCGTCGGCGCGTTCAGAATATGCTTGGGCGGCGGGGCCGAACCCGACGATTTGGCCACCCGCATCGCTTCTTTGTAGGCCACATAAGCCGCGTTCGACTTCGGTGCGAGCGCAAGGTAGATGACCGCTTGCGCCAGAGCCAACTCGCCCTCCGGCGACCCGAGCCGCTTATAGGTTTCCCAGCTTTGCAGGCACACCGCTTGCGCTTGCGGGTCAGCAAGCCCGATATCTTCCACGGCCATCCGTGTTATGCGCCGGGCCAGGTATCTGGGGTCTTCACCACCGTTTAGCATCCGCGCGAACCAATAAAGCGAAGCATCCGGATCGGACCCCCGCACCGACTTGTGCAGCGCCGAGATGAGATTGTAATGCGCATCACCCGATTTGTCGTACTGTGCAGCGCGTTGCATCAACCGTTGTGACACAGCGACCGGGTCCAAGTCCTCGGTCACAGACCAAGCCGCGATCTGCTCCACCAAGTTCAGAAGCGCCCGCCCATCGCCATCTGCCATATCAGCAACCGCCGTCCGGGCCTCTGGGGTCAACGGTAAGGTGCGTGCCAACGCACCCTCCGCCCGAGACATCAACGCCATAAGATCGTCCGTGTCTAGCCGCTCCAATACCAAGACTTGCGCACGGCTCAGAACCGCGGCGTTCAGCTCGAAGGACGGGTTTTCCGTCGTGGCACCCACCAGCAGGATCGTCCCATCCTCCATATGCGGCAGGAACCCATCCTGTTGCGCTTTGTTGAAGCGGTGGATCTCATCCACGAACAACAGCGTCCCCCGCCCGTTCTGCCGCCGGATCTTGGCGGCCTCGAACACCCGTTTCAGGTCCGGAACACCGGAAAAGATCGCGCTGATCTGTTCAAAGTGCAGATCCGTCTCATCCGCCAAAAGCCGCGCAATTGTGGTCTTGCCGACACCGGGCGGCCCCCAAAAGATCAGTGACGTGAGCGCGCCCGAGCCAAGCATCACTGTGAGCGGCGCCTCGGGCCCCAGGATTTGGCGCTGCCCAATCACATCCGCAAGGCGGGCGGGCCGAAGTTGGTCGGCCAGCGGACGGTGCTGGGGCGCGATCTCTGCATCGTGGGTGTCAAACAGGTCCGCCATAGCGGGCTATGACCGGAACGTGAGCACAACGCGCCGATTACCGCGCAGGACAGCCAGGCGAAACCGCCCAGACTTGCTAAGCGCGCGTTGCGCCGTACGGGGGTCTGTCACGCGGCTCCCATTGATCAGACGGATCACATCGCCGCGCCGCAAGCCCACCTGCCCTCCATATGGGCCGGGATCTTTGACAAGCACACCGGTGGAGTCGAGCGGCAGGTTGAACTCTGACATAACCGCAGGGTTGATCCGCACCAAAACCAAACCCGGCAAAACGGCC
>CAWUIP010000240.1:0-3838 GCA_963922415.1 uncultured Aliishimia sp. | reverse complement strand
TGCACCTCGTTCACAACCGGGCCCATGTGCCGACCGGCCTCTGACGCGGGGCCGACCGCAACCTTTTCAGCCACGGTTTTGGCTTCTTCAACGGCGGCGTCATAAACGCCGCGCTGCACCAGCATCCGGCTTGGTGCGTTACACGACTGGCCCGTGTTGTTCATCATGTGCAGAACGCCGCGTTTGACGGCCTTTTCATCCGCGTCTTCAAAGATGATGTTGGCGCCCTTGCCGCCCAGTTCCAAATGCACGCGTTTCAAAGTCTCGGCGGCATTCTTCGAAATCAGGCGCCCGGCACGCGAGGAGCCGGTGAAGCTGACCATGTCCACATCTGGGTGGCCCGTCAGGGCGGTGCCGACGCCGACGCCGTCACCGTTCACCAGGTTGAACACGCCTGCGGGGAAGCCCGCCTCGTCCATCAACTCGGCAAAGATCATCGCGTTCAGCGGGCTTTCCTCGGACGGTTTCAGCACCATGGTGCACCCCGCCACAGCCGCCGCGCCGACCTTCAGCGTTACCTGATTCATCGGCCAGTTCCACGGCGTGATCAGCGCCGCGACGCCTACAGGTTCATGGATGATCTGCGTGTCCGGTGCGTGCGCGCCCAAGGGGCGGCTAAAGTCGAACGCTTTCGCGGCACGAACAAAGTTCTTCAAATGGTAGCTTCCGGCTGTGACCTGTTGCGCCTTCGACATATCGATGGGCGCGCCCATCTCGGCACTGATGGCTTCAGCCATCTCGTCGCCGCGGGCCACATAGGCGTCAACGAGCTTCTCGACCAGGGCAATGCGGTCCTCAACCGGGGTCGCCATCCAACCGGGCAGGGCATCCTTGGCGGCAGCGACCGCGTTGTTCGCATCTGCAACCGACCCCAGCGTGATCGCGGCACAGGGCTCTTCGGTCGATGGATCAATCACATGGTGGACGGTGCCACCCTCGGACGCGACCCAGGCGCCATTGATGTAATGGTTCAATTTCTCTTGCATAGCCAATCCTCCCGACGGCGCGTTTGGCGCACTCTGTCACCGCCGTGACGGCGCATCAAGCCAAGGGGGTGCAACCCAGCTATGTTAACCATACATAATGGAACTGACCCGATTCCATGATTGAAGGAGGATCTCATGGGCCTGCGCATTAACGATACCATCCCCGATCTTACGGTGACGACAGATCACGGCACGTTTTCGATGCATGAATGGATCGGCGATAGCTGGGCGATCCTGTTTTCGCACCCCAAAGACTTTACGCCCGTCTGCACAACAGAGTTCGGCGCCGTCGCCCAACTCGCGGACGAGTGGCAAAAGCGCGGGACCAAAGTGATCGGTGTGTCGGTGGACGGTGTTGAGGACCATAAGAAGTGGAAAGGCGACATTGAAAAAGTCGCAGGCACTGCGGCAGGCTTCCCCATTATCGCAGATGACGGGTTGGAAGTGTCAAAGGCCTTCGACATGCTGCCTGCGGAGGCCTATCTGCCCGACGGGCGCACCCCTGCCGACAGCGCGACCGTGCGGTCGGTGTTTATCATTGGGCCAGACAAGCAGCTGAAGCTGTCGATGACCTACCCCATGACCGTGGGCCGGAATTTTGCGGAGGTGCTGCGCGCGCTCGACGGTCTGCAAACCTCCGTTGGCAAAGGTGTCGCGACGCCGGCCAACTGGAACGTGGGCGATGATGTGATCATCCCGGCAACCGTGTCTGACGAAGACGCAAAGGCGAAGTTTGGCGAGTTCACGACTGTTCTGCCCTATTTGCGCACGACAAAGGCCCCCTAGTTAGGTGGCTTGGCGGTGTCGGTACCCTACACGCGGGTATCGACACTTTCTCCACGGCGTTCGGCGGCGCGCTGCTCGTTCAACTCGGCTTGCGCCTGGTTGCGGGTTGCATCGGCGAGCGCTGCCACCTTGCGGTCAGCCGACGAAGGTTCTGCCGGGGCAAGCGCTGCGGCCTTCACGATTTCCATCTTCTGAATTGTCGCTTCGGGATTGTCTGCGACCGGTGACGCATCGATCCTTACTTCTCCCCCAACAGCATACCGCTTGCCGTCAGGACCGGTCTGATAGGTATAGGTCGGCTCAGACGCATAAGCGCCGCCAACCCGCTTATGGGCTTGTTCGTGATCGCGCACCTCTCGGTCCCGCGCGCGCAGGTCATCGACAACGCGCTGCGCCTCTGGGCTGAGCTCGGTCGTGGTGGCCGGTGATCCTGACGTCGTTGCGGCGTCCGACGATGTGGCCACGTCACCGACTTCGCGACGTTCTTTGTTCTTTTCAGCAATCTGGGCCTGCTGTGCTTTGATCAGGGCAAAGACTGTCTCTTGCCTGCCTGCTTCGTTTTGAATTTCTGCGCCCACGTCCATGATCCGACAAGCTAGGTCGCAAACGTTAAGGGCCGGTGTAACCCGGCCCTGCATCACGCTTATGTCATGCAACGTAAGTCGCGGGTTAGCTTGCAGTCTTGCGCCGACGCGCGACAAGGCCGAAGCCTGCGACCCCGACAAGCATCAGCGGAAGGGCTGCGGGCAGCGGAACGGGCGCAGGCAAGCTGGACCCAAGTGTTTCTATAGCGAACGCACCAAAGGCCGCTTGCACCGGACCGCTCGGGTGCACGGAGTCAATCAAGTAATAGGTATCCGCAATGCTCAGATCTCGAATTGGCGTTCCATCCGGCTCAAAGCCGGTGATGGTGCAGTCAGACGCAGGAGACGTCAGCGTCGGTGCGACGAGGCAGGGCTCCGTCAGGTTGGTCACGCCAAGTGACGCGAGCTGCGGAAACAGCTCCGCCCGGAAGATGTCCTGGTTCAAGTCTATGATGTTTATGTTGGTGCCATCGTATACCGACAATCGCGTGTCTAGAACTTCGTTAAAGCGATCGGCGATTGTTTTGCCATCCAGTGCAGGTGCATCCCCAAGCTGCGGGAGCGTCGAGACGAGGAAATCGTTAAGCGTTGGCGCCAGATCGATCACGCGCTGAATGCCATCCGCAACCGCGTTCGCGGCGTCAATTGGGTTGCCGCCCTGGAAGATGTCGTTTGCGCCAAGCAGAACAGACACCAAAGGGTTATCGCCCAGGATCGCTGCCGGATTCAGAGACGCCAAGACGTCGATCTGTCGGTTAAAGGTCGCAAACGGCTGCAGAATTGCGGGATATTCCGGGTCGTTCAACGCGGGATCCAAAGACTCGACGAAAATGCCGTTTGAGTTGATGTTCGCATCACCCGCTGTTGCGCCACCCAAGGCAAAGTTGAAGGTCGGCAGGCCGGCATAGTCGAACCTTTGGCCGATAAAGTCGGTCCAAACAGGCCCGGACGAAAACCGACCATCGAAATAAGGCTCTGGCAGGCCCAGCTTTCCATCGTCGGACAGGCTGTCGCCAAAAGCCACATAGCTCGTGAATGTTGCGCTGTTGGCCGCAATCGCAGGCAACAGACATGCCGCCGAAACTGCCGCGGCTTTCAAAAGTTGCGTCATTAGAGTCCCCCCTCTGTATGCGCCGCATTTTAGCAGTCTGCACGACAGATGCGCCTCCGACGTTAGGTAAGCTTTTGGCCGCACACCAAAAAAATCCCCCGAATGTTTCCATCCGGGGGACAAATACGCGAAAACGAGGGGACTTATTCCGCCGCGTCTTCTTTCTTCTTTTTCTTTGGCTCTTCGGGCAGTTCCTCGCCGGTCTCTTGGTCGACCATCTTCATGGCCAGACGGACCTTGCCGCGATCATCGAAGCCTAAAAGTTTGACCTTCACCTCTTGGCCTTCTTTTAGAACGTCTGAAGGGTGGTTGAGGCGGCGGTTTTCGATCTGGCTGACATGCACCAGGCCGTCGCGCTTGCCGAAGAAGTT
>CAWUIP010000239.1:0-3861 GCA_963922415.1 uncultured Aliishimia sp. | reverse complement strand
CGCCCGCGCCGCCGCAAGAGGCGCCAGCCGCTGTCACGCCCGATCCAGGTCCCGAGCCCGTGCCGGAGATTGCAGACCGGGTCGCGCCCGTGCCGGTCCCCGAACCAGAGGCCGAGGCAGAGGTTGCTGACGTTCCGCAAGACGAGGTGACGCCGACCCCCGACGCGGCAGAGCCACAAGACGAGCAAGAGGCCGCAGCACCCGAAGCCGCGACCACCGAACTTTTGACAGAAGCTGATGAGCCGTCCTCCGCGCCCATCCGCAGCCTGCGTCCGCCGTCGCGCCCCGGTCCGCGCGAAGTCGTCGAGGCGCCAGAACCGGAACCGACGCCAGACCCGGTTCCAGAGCCCGAACCTGCCGAAGACCCGGTCGAAGCGGCTGTCGCTGACGTACTGGAAAACTTGGAAACCGAAGTGCCAGCCGGACCACCATTAACAGGTGGCGAGCTTGAAGCGTTGCGGGTGTCGGTATCGTCCTGCTGGAATGTGGGCGCGCTGGCGACCGATGCACAGGATACCAAAGTGACTGTTTACGTGGCGATGAACCGCGATGGCACGCCGGATCTGGACAGCATGCGTATGGTCGGTTTTGAAGGCGGGCCCGAAGGGGCCGCCGCGCGCGTCTATCGCAGTGCGCGCTCGGCCATTGCCCGCTGTGGCCGCACAGGTTTTCCGCTGCCACCCGAGAAATACGGCACATGGCAAGAAATTGAGATGACTTTCAATCCATCAGGGATGTTTTGGCGATGACACTTTCGCGCGTACTCACCGTCGTTTGTCTTTTCCTATGTGGCGCCGTTGGAGCCACGCAAGCTCAGCAAGGCCCGCTGCGCATCGAGATCACGCAAGGGGTGATCGAGCCCTTGCCGGTCGCTGTGCCAAACTTCGTGGCCGAAACGCCGGGGGCCGAACAGATCGCCGCCGATATCTCGCGCGTGATCGCGGCGAACCTGGCGGGCACAGGGCTTTTTCGTGAGGTGCCGCAACAGGCCTATATCAGCGCCTTTTCGGACTTTGCCGCCCCCGTCGCCTTTGCCGACTGGCGTGCCATCAACGCCCAAGCCCTGGTGGCCGGGGCGGTCGCCGTCAACGGCAGCGCCGTGACCGTCAAGTTCCGCCTTTTTGACATCGACGCAGGGGCGGAGATGGGCCAAGGCCTTGCACTTGCAGGCACGACCGATGGCTGGCGGCGGATGGCGCACAAGGTGTCGGACGCGGTCTACGGGCGCATCACGGGCGAGACCGGATATTTCGACACGCGCGTCGTGTTCGTGTCCGAAAGTGGCCCCAAGGGCGCGCGCGCAAAGCGGTTGGCGATCATGGATCAGGATGGCGCGAATGTGCAGTACCTCACGGACTCCAGCGCGCTTGTGCTCGCGCCGCGCTTTTCGCCGACCGGCGAACAAGTGCTCTACACCTCATACGAAACCGGGTTTCCCAAGATCTATGTGCTGGATGTGGGCTCTGTGAACAAACGCGTGCTGGAAAGCGCCGATGGGACGATGTCTTTCGCGCCGCGCTTTTCGCCCGACGGCAGCAAGGTGGTCTACTCACTTAACAAAAACGGCAATACCGATCTGTACGCGATGGATCTTGCATCGGGCGCGTCGACGCGTCTGACCTCGGCGCCCTCAATCGAAACGGCCCCCAGCTATTCGCCCGATGGCAGTCAAATTGTGTTTGAGAGCGACCGTTCGGGCGCACCCCAGCTTTACATCATGAACGCCACGGGCGGCGAGGCGCGGCGCATTTCGGCGGGCGAGGGGCGGTATGGCACGCCGGTTTGGTCACCGCGCGGCGATCTGGTGGCCTTCACCAAGCAGAACAAGGGCCGCTTTCATATTGGGGTCATGCGCACTGATGGCTCGCGCGAACGGCTGATCACAGCATCGTTCCTGGATGAGGGTCCGACCTGGGCGCCCAACGGTCGCGTTTTGATGTTCCATCGCGAAACGCAAGGCGCGTCAGGACGGTCCTCGCTCTACTCTGTCGACGTGACGGGGCGCGCCTTGCGCCCGGTGCGCACACCCGATGGCGGGTCCGACCCCAGCTGGGGCCCGCTCCAATAGAAGATTAGTCCAGCGCCTGCCTTTCTGGTAAGGTGCCCAGCAATGACAAAGAGGCAAAGAAGATGCAGTTTGGATTGAAAGCTTTGGTCGTCTGCAGCGCGCTCGCGCTGGGGGCCTGTACCGATCCTGGCCGTTTGGGGCAGGGCGCAAATGACGCGGGCGGCCCAGCCGCCGACCCGACATCGCCCGCCTATTTCCAGCAAACGGTGGGCGACCGGGTTCTGTTCGCGGTCGATCAATCGGATCTGACGCCCGAGGCGCAGGCGATCCTCAACGCGCAGGCCGCTTGGCTGGGCGAGAATGGCCTATACACCGCCGTCATCGAAGGCCACGCGGACGAGCAGGGCACGCGACAGTACAATATCGCGCTCGGGGCGGCGCGCGCGGACGCGGTGCGGACCTATCTGATCTCGCGCGGTGTTGCAGGATCGCGGTTGAAAACCGTGTCCTTCGGCAAAGAGCGCCCGCAAGAGGTCTGCTCGGAAGAGGCCTGCTATGCGCAAAACCGCCGGTCTGTGACCGTGCTGGCCGCTGGCGCGTCGGGCTAAGCGCATGCGGGGGCTGATCATCGCCATTGTCCTTGGTGTGGCTGCGCCGGGTTATGCGCAGGACCGCGACCAAAGCCTGGCGGATATTCGGCAAGACCTGACGCGCCTTTGGGGCGAGATGCAGGTCTTGCGGCAAGAGTTGAATACCAATGCTGCGTCCGGGGTGACGGTTGATGGCACAGTCTTGGAAAAGGTCGCAGCGATCGAAAGTGAGTTGCAGCGGCTCACGGCTAAGACCGAAGATCTGGAATTCCGCATCGACCGCATCGTGCGCGACGGCACCAATCAGATCAGCGATCTGGAGTTCCGGCTGTGCGATCTTGAAGCGGCCTGTGACATCGCCACGCTGGGCGACACGCCGACGCTTGGCGGTGGTGATGCGCCGACGGCGGTGACCTTGCCTGCGCCGGCGCCGGCGCCCGGACCTGAATTGGCCGTGGGCGAGGAGGCGGATTTTAACGCCGCGCAATCGGCCTTGGACGCAGGCGACGCGCAGACCGCTGCAGATGGGTTTGCCGCGTTTGTGGTCGCCTATCCAGGCTCGCCTCTGGCGCCACAGGCTGAAATGGGACGTGGGGCGGCACTCGCGCAGCTTGGTGACACGCGCGAGGCTGCGCGCGCGTATCTGAGCGCCTTCTCGCTCGATCAAACTGGGCCGACGGCACCGGGGGCGCTTTTCCAGCTTGGCGCGGCCCTTGGGCAATTGGGGCAGGTGAACGAAGCTTGCGTGACCCTGGCCGAGGTGGCCAAGCGCTATCCAGCGGCGACAGAGGCGCAGGCGCAAGCCAGCGCAGAGATGGCGCGCCTGACCTGCCCGTGACCGCGCCCGGCCTCGATCAACGTTTTGCCGAGGCCATGGGCCAGCTTTTGGGTCCCAAATTTCCCAGCGATCTCGCGCTCGCCGTGTCGGGGGGTGGCGATAGCATGGCGATGCTGGCGCTGGCGCATAACTGGACGCGCACGTGGGGTGTTGCGCTGCATGTGGTCACGGTGGATCACGGTTTACGCGCCGAAAGTGCGGCAGAAGCGCAGATGGTCGCCGACGAGGCACGCGCCTTGGGCTGGCCACACACGACCCTGACTTGGGCCTGGGACGGCACCGGCAACTTGCAAGACGCGGCCCGGCGCGCGCGCCTGTCGCTGATCGGCGGCTGGCGGGGTCGGATCAAACATGTGCTGATGGCCCATACGGCCGATGATGTGGCCGAAACCTTCCTGATGCGGCTGGCGCGCGGCTCGGGCGTG
>CAWUIP010000238.1:0-3932 GCA_963922415.1 uncultured Aliishimia sp. | reverse complement strand
AATAATGCGCTTAAACATAGTGCGACTAAGACTTAAGCGAAATCAAAATGCAATCATCGCAGGCCAGATGCCAAACGCGGCTGTCTCGGGCGGCTGAACATGATCCAAACCGTTACGCTAGACGGCAGGCGCGGCGGATCACGATGAAATCTTTGGATGTCTGGCGCGTTGACGACGGCCTCGTCCGTGAAAGCTGGGCTTTGCGAGACCTTTCAGACGCATGGCAACGACTTGGCAGCGATGTGGTCGCCCGTTTACGCACGGTCAAGAAATCTCGCACATTTGGTGACATCGTATGTTCCGAAAAAAAGGAGGGCTCGTACAATTGACCTGTCCGATCAGAGTGCATCGCCGCGCCGTTAACCAAGCCTAACACGACTTCACCAATCGTTAAGGTCCAGGTGTCACCATCTGGGAGTAGTCATTCCAGATGCCGTTGGAGGCCGAACAATGGCGGTTATTGCAATTATCATGAGTTCAGCTGTGGCAATTCTCGCTGCGCTTATCCATTTCGTAGCTCTGGATGGTACAGTGCTCCAGGCAATCGCAACCTATTTCACAATCGCCATCGTTGGCTCAATGCTGGGCATCACGCTGAGCCTTTTGCGAGGTTCCGGCGCCAAGGTGCTTCACGCGGCTATAGATGAAGCAACGCAGTGGGATGAGTGGCACGAGGATGAAGACTGGCAGGATGCAGAGATAGAGGCGCGCCACGAAAGTGACGCGCAATCGAACCGCAGAAAATCGGCGTAGACGTTAAAGGACGTAGGCCCAGAACAAGAGCACTGGCGCCGCGCATGCAAAGCCGATGCAGAACATCTCTGCGCCTTTTGCAGCCTTGCCGATAATGCTTGTTTCTGCAGCCGCCTCACCGAACGCATCCCAAGCAAACATAAGCGTCAAACCTTCGCCTTCTTGCGTTTGGCGCATGTGGTTCAGCTTGGCCATTGCTTCTTCATAGACCCGCTGCTGACGCTCTTTTTCGCCCAGCTGCCGGTCCAAATTCTCCATGTTCGTCATCGCACTGCTCCCAAATAAAAGACATTCTTGGTGCAACATGGGGCAGAGAACTTAAAAGTCCATGGACGCGCGACAATTGATACGCCCGGCCGGAACCGGGCGCATCAAAGTATTTTTAGTTCAACGCCTTATCGGTAATCGCGTGTGTCCAAGCACCCTCGGGCGCTTTGGTGATCACCGGATCGGAGCCACCTGCCAGCAGTGACGCAACTGTGCGCTCGTAATCGCCCGGAACCAAGGCCCCGTTCGAGCCAGCCGTGAGCTTGGCAATCTCGCCCATCATCCGCACTTGGTGTTTCTCTGTTTGTGCGCCGGTTTCATCGTAATCCAACACGATCAACGCGGCCTCTTCTGGGTTGGCTTCGGCGTATTTCCACCCTTCCATGGAGGCGCGCACAAAGCGGACCATTTTATCCTCAAAGGCAGGGTCAGACAGGTTCTCTTCAAGCACGTAAAGCCCATCTTCCAACGTCGCAACGCCCTGGTCTTCGTACTTGAAGGTGACAAGCTGATCATCCGACAGGCCCGCGTCAATCACCTGCCAATACTCGTTATAGGTCATTGTCGAGATGCACGCTGCTTGACCGTTCAAGATTGGATCCACGTTAAAGCCTTGCTTGAGAACCTCGACACCTGCGTCCGACCCGTCGGTCGGAATGCCCAATTGGCTCATCCAAGACAGGAACGGAAACTCGTTTCCAAAGAACCAAACGCCAAGCGTTTTGCCCGCGAAGTCCGCCGTTGTTGCCACGCCTGCATCTTTGCGGCAGGTCAGCATCATGCCGGACGATTTGAAAGGCTGCGCGATGTTGACCATCGACAGGCCCTTTTCACGCGCGGCCAAAGCCGCTGGCATCCACTCGACCGTGACATCGGCGCCGCCACCCGCAAGCACCTGAGTCGGCGCGATATCCGGGCCACCGGGCTTGATGGTCACGTTGAGGTCTTCCTCGTCATAGAAGCCCTTCTCCAGCGCCACATAGTAGCCTGCAAACTGTGCTTGCGTGACCCATTTAAGCTGCAACGTCACATCGTCAGCCGCCAGTGCGGCCCCAGCCAGCACCGAAAGCGCGCCCGCGCCAAGTGTTGTTTTGAGTGTCATATCCGTACTCCCGTGTTGTGGACTGTTGCTCAGCCCCGTTGTGATGGGTGCCAAAAGGTCACCCGCTTTTCGATCCAAGCCATGCCGCCATAGAAAACTGACCCTGCAAGGGCTGCGACGGCAATCTCGGCCCAGACCAGATCGATTGACAAGCTCCCCACGCCTGTAGAGATGCGAAAGCCCATACCGCGTGTGGGAGAGCCGAAATATTCAGCAACAATCGCGCCAATGAGCGCCAGCGTCGTTGCAATCTTTAACCCGTTGAAGACGAAGGGCATTGCGGCGGGCAGGCGCAGCTTCAGAAGTGTCTGAAGATACGAGGCTGCATAGGTGCGCATCAGGTCGCGCTGCATAGTTTCAGTGTCGCGCAGACCTTGGACGGTATTTACCAGGATCGGGAAGAAGACCATCACGACGACAACGGCGGCTTTCGATTGCCAGTCAAACCCGAACCAATTGACCAGGATGGGCGCGACGCCAACGATGGGCAAAGCAGCGACAAAGTTGCCAATCGGTAAAAGCCCCCGCGTCAGAAAGCGCGACCGGTCAATGGCAATGGCCGTCAAAACCGCGGCCACCGCGCCGATGATGTAGCCGCGCAGGGCACCTTTGACGACGGTTTGGTGGAAATCCTCCCAAAGCGTGCCCAGCGAGGCCGCAAAGGTGCCTGCAATCATGCTGGGCGGCGGCAGGATCACGGGCGACACGTCGAATGCGCGCACCAGCCCCTCCCAAAGGCCCAGTATCGCCAGGCCGAACAGAACCGGGATCGTGAGGCGGATCAGGATCATGTGACGGATTGAGGCGCGCGACAGGGCGATATTCACCCCCCACGCGCACAGCCAAAACAGGATCGCCGCGATCAACCAAGTCATGCGCGCATCCCCATCGCCCGCAGCGTCGCGCGCTGCAAAAGATCCAAAAGCGTCACCAAGGACCCGGCCAAAATGGCCGCAGCAAAGAGCGCCGACCAAATTGCCAGGGGCGTGCCGAACTGATCCCCGATAAGAATGCGCGCGCCCAGACCAGAGATCGCACCGGTGGGCAATTCACCAACAATGGTGCCGACCAGCGCGGCCGCAATACCGACCTTGAGCGCCGTGAAGAGATACGGCACCGAGGACGGCAGGCGCAGCTTCAAAAAGCTCTGCAGCCCTGTGGCACTGTAAGTCTTCAAGAGATCAAGCTCAGACAATGACGGCGCGCGCAGGCCCTTCACCATGCTCACAAGAACGGGGAAAAAGCACAAATAGGCCGATATGACCGCCTTGGGCAGCCCCCGCCCGTCAACGCCCAGCTGCCCAGACAGCACGATGATCATCGGCGCCAAAGCCACGATCGGGATGGTCTGGCTTATGATCGCCCAAGGCATCAGGCTCATCTCGGCCACGCGACTGTAAACAATTGCAATCGCGCCCAAAATGCCGACCGTTGTGCCCAGCAAAAAACCCCATAGCGTCGACTGCAAGGTGATCCAACCGTGATAGATCAGCGACCGCTTCGACCAGGCGCGCCCCCGCTGCACCATGGCCCCTGTGGTCTTCCAAAGCTCCTGTCCTACCTGACGTGGCGTGGGCAATCGCGGGCGCTCAAGACTATAGCCCAACGCCACTTGCCCTCTGTTGGCCGCCATCAAATGCCACACAGAAACCTCGCGCCGCGCCACAGAGCCTTCGGGCACGACAACAGCCCCGCCCCGCTCCGCCACATCCAAGGCGGGCCGAATATTCATCGGCGCGACCGCAAGCCACCACAGCGCCAAAAGCGCGCCAAGAACGGCGATCACAGGAAACAGGCTGCGCATCAGACC
>CAWUIP010000237.1:0-3959 GCA_963922415.1 uncultured Aliishimia sp. | reverse complement strand
AAGGGGTCCAATGCGCCATCGGCTGCCCGGCAACCGAGCAGTCAAAGGCGCAAAGGTAAGTGTTGGTGATAGAGCCTGCATAAAGCGTCCGCAGATCGGGGCCGCCAAAGGCTAGGCTGGTGGGGTTGTTCAGTGTCGCGCCGGTGTCCTGATAGATCAGGTCGCGCGTCAGGGTGCCGGCATCGAGCGCGGATTGGACCTCGGCCAAGCGCTCCGGATCCCGCTCTTCGTAGACCACCAAGACGTCACCATCTTTGGACACATGCGCAATCCGGTTCGCGATGATGCAGGGCACCCAAAGATCGCCATGTTCATCCAGAGCCAGCCCGTCGGGATAGCTGCCCCGCGCGTATTCAGCCAGAACCTGGCGGTTGCTCAGCGTACCGTTGGCCGCGATATCGAACCGCGTGGTGCGACGCGCGAACGTTTCATTAACGTAGAGCGCGCCAAGCGCGGGGTCGATCCTGAATTCATTCGCCGAGATCAGCCCATCCGCCATGATCTCGACCGCGCCGTCCTTGAGCCTCGCAATATAGCCATCCGCTCGTGTGGCGCTGAGCGGCGCCGAGTGATCCGCCCGGGTCAGAACCGAAAACCAGATATCGCCCGCATGGTCGATTAAGACAAAGTTCGGCGTGCCATCGAGCTGTTCGACAAGTGGCGCAACCTCGCCGCCAGAGGCAATGGTCCAAAGACCCCCGGCAGGTCCGGTATTCGCTACTATCACGGTACCATCGGGCGTGATCGCGAAACCGTTGCTGACATGTCCCGGCATCCCTTTGTCACCGCGACTGGATTGACTGCCATCAGACCAAAGTATCTTCACGCCGCCTTTGGCATCACTGCACAGCACCGTGCCGTCTGGCATGGCTTGCACACATTCCGGGCGGCGCAATCCGTTGCCGATCATGCGAAGGTTACTGAGCACCGGGGTCGTCATTTCAGCACCACGTTCGGCAACCACGTTACAATCCATGGCTGCCAGACAAGCAGAAGCAGTACCCCGATTTGCAGCAACACGAAGGGAATGATCCCCTGATAAATCTCACGCATCGACACCAGATCACCCGCCGCGCCTTTGAGGTAAAAGAGAGCGAAGCCAAAGGGCGGTGTGAGAAATGAGGTCTGAAGGTTCACCGCCATCAACACTGCGAACCAATAGACAAGGTCTGTTTTGGCGACGTGACCCCCGAAGTCCATCAGGGCTATGATGGGCGCCACAATGGGCAACATGATCAGCGTGATCTCGATCCAGTCAAAAAAGAAACCCATCGCGAAAATGATCAGCATCAGCATCGCAAGGACGCCCCAATCGCCCATATTCAGGCTTTTGGTTATCTCAACGATAAAATGCTCCCCCCCGATGATACGGAAGACATAGGCAAAGCCCGTCGCCGCAACGAAGATGAAGAAGAACAATGCGATGGTGCGGATTGAACCGTCCATGGCCTCGCCCAGTATCTTAAAGTTGAGCCGCCCCCGTGCGAGGCCAAGGACCAGCGCCGCAAATGCGCCTATCGCAGCGGCTTCTGTCGGCGTGGCCAGGCCGCCAACGATGGAGCCTAGAACCGCAACGATGAGCATGGTTGGCAACGAGAAAGATACAATCGCCTCACGCCAAAGCCCTTTTTTTTCGGCCTCCGTCAGAGGCGGGATCACCGGCGCTTGATCCGGCTTCAACACCGTGCTGATGGCAATATAGATCATGTAAGTGGCTGCCAGGAACAAACCCGGTACGAGCGCCGCGACGAACAGTTTGGCAAGGTTGATCGTCAGGATATCGCCCATGAACACCAACATCACCGAAGGTGGGATTAAAATGCCCAACGTACCGGCGGACGCGACTGTGCCCGCCGCAAGCTTTGGGGAATAACCGTTCTTGATCATTGTGGGCAGTGCCATGACCGTCAGCATCACCACCGAAGCCCCGATCACACCGGTTGCCGCTGCCAGGATTGTGCCCATGCCGGTCACAGACAATGCCATACCACCAGGGACCGCCCGCAGCATCTTTTGCATCGTAAGCAATAGATCCTCAGCGATACGGCTTTTCTCCATGAGCACACCCATGAATATGAACAGCGGCACCGCGATCAGCACGATATTGTCGACCGATCCGCCAAAAATCCGGTTGGGTAAGAGAGAGATCTGAACAAGCCGCATTTCGCCCAAGGCGATGGCGAACACAGCAAAGAAAAACGTGATGCCACCAAGAACAACCGCCACAGGGAGGCCGCTGAACATGCCGATGACAAGGCAACCGAACATCAGCGCCGGCAAAAGGTCTATTAGGATTTCCATAGGCCCTCACGCACAAAGGGTTCGTCCAGCTCGCCGCGCAAATGGGCAACAATGCGCAGCAGAACTGACCAAGCGCCCATCAAGGCGATCAATGCCGAAAGCGGCACAACGGATTTAATGATCCAGCGATGGGTCAAGCCAAGGCTGACGGACGAACGCTCTCCACGCGAGAACGACCTCTCAGCAAAATCAATGCCATACCAAATCACCACAAGTAGAAAGGGCGTCAGAAACAGAGCGATGCCCAAAATCTCCAATCGCGCCTTAAAACGGCTTGAGAAGTTCTGTGAAAGCACATCGATGCGTACATGTGCGTCGCGTGTATATGCATAGCCAAAGGCCAGCAGAGCAATGGCACCATGGATGTGCCATTGCAGCTCGCTCAGCGCAACAGAGCCGGTGTTAAAGAACTGCCGGCCAATAACGTCGTAAAGTACGACAGCCGTCAGTGCGAGCAACAAGATGCCCGCCAAGCGTGCCGCGTAAACGCAAAGCCGCTCAAAGAGATGTGCAATTTTAAGCATGGTTTTCTTGTTTATTTGCGAGGGGCCCCAGCCCCTCGCAGTCTAGACTATCAGTCTAGGTATCCAAGCTCGGACCACGTCGCATAGCTCTCGCGGAAGGCGGTGATGCTTTCCCAGACACGGGCAAAATCGGCGTCCGCAGCGGCACGTTCGACGACAACTTCGTTCCAAGCACCTTCAAAAGTGGCCAACATCTCATCAGACCAGCGGTGCACCGTGATGCCCTCGGCCTTCAGATCGGCCAGCGGCTGAAGTTGGATTGACTCACCTTCGGCAATCGTGGTCGCCACGTTCGCCGCACATGCTGCCTCAATCGCTGCCTGTTGGCTGTCTTCCAGTCCATCCCACACATCCTTGTTGATGATGAAGTGCAGGAAAGAACTCTGCTGGTGCCAACCCGGGAAGTAGTAGTGCGACGCGTGCTCTTGTAGGCCAATCGCTTTATCGAGCGCCGGGAAGCTGATTTCGGCAGCGTCAATCGCACCAGTGTTCAGCGCGGTCATTGTGTCGCCCGCGCCCATCGATTGCGCTTGAACGCCCAGCTTTTCCATAGTGGCCGCACCCAGACCGAAGATCCGCATCTTCAAACCATCCAATTGGTCGGGAGAGGTGATCGGCTCTTTGAACCAGCCTGACGCTTCCGGCGCCACGACCGAGCAAAGCTCAGAATGGATGTTGAACGGTTCGGAAATCTCAGCCCAAAGCTCTTTGCCGCCACCCTCGTACCACCAGGCTGTGTATTCCACGGCGTCCGGACCAAACGGGAACGCAGTGAAAAGCGAGGCGGACGGAATCACACCCTCCGCAAAGCCAGTGGCATACCAGCCTGCAGGCACGGCCCCGGTCGAAACTGCGTCCCAAATCTCGTTTGTCGCAACCAGCGCTCCGGGAGATTGATAAACGATCTCGACTTCACCGCCGGTAAGGCGCTTGACGCGCTCAGCCATATCAACACCCGATGTCGCCAAGACAGGCAATGTAGGCGGCAGGAACGACTGCATATCAATGGTTTCAGCTTGTGCAGTTGCAGCAAGCCCAATCGCCAAAGCAGACGTTGCCAACAGATAACGACCCGCCGCAGCGGCCTTTAGTGTTCTCTTCATATTTTCCTCCCTTGGATGGCACGATCAGGGT
>CAWUIP010000236.1:0-3961 GCA_963922415.1 uncultured Aliishimia sp. | reverse complement strand
CGATGTCGCGGTACTTGGGCAGCACATCGGTGACGTCATTGTCCCCGATGGTCAGGGTGCCCGACGAGATGCTCTCTAGCCCCGCGATCATCCGCAAAGCCGTTGACTTTCCGCAGCCTGACGGCCCCAACAGCACAAGAAACTCGCCCGGCGCCACGTCAAAGGACAGGTCTTTGAGCGCGTGAAAGCCGCCGTAATATTTGTTCATGCCCTGAAGCGAGATGCCCTTGGCGCTGGTTTGCAGGTCAGGAGATTGCGCGTTCATGCCGCTAGCCTTTCACGGCGCCCACCAAGAGGCCCTTTGAGATGTATTTCTGAAGCACCACCGCCAGGATCACCACTGGAATGATCATGATGATGATCGCCACCGACATGGTCCACCACAAGATCCCGCGCTCGCCCGCGTTCATCGCGGCCACCAGGATCGGCAGGGTCTGCGCCTTGGAGGTCGAGAGGAAGAGCGCGAATAGGTACTCGTTCCACGAGAAGATCATAACCAGCAAAGTCGTTGCAGCCAGCCCGGTGCGTGACAGCGGCAAAACGATTTCGCGGAACGTCATGATCATGGTTGCTCCATCAAGCTGGGCACTTTCCTCCAGATCGCGCGGAATGGAATTGAAAAAGTCGAACATGAGCCAAACAACAATCGGCAAGTTCACAACGGCATAGGTCACAATGATTGCGATATGCGTATCCAGCATCCGCACCGACTGAAACATCATATAAATCGGAACAACCACGACGATCGGCGCCAGAATTCGCTGCGAGATGATCCAAAACAGGATGTCACCATTGCCCAGGCGCACCGTGTAAAGGCGCCCAACGGCGCGTGCGAGGATGAAAAAGAGCGCGACGACCACCGCCAACGTGAGCCACAGATCAGTGCCGTACACCCCAATTGCAACTGCCGCCCCGATCATCAGCGCAACAAAATACAGGATCGTAATCAGGTTTGGCGCGAACTCGATACGGCTGAGCGAATAGGCCGCCATAGAGCCTACCAAGACCGACAATGCGGTGGCCGCTGATGCGATGATGATGGAGTTGAAGTAGGCTCGGAATGTGTCCGCTGCGTCGTAAACAAAGAGGTCACGCCAGGCATGCAGGCTTGGCTGGAAATCGATGAACGGTATGAAAAAAGGCCCCTCATTGACCGCAGCAGGCGTTTTCACCGATGTGATCAAGAGCCAATAGATCGGAAAAATCACAAACAGCGACCAGCCGATCAAGATGGTATAGAGCAGAATTTTGGTCGCGGGCGCCATTTCGCCGATGCGGCGCGGTTCAAACAAACCCGGCTTAGAGGCGTATTGCGTCATGGCTTCGCCCGAATGCGCGCAAGTACGATCAGATTGAAGAAGGACACGCAAATCACCACCGTGATAAAGAGAAGGATATAAGCCACCGCTGACGCTTGGCCGAGGTCAAGCGCACGCCAACCGTAATACGCCTGAAGGCTGACGGACTCGGTTGCGATACCAGGGCCGCCCGCCGTCATGATATTGGGCAGGTCAACGATCTTGAACGCTTCGATCACTCGGATCAGCATCACGGTTGCTGCAATTGGCAGAACTTGTGGCCAAATTATTTCGCGAAACGTCATCCATTTGCCCGCACCATCGATTTCTGCTGCCTCGTTGAGATCTTTCGAAACGCTTTCAAAAGCTGCCAACATCATAATGAAAACAAATGGGATCCACTGCCAAGAGTCTGCAATGATAATGAAAATCCGTGCAGCCCAAGGATCCGCCGCCCAAGCAAAGTCACCCAAGCCAACCCATTGCCAAAGATTGGCAAAGGGGCCTTTGGTCGTATCCGCCATCATGCGGAATATGTAGCCAACACCGATTGGCGTGATCATCATCGGAACGAAGAAAATGACGCGAAACGTCCGGTTCCCCCGAATGTGTTGCGAACAGGCGAAAGCGAGCCCAGTGCCGATCAGAAACTGAACGCCGCAGCCAACGATGACGTAAAAGAGGGTTGTTCCGACGGTGCCAAAGGGACGTCCGGACAGTGTGGTCGCGGCAAAGAGCCAAGCCAGCCCCAATGCCATCGCGAAAGTAATGAGCCGCCCGATGAAGCCAACCCATGTGAAGTGGGTCCGGCAGTATTTCACGATCCACCAAATCAGCGCGACAGTTGCGGCAAGTCCAACGAGCCAACCAAGTATCGAAATCGCGCCAAACGTGCCAAGCATGTGGAACTGTTCGGATCCAAACAGCTGCTTTTCAAAGTTGCGCCAACCGGCAAACCGCATCCGGAAGCCGCCACCTGTGAACCGCACCCTCGAAAAGGCCAGAACAAGAGAAGCGAGCAATGGGAAAATCGAAAAGACAAGGATCAAGGTAACGGCGGGCGCCAAGAACAGCCGCCCCATATGCTTGTCGAGCCATTGGTCCATGTGTGTGATCTTTGTCTGGAGAGGGCGAAGAGATTGGGCGCGGACGGGAAGACCGCCCGCGCCGGTTTACTTAGTTTGTGATGCCCAAGGACAGCTTATAAATCGCAGATTGCTCTTCGCGACCGAAGTCCTCTGTGATCTCTTCCCAGCCCTCTTCAATATTTTCAAGGGCTTGGTCGACAGTAATCTCGCCTGCCAAGTAGCGTGCCAGTTCACGGTCAAGAACGACGCCGGTGTATTGCTGCGCACCAGGGATGCGGAAGTCCGACGCCATGTTCGGGTGGTTCAGAGAGGTCTTGATCGCCTCAAGATAGTTCTCGGCTGACGCCTCACTGAAGCCCGCGTCAATCCACAGCTTTGTGTCGTCAAGCTGGGAGTTTCGGTAGGGGTTATAGCCCGTCCAACCCATGGTCACGTCGACATTGGATTGCGCTGCTTGGTTCATGTACGACAGAAAGTCATACGCCGCCTGCTTCTTTTTGTCATCCAATGTGTTCGAGATCGCAGCAGTCCAACCGCCAAATGCCGCGAAGGGCGCAAAGTTCACACCGTCAACCGCATGCGGGCAGTTTGTGGCGTTGCACGCTTCCAACGCGCCGGTCGAAGTGTTCAGCACCTCGGTCGAGCCAGGCATCATGATTGCCCCGACTTTATCCTTGATTTGGCTGCCCTCTTCGATCGAAAGCGGGCCGATATCGCCCCAGTCGATTACCATGCCGCAACGACCGGCCAGAGCCAGCGCACGCGTGTCGCCAATGTCGTGGTTCAGCACATCGGGCGGGTTGAACGCGACGGATTCTTTAAAGATTTCAAACGCGCGTTTCCATGCAGCGTTGTTAATCTTCGGCTGCATCGTATCGGGGTCAAAATAGAGACCTTCGCCCGTGCCCTTAGATTGCACGCGGCTGGCAGCCACGGACTGGATCGCAAAATAGCTTTGCGCATTTCGCTTCATGAATGTGCAGGACCCGTAGTCGGCTTCGCCGTCGCCATTCATGTCCATGCCGTGAATTTTGGCGCCGACGTCAAGATACTCTTCCCAGGTTTTGGGCGGCTCGAGCCCAGCCTCTTCGAAAACATCGGTGCGATAATACATCATCTGAAAATCGCCATCGAGTGTGATGAAGTAGGTGGAACCTTCGACTTTCTGGTTAAAATCGCGAAAGTATGGCGCGATGTCCTGAAGATCTATTTTGCTGTCGGCTTCAATGTAGCTGTCCAGGTTTTCCACCAGACCGGCAGACACCAGTTCAACACCCCAACCGGATGCAAATACGCCAACATCGATCGAGTTGGTGCCTGTGGCCCAGTCCGTCAGCAGTTTCTGGAAGATTTCGGCAAAGGGGACTTCCGCAACGCGCACTTCCGCGCCAGTCATCGCCTTGAACTCTTCACCACGCTCCACGATTCGCTGTGCGATGACAGGTCCAGGGCGGGTAAGGATGTTGACGACGACACCGTCATAATGCCCGTCGGCGCTGGCAATTGCCGGCACGAGAGCGGTGGACAGCAGCGCGGCTGTTCCTCCTAAAAGCTTGCGTAACATGTTTCTCCTCC
>CAWUIP010000235.1:0-3965 GCA_963922415.1 uncultured Aliishimia sp. | reverse complement strand
GGCGTGGACGCAATGCAAGCCAGCCAAAACACCGCACTTCGACCGCACCTAACAGCAGCCATACGGGCCGTTCTGGAGGGCTAGGCCGCCCAGGCTTCGATTGCCTTGACTGCCTGAGACACGAAGGATTTGGCGGCAGTTTCGTCGCGGGCGGCTCTGTTCAGAAGGTTGGTGGACATGACACACCCAACCACGAAGTCAGCGGCTTCTTTCGGGTCGAGCGTTGTCTTGATGCGACCTTGCGACTGGCCGCGTTTGATCAGTGCGGTTGTCTCATCTCGAAGGTTATCAAAGTGCCCTGCGATCATCTCAGCAAAAGCGTCGCTGTTATCACCCAGCCGTTCGACGGTGGAGTTCACCATCAGGCATCCGTGTTTGCGGAGCGTCTCTGGGTGCGGCGTGACGATCCCCTCCAACATGGCGGTAAGGGCCGACGCATCGCTCGCGTCCCGCATTGGGCCAAACACGTATCTTTCAGCGTCTTCACGATAGGATTTCATCGCAGCCAGCATCAGGCCCTCTTTGCCGCCAAACTGAGTGCGAATGGCAAATCGACCTAAGCCAGTTTTTTCCTCAATGGATCGGATGCCAAGACTGCGATACCCGTCTTCGATGAAAGCGGCCTTGACCTTTTGAACCATGTCACCCGGTTCATATTCTTTGGATCGAGCCATCATAACTCCTCTACCAGCCGCGTCAGGTCTTGCCATAGCGTGTCGGCTTGGCTGCTGCCACCATGTGCCGGAAGGAGACGTTGAGGTTTTAGCTCTCGCAATGTGCGGGTTGCCCAAGCCTGGTACACAGACAGATCGCCCACACACATCATTTTGAAGGCTCCGCGTTGCTTGGGCGGATTTGTCAGGTCCCTGTCAGGTTTGGCGGCACAAGCGAAAGCATCGCAAACGACCAATGCCGGGTGTTGATCTTGCGTTGCCAGCCAGGCTTCTCCCGCTTTCACGCCTTCGGCCTCGACGATGCGAACGCTATCGGGCAGGCATTCTAGGATGTTCGGAATCGGCAGAAACTCCAATCCTCTTTGCTTCTGAAGCCGGGGAATAGAGACATCTGGGGTGTAGAGATGAGCCTCAGGAAATTGGCTCAGCCAATCCGGAATTCCAAGGTGATGAAAGTGTGAAGGGGCGAGAATCGCTTCAACGCCGCCCAGGTCTTTTACCCGCTCGACGGCACTTTCGCCGGGATCGGGTATAGGTGAGTAGAGCATGAGACCTCCACTCCGAAGCCGAACGCCGCACATCCGAGCGGCCCCTTTCCGAGCCGTAAAGAGGTCATCGCAGCCATCGATTGGCATCAACGGATCAAGAGATTTACGGGGCATCTTCGGTCTTTCCAAAATCATCTCTTGACTGAATAACACTTCAATCGTAGTGATTCAAGCACTACACCTGTAGTGAAATGTAGCCACCTCCGAAAGGACCGCAAAATGACGCTTCGAAACGTCCTCGCTGCTTCGGCAGCGACCACTGCCCTTTTGCTTGCAGCGACCCCGGGCTCTGCCGACTCAGCCCACGATGATCACGTTGCAAGCCTTGATCAGGCATCCATCTCTGGGCACAGCATTGCCTATCTTGATGTCGGAAATCCCGACGATCCGGCTGTGCTTTTGCTGCACGGCATCCCAACGAATTCGTTCCTGTTCCACCAAGTCGCACCGGCAATTGCTGAGGCAGGGTACCGTGTTATTGCCCCCGACATGCTTGGCTTTGGGGCGTCGGACAGACCCGACGATGCAGCCGCCTATGCCACCGACGCCCGTGCAAACAGAATGTTTGCCTTGGCCGATCACCTGGGCGTCGAAGGCTTCACCCTCGTTCTGCACGACGTGGGTGGCATCACCGGCTGGAAGATGATCGAGACCGGCCCTGATCGCCTCGAAGCCGTGGTCGCGACCAACACGCTCGCGGGTTTGGCAGGCGTTGAGCCAGCCCCGCTCGTGATGCAGATGATGGGCGGTCAACTTAGCCCAGTGGACGCTTTCGCTGGCTTGGATGACCCAGCAATCGCCCGCGACATGGCTCAGATGTGGCTCGACCAGGGATACTGGGGCGAAGGCACGGCCCCATCAGACATCGTGGACGCGTTTGGTGCCGATCTCGTCGGAGCACAGGTGTCCTACACCACCTTCTTCGGCATGGCGGTCCCCGCCTTCATGCAAGAGGAAGAGGCAAGAAACGCAGCCCTTGCAGGTTTTGATGGCCCCACGGCGGTGATCTTCGGCGAACGCGACGGGTTCTTCGACCACACCGTCGTCGTCCCCGACCTCCAAACACGGCTGGGAACAGAGGACGCCAATGTGGTCCGCATCCCCGACGCAGGCCACTTTCTGCAACTGCAAGAACCAGACGCCTATGTGGACGCCCTCACGGCGTTCCTGGGCTCCGCAATCGCAAGTTAATCAACACAGTAAAGGAGAGCCACACCATGGCCAAAGTCACCACGAAACGTACGATCAATGCCCCTGCTGAAGATGTCTGGCAAAGTCTGGACGACTACGGCGGGATCGCAAAATGGAACGAGAACTTGGCAGGGTCCCGTGTCTTGCCCGGCAGTGCTGCAACCGGTCTAGGGGCGAAACGGCAATGCGATCTCAAAGCCGACGGCAGCCAATACCTTCGTGAAACGATCAACGTGTATGAGCCGGGTCGCAAGCTTGGTCTTGTCATTGATGACACGACCATGCCGATGAAAGGGGCAACTTGCCTCTTTGAGGTCCGCCCCCTCGGCCCAAACCGCAGCGAGATCGTCTTTTCCATGGATTTCAAACCACCCATGGGGATTTTGGGCCAACTCATGCTGCCGATGATGAAGCCCATGCTTCGGGGAAAAATGGCGAAGGCCCTAGAGGGCAACGATGCCTATGTGACCCGTGGCACATTGGCCCACGCCTAACCTCAACGCATCAGGAGAAACTCAATGACAGTCACTGCATTCTTCACCGTTGTGCCCAACCCTGAGGCGGGCGAGGCACTTCAAGCTTATTCAGAGAAGGCGGGCCCAATGCTGGTCGCGGCGGGCGGTACCAACGGTCGCCGGGTGAAAATTGGAGACGCCATCGTCGGTGAAAATCCGGGGTTCGCGATGGCCATGATGATGGACTTCCCCTCCCGCGAAGCATTGGAAGGCGTCTTCACATCCGATGCTTACCAGGAAGTCATACCCCTTCGCGAAGCGGCATTTGCATCCTTCACCTGTACCGTGGCGGAGCCAGCGTAGTCGGTAAGAAAGTGCAATTTCCTTCAAAGCGTTACTCGCCCCAAAAAGGGGCGAGTATCCGCGCAAAACTCTGATTTTTGGGTGTGAAACGTACTAACGGTACAGCGGAATGTGCGATGCGGCGTGACACGAGCACCAAGCGTCAGCCATGCAGACAAAAATGCAACGTGGCCAGTGTTTGTTGAGCTTCAAGATGTGCCGATGGTAAGAGCCATCAACAAGTTGCGGGTAGCCAGACATGCAGGTCTTCATCAACAGTCAATGGCAAGCGAGTGGCAGCGGGCAGGCTTATCCCATCGGTGCAGAGAGAATTCGCAGTCTACTTTGCCCCTCGGTTGATCTAACCGTTCCAGATATCTCCTACGAGCCCGCCAGTTTTGAAGTGAACGAAGGCGTGCGGAATTACCACGAAGTCTTGGCATCGCTCGATCTTACCAGTGAAGCAATGCACAACCTTTCGACGCCTGTCTTCAATCTTGGCTGCGATTGTGGTGGCGAGTTCATTCCAATTGCGAAGCTCAATGAACGCTTCGGTGGCAACCTTCGAGTGATTTGGTTTGACGCTCACCCGGACCTCAACACCCCCCTGACATCAACGTCTAAGACGTTCCACGGGATGGTGCTGCGGGCTTTGCTTGGTGACACGCCGCCCGGCTTTGAACGCCACTTACCAGTTCCCCTACACCCGAGAAACGTCATTCTCGCGGGCGTTCGCAGTATCGATCCGGGCGAGC
>CAWUIP010000234.1:0-3967 GCA_963922415.1 uncultured Aliishimia sp. | reverse complement strand
TGTCCGAGCATCTGGTAGCCGCCGCAAATCCCCAGCACATGGCCCCCCCGGCGCACATGTGCCGCCAGGTCGATATCCCAGCCTTGTGCACGCAGAAATGCGAGGTCACCGCGGGTTGATTTGCTGCCCGGTATGATCACCACATCCGTGTCGGCGGGCAGGGGGCGGCCTGCATCTAGCATGGTCAGCCGCACGTCGGGCTCTTGCGCAAGCGGGTCCATATCGTCGAAATTCGCGATCCGCGCGAGGCGAAGGCACACGATATGCAGGGGACCGTCGCCTTGGGTCGAGACGATCTCTTGCCCGTCCTCGGCGGGCAGCTTCCAAGCCTCCGCGAACCAAGGGGCGACGCCAAAGCCGCGCCATCGGGTATGCGCCTTGATCAGGGCATAGCCGTCATCAAAGAGAGACGGATCGCCTCGGAACTTGTTGATTAAAAACCCTTTTATGCGCACGTTGTCTTCGGGACTGATCACGGCTTGTGTGCCCACAAGCTGTGCAATCACGCCGCCGCGGTCGATATCACCGCAGAGGATCACGGGGATATCGGCGGCCTGGGCAAATCCCATATTGGCGATGTCGCCTTCCCGTAAGTTGACCTCCGCCGGGCTGCCAGCGCCTTCGACGATCACCAGATCATAGGCGCGGCGCAGGCGGTTGAAGCTGTCCAAGACGGCGTCCATCAGGGTGGGTTTCAGCGCGGCGTAGTCCCGCGCTTTGACCGTCGCCAAGCGCTTGCCTTGCACCACAACCTGGCTGCCCCGCTCGCTTTCGGGTTTCAGCAGAACTGGGTTCATGTCGGTGTGCGGCTCGAGCCCGCAGGCGCGCGCTTGGAGCGCTTGGGCACGTCCGATTTCACCGCCGTCAACGGTGACGGCTGCGTTGTTGGACATGTTTTGTGGCTTGAACGGTGCTACCGACAGCCCGCGCGCCCGGGCCGCTTGGCAGAGCCCGGCCACCAGCATCGATTTCCCGACATTCGAGCCCGTGCCTTGGATCATCACTGCGCGTGTCATCTTTGGCAGCATTTGCGCGCCTGCATCCGATTGACAAGCCCCTCTGCCCGTGACCATGGTCTTGGACGATGGTGCCGGCGGTGGATATCTTTTCACCAAGGGCTGAAAAGGGAACGCGGTGAGACCCCGCGGCTGCCCCCGCAACTGTGAGCGGTGAGCGTCTTTGACCAATCAGACCACTGACCCCGATGGGGGGTTGGGAAGGTGTCAAAGCCGCACGGACCCGCAAGCCAGGAGACCTGCCATCGCTGATGACAACCCCAAACCCGGGCGGGGTGACCCGGAGGAGATGAGACATGACCCAACCACCGACCGAACTGTTGGTGTGCATCAAGTGCAAGCGCGGCACCGAAGTCGCCGAGGATGGCGAACGGCCCGGACAAGCGCTTTACGATGCACTCCGGACACAAGACTTGCCGCAGGGCGTCACGCTGACCCCTGTGGAGTGCCTGCAAAACTGTGACCACGGCTGCACGATTGCGCTCCGCGGTGGGCCAGACCGTTGGACCTATGTTTACGGAAACGTCCATGAGGCGTCGCTTCTGGACACGGTGGCCGAGGGCGCTGCGGCCTATCATGCGACCCCAAATGGGTTGATCCCCTGGCGCCAACGCCCTGAACACTTCAAACGCAACTGCATTGCCCGCATTCCACCGCTGGAGACCACCACATGAGCAGCCTTGAAAAACTCCCTGTTACGATTGTCACTGGCTTTCTGGGCGCTGGCAAAACAACGTTGATCAGCCACTTGATGCAGAACCCGGGCGGAAAGCGGCTGGCTATTGTGGTCAATGAGTTTGGCGATGTGGGCGTGGATGGCGAGATCCTGAAGGGATGCGCCATTCCGGACTGCCCGGCTGAGAACATTATGGAACTGGCCAATGGCTGCATCTGCTGCACAGTGGCCGATGATTTCATACCAACGATTGAAGCGCTAATGGCGCTGGAGCCGCGGCCCGAGCATATCTTGATTGAAACCTCAGGGCTGGCCTTGCCAAAACCTCTGTTGAAGGCGTTTGACTGGCCGGATATCCGGTCGAAGATCACCGTTGATGGCGTCATCGCGCTGGCGGATGCGGAAGCCGTGGCGGCGGGTCGGTTTGCACCTGACGTGGCGGCTGTGGATGCACAGCGCGAAGCTGATGACAGCCTTGATCATGAGACGCCGCTGTCGGAGGTGTTTGAGGATCAGGTGTCCTGCGCCGATATCATTCTGCTGACAAAGCCTGACCTTGCCGGGCCCGAGGGGGTGGCGAAGGCCAAAGAGGTGATCGCCGCCGAGGCGCCGCGCCCGTTGCCGGTGATCGAAGTGGCCGAGGGCATTGTCGATCCGCGCGTGATCCTGGGGCTTGAGGCAGCCGCCGAGGACGACATGGACGCGCGCCCGTCGCACCATGATGGCCATCATGATCACGAACATGACGACTTTGACAGTATTGTGGTGAACATCCCCGAAGTGGCGGACCCGACAGAGTTGGTGGCTCGGATCGAGACGCTCGCCAACACGCATAACATTCTGCGGGTCAAAGGCTATGCCAGCGTTGCGGGCAAGCCGATGCGCCTTTTGGTCCAAGCCGTGGGTGCGCGCGTGCGGCATCAGTTTGACCGGCCATGGGGCCCGGATGAGGCGCGTCAGGGGCGCTTGGTTGTCATTGCAGAGCATGACGATATCAAGCCTGATGTGCTTCACGCGGTGTTGGCCCCGGCGGCGGAGGCGGCTGAGTAGGCCACATGCACGTCGTCTTTCGGGAAAGCCATGGTCTTGAAGAGACCGAGACGCCAACGGATCTGGGGCAAAGCCCTGCCGATCTGGTGGTCCTAAGCTTATCCGACAGCGACCTTGGCGCTTTTGCTGTCGGGTGGCACCGCGCGGCGGGGACGCTGCCGACCCTGCGTTTGGCCAATATCGCGGCACTCAAGCACCCCGTCTCTGTAGATACCTATATCGAGCAGACGCTGGAGGGGGCGAAAGGCATTCTGATCCGGATGATCGGTGGGGTGCCCTACTGGCCTTATGGGCTGCAACAGGTGGAAGCGCTGGCGCGGGCAAAGGGCATTGCGCTGGCGGTCCTTCCCGCCGATGGGCGCGAAGATGCGCGGCTTGATGAGATATCGACACTGCCTGTGTCGACGCTGCGGCGGCTTTCGCACCTATGTGACACCGGCGGCGCAGTCGCAGCCCAAGCGGCGCTGGCGCAATTGGCCCTGGCGGCGGGCCTGCCTGCGGCGCCTGTCCCAGGCTCCAAAGCCTTGCCGATGGCGGGGGCGTGGACGCCAGAGCAAGGCGTGTGCGCGCCGCAAGTTGAAACAGACCGGCCCTTGGTCGCGCTTGTGTTTTACCGATCCTACCTGGTCGCGGCGGATTTGGCCCCGATCGAGGCGCTCTTTACGGCCTTGCGCGCCCAGGGCTTTGCGGTCATGGGTCTGTTCATGCCATCCTTGAAGGCCCCAGATGCGGCGCGGTGGATGCGGGAGGTGCTGCCCGAACTTGCCCCCGTGGCCATCGTCAACGCCACATCATTTTCAGGGCAGGGGGCGCAAGGCGGCTCGCCCTTGGATGTGGCGGAGGTGCCGGTGTTCCAGGTGGCCCTTGCCACGTCGACTGAGGCCGCATGGGCCGAGGCAGAGCGGGGATTGTCGCCCGCCGATCTGGCCATGCATGTGGTCATGCCCGAAGTTGATGGCCGGATTCTTGCGGGTGTCGCCTCGTTCAAAGAACCGGGGCAGCAGGATCCGGACCTGCAATTTGCGCGCTACATGCACCGTGCGCAGCCAGACCGGATCGCGGCCATCGCGACGCGTGTCTCAGCCTGGTACCGATTGTCTAAAGCAGCACCTGCGGATCGCCGCTTGGCCCTGGTGCTCTCCACCTATCCTGGCAAGGCCTGGAACCACGCGCATGCGGTGGGGCTGGACGCGCTCGGCTCGGCGAACGCGATGCTGGACGATCT
>CAWUIP010000233.1:0-4048 GCA_963922415.1 uncultured Aliishimia sp. | reverse complement strand
GCGCTGACGCCCAGTGCGGCGGCTTTGCCCATGAATTCGCGACGGCTCATCAAGCCTTTGGCGGCTTGGCCGGCGTAATAGTCGAGTTCTTTTGACATGTAAGTCTCCCAGTTGATCCCACTCGCGTCTTTGATGCGCGACCTATTGGTACAGAGGTTTGCGCAGTTTCGTGCAGCCCGCAAGGGGGTATGGGGCTCTTTGATGCGTTGAATCCTATAAGTGATCGCGCGGGATGCGGTCTGTGTGGTCGCGGCTGAAAATAAGCGTGTCATTTTCATAGGCTTCCATGCGCGCGCTTAAGTGGAAATGGGTGGCGTCGGACCACATTTCGCAGGTGGCTTCGGTGCGCAGTCGAATATCGTCGCGCTCCAATTCGTCGGTCCAGTGGCACGCGCCGCGGGCTGAAAGGGGATCGTCTGGATGGATGCTCCACCGCTCGCGTGCGATCGCGCCGTTGATCAGCCCGTGGTCCAAATCGCGGACTTTGCCAAAGTCATCCTCGATGACCAGTGACACCTCGCCTGTGACCATATCCGTTTCTTGGCGGCGCACATGGGTCTCGTCGCGCAGCGTTTCGGTCTGCCATGGGGGTGCTGCATCCGGTGGTGGAAAGCTCCATGTATCGGCAGCGGCAACGGTCTCGAACGTGACCGAGCCGCCATGCAACGTCACGGTCGCAGCCTCGGGCGCGGGCCAGATCAGCGGCCAATAGGCGGTGGAGACGGCCAAACGGATTTGGTGCCCCTCTGGAACTTGATACGCGATATGGTCGAGTGGAACGGCAATAGCCTCGCGCTGACCTGGTACGAGAGCGCGGCCCAAGTGGCGGGCGATGTTCAAGACGCCATAGGTGATGCGCGTGGAGGCGCCATCCGGATGCACATGGGTCAGTCGCACCGCGAGATGGGCAATGGGCGTGTTGGAGCTTATGGTCAAATGCACAACCGGCGCGCCGACGATCTCTGTCGCCTCGGTCAGCGGTGCGGTCTCAAACGTCGCAGAATGCGCATCGTCGCTACGTTGGTCGCCGGGCATTTCGGGACCCAGCCAGATCGCGCAATACTCGCCCGCCGCTGCGCCCGTGTCTTGAGGGGAGGTGACAAGAGTCTCGCACGGACCCGCCGCACCCAGTCCAGCATCACTGATGTGCAACGTCGCTGTCTGGGTTTCCGTATTGGCCAGCCACCGACCCGGGCGCTCGGCATACCAAGTCGCCGGGCGCGCGCCGTCCATGAGGTAGTGACGCAAGGGCGGATCGGTCTCGGCGCCGTTCTCATCGCCCTTCAGCCACCGATCCCACCACCGCAACGCCTCTTGCAGAAAGCCGATGCGCGGCTCGGGGACGGCGAAATGCGGGTATTTGTGGACCCAGGGTCCGATGATGCCCTTCGCGCCGGGGATGTTCTCGACAATCTGCGGCACGGCATTCTTGTAGGCGTCGCCCCAACCGCCCACGGCCAGGACTTTGGCCTGGATCGCTGAGTAGTCTTCGCACACAGATCCGTGCGTCCAATAGGCATCGCGAGATTGGTGCCGCAGCCAGGTGCTGGGCAGAAACGGTTCCGCCTCCAACCGCTCTAGCCACAACGCGCGCCAATCCGCGCGCAAGGCCGGATCGGGCGCGCGGCTGGAATAGCTCCACATCGTGGCCCCCCAGCCTAGGTTTTCGTTCAGAAGACAGCCGCCTTTGTAGTGAATATCGTCGGCATAGCGGTCCACGGTCGAGCACAACGTGATGATCGCCTTCAACGGCTCTGGCGCCATCGCCGCGACTTGGAGGCTGTTAAACCCGCCCCACGAGATGCCCATCATACCGACTGTGCCAGTGCTCCATGGTTGGGCCGCGATCCAGTTGATCACTTCGACCGCGTCGTCCAGCTCTTGTTGGGTGTATTCGTCGGCCATCAGTCCTTCGCTGTCGCCGTTGCCGCGCATATCGACCCGGAAACAGGCATAGCCCCGTTCCGCTAGCCAGGGATGGGTCAGCGCGTCGCGCGCGCAGGTGCCATCGCGTTTGCGGTAGGGCAGGAATTCCAAGATGGCTGGGACGGGGTCGTCAGCGGCATCTTCTGGCATCCAAACGCGCGCCGAAAGGCGGGTGCCGTCGGAGAGCGTAATTCCAAGGTCAGGGTTTTCTGTGAGTGTGCGGAGCGTATTTGCAGTCATGCGCGCATCGGCCCATGTGGACGGCGGCCTGTCAAGCTTTGCGCGCGATCATCACGTCCATCACGTTGGTGCCGGTTGGGCCCGAGGTTAGCAGCGCGTCGCGCGCGGCAAGAAAGGTGCCTGCATCGGCGCGCGTCAACGCCTCCTCTGCGCCCGGTCCCCAGGTCGTCCCGTCGACCCAACCGCCTGCGTCGCCCGTGGGGCCGTCGGTGCCATCCGTACCCGCGACCAGGATCTCAATATCGTCACGCCCAGCGATCTCTTTGGCCAACATCAGCGCAAGCGCTTGGTTGCGTCCACCGCGACCGGGGTCAGGGGGCAGGACGACCGTTGGCTCGCCGCCAAAGATGTAGAGCCCAGACGGCCCGTCGCGCAGCCGTGCGCCCAGTTTGGGGGCAAGCGTTGTGACGTCCGCGTATAGGGTCTCTTCATTTGCCACGACGTGGTCTGTGGCGGCCGCCGCTGCGGCGGTGCGCGCAATCTGGTTTGATGCGACGATCTCGGCCCGAAAGGCAAAGCTGGACGGCTGCAGCGCCGCCCCAAGGCCCGACCCAATGGCCATAAGATCGTCTCCCTCGACGTCAGAAATCGCCAGCGTGGTAACCCGCGCCGCGCCGCACCCGGCCAGAAGCTTGCCGCCTTTGATCTGGCTGACGTCTCTGCGATGCGCGTTGATCGCGTGGATGTCTGCGCCAGAGGCCACAAGCCCCCGCGTCGTGTCTTGCCAGTCGGCCAGCGTCATGTCGGGCGGCAACAACTCGGCCACGGCGGATGCGCCGCCCGACACCAGCACCAACAGATGATCGCTGGCCCCGCAGGCGGCCACGGCCTGCGCCAGGGCGACACCCGCCTCCAGGCTGTTGGCGTCTGGGATCGGGTGCCCAGCCTCGATAATCTCGACGGCGCGCGGCATGTCGCGCTGGTGTCCATGCTTGGTCACGATAAGCGTTGGCGCGTGCTGAAAGGCGCGCATCGCGGGCTCTGCCATGTCGCAGGCCGCTTTCCCAACCGCGAGGATCCGGTCAACGGGCCGCGCAACGCTGGGCAACACCGCGTCGACTGCCGCTGCGCCGCGCACCGCATTCACGCCCGCCCACCAGACCTCTTCCAGTGACTGTGTCATCAAGCTCTTCCCGCTTTAAGCCGAATCGGTTCGCCGAATCGTGCCCCAGATATGTCCAAACCACCAATATTTTGCGGTGATTCGGAAAAAAGGTACTAGCGCGGCGAATCACTCTGGGCTAGACCAATGGCGATAAAAGGTAAACCGACGTCGCAAAGGCGCGGGATATGAGGTGGGACGTTCCGAAAAGAAGGAGCGCCCGATAAGAGCGGTGGGAAAATGACAGCGATTGACTACGTGGTCCGTGACGGAGCGGGCGCGCTTGGACGTGGAGTGGTGCCAGCCGATGAGGTGGGTGCAACACTGGTCGCCACTGGCGGTCAAGAGATTTCGTTCAATCTCCGCCAGGTAGATGTACAGAGCTTTTCGCGCAATGCTGGCGATTTGGTGATCGAGCTGGTCGATGGCCGCGTGATCACAGTCGAGGGGTACTTTTCCGGCGCTGAGGCCAATCGTCTCTTTTTCTCGGCGGACGGATTTATCAACGAGGTCAGTTTGGTCGAAGGCGCGGATGGCGCGCTTTACGGGCAATACGGCCCGACCGAAGAGTGGGGCAAGTGGAGCGCGTCTGACGACCTAATCTTCTTGGGTGGAACTGACGTGGCGGGCCTTGGTGACGAGGACCAGGTTGGTATGCTTGCGGCGGGCCTTTTGGGTGCGCCGGGGTTCTTGGGGGCTGGCGCTGCTGTTGCGGGAGCGGCGGCCGTTGCGGGCCTTGCCGGAGGTGGCGGGTCTGACGGTGACGCTGAGGTGGCGAGC
>CAWUIP010000232.1:0-4049 GCA_963922415.1 uncultured Aliishimia sp. | reverse complement strand
TCGCTGATCCGCCTGTCGCTGGACCCGGTTTGCACGGGATTCGTCTTCTTAATCTGGTGGAAGTTTAGCGATGACGCCAACGCCCGTCACCCGCAAAACTGTGGAAAACCGCAAAATATGGCAGTTCTGTGACCGCAACCGGCTGCATTTTGCTTGCCCAACAACATCTTGCGGCACTGCCTTCGCGCACAGCAAATTATGCCGCAAGCCCGCCGAATGCTCGCAACCGCCGCCTCAACTCACGAAGCGCCTACTCTTAGTTGTGTGTGACGACTGCTCGAACTGCCGTCAGACCTCTGTGGGCCTTGTGGATAGTTTGTGGAAAAACATAGCCAGACGCAACCTGATTCTCAGACCTGTGGTCAACTCGTTGGGGCCGCATCGCATGAAAGTGGCGCGTCACGAACGTCCGTGACGTCTTGGATCTCGGCGCCAAAGACACGGCTGGCGCTGCGCACCATCCACGTGTCTGCGTCGCGAAAGACCCACCAGCAAGCGGGCGTTTCGCGAAAAGGATAATGAAAGCACAGCTGATTTCCCCGCTGCTCGACGACGCCAAAGGTACAAGGGCCATCAACCGGGTCCCAAATCACAGTGTTTCGGTCAATGTAGTACTCTTCGCCGACCACCCTGCCGCTTGACCGCGCGACAAACGTCCCTGTGCGGCCGACAATAAAATCAAGAAAGCTGTCTGGCGTCGCCAAAGTTTGAGCCTGCCCCGCACCTGCGCTCAACAGGACAACCGCAAGAGACGCAGCCGCTTTACCAATTGTCACGGAACCAACGGACAGCGCGACGGAACGACTTGGTTTGATAGGTGTCGACGGGAACATCGAAATCCCACCACTCGTCCTGTGGATGCGCCGCAAAAAGGCTGAGGCCCACAGCGCTCGCAAAGCCCGGACCCGTCGCTGCTTGCGGCAAGCCATGCACACGCAAAGGCCGACCGAGGCGGACATTTTGGCCCAAAATTCGGCTTGCCAACCCGTCCAGCCCAGGAATCTGGCTGGCGCCGCCTGTCAGCACGATCTGTTGTGATGGCAGATGATCAAAGCCCGCAGCATCCAGACGTGCCCGCACTCCTTCGAGGATCTCTTCCACACGAGGCCGCATAATCCCGATGATCTCGGCCCGGCTTGCGGTGCGTCGGTCATGCTCGAAGTCTCCCGTCTCGCCACCGATTTCGATCATTTCACGATCATCCATACCAGTCGCATGAACGCCGCCATAAAATGTTTTGATCCGCTCTGCTTGCGCGACCGGAACCTGCAACCCCATTGAGATATCCGTGGTCACATGATCGCCCCCCAACCGCACGGCATCGGCATAAATCATGTGCTTCTTCAAAAAGATCGAAATCCCTGTTGAGCCGCCTCCCATGTCAATGCAGGCCGCACCCAACTCTTGCTCGTCCTCGACGAGCGCCGAAATACCGCTCACATAGGCAGAGGACGCAATGCCTGCGAGTTCCAGGTCGCATCGTTTCACGCAATGAGCCAAGTGTTGGACCGCAAGCGCGTCAACGGTCAGCATATGCATGTCCACTGACAGGCTTTGCCCAATCTGCCCGCGCGGATCGATCAAGCCCGAACGGTGATCAAGCGCAAAGTTCACCGGCTGCGCATGCAGCACCTCGCGCCCTGCCCCGTAATCGGGCACATCACAGCCCGCCAGGGCGCGGGCCACGTCGTTTTCGGTCACCGCCGTGCCCTCAAGGTCGAGCGTATTGTCCAAGCCGTAGCTGCGCGGTTCGGCGCCTGAGAAACACGCAATGACGTGATCAACGCGGATGCCAGCCATTTTCTGTGCCGCTTGCAGGGCCGTGCGAATGGCGCGTTCGGTCTCGTTCATCGACGAGATTTCGCCGAACGTCACGCCGCGCGAACGTGTGGTGGCGGCACCAATGACGCGGAAGCTGGCTTGGCCGGCTAAAGCACCCATTTCGGGCGTCTCTTCAAGGCCAGGCCCACCGTCAAAGCGCAAGACTAGGCAGGCAACCTTTGAAGAGCCCACATCCAGAATGGCAACAACCCCGCGCTGAAGCGCTTGTTGCCGAAGGCTCCGCATGCTGCGCTGATTTGCATAAAGATCTATCATCGTTTGTCCTGCCCTGCTTCGTGCGCGGCTTTGCGCGCTTGTTTGTCCCACCATGCCCGCGTGGCGTCTGGGTTCATTTGTACGGTTGGTCGCTGCCGCAATCGCATGTCCACGCGGACGACATCACGTGACAACAACTGGGCGTCCGATTGGTCCAGCGCAATGACGTGTTCTAGCGCATGAAGTGCGCCGTCTTCCGGCAACAAGATGCGTTGATCTCGGTCGAGAACCACATCCCAGCGTCGCGCGCCCATCCGGACCAGACCCCGCAAACGATCCCCCAAGGGGGCCGCGATGCGGATGAGCTCCAGCGCTTCGCCGACGGCTTGATCGGCACCATCACCCGCCAAGAGCGGCAGTTCCGGGCGCGCTAGACGCGTGGGGATCTCAGCGACATGTGCGCCCGTTTCATCGACCAATGTCACTTGCTCATAGGTCCGCCAAACCGCCACAGCCACGCGTTCGGTGACATGTACGTCCAAGATGCCACCCGGCCGCAGCCGCACCGTCACCTCTTTGACAGGATCCAGTCCGGCAATTGTTTCGCGTACGTGTTCAAGGTCCAAGTCAAAAGACGAGACCGGAAAATCAATCGGCAGAATATCGTGAATGTCGGCGACCACTTCCGCGCCTGCGCCGTTGACGCTGATCATGTTGACCATGAACTCGGGGCGCTCTTCAATTGTGGCGCGCGCCGCAGTGATCTGGTCAAGGATCATCGCCTGCCGGTCCGGGTCGGACAGCCACCACGTGCCGAAGGCAAGCGCCAGGCCAAAGGGCACGCCCACCCGCAGCCCCAGCCGAATAGACGGGGTCAGCCGCCAGCGTTCGATCCTATAAGCCCAGCGAGAGGGTGCTGGATCGGCTTTACCGCCACGCCTTTTGAAAATCAGCGATCGCATGAGGCATCCTCCACCAACCAGGCACAGAGCTCGGGAAAAGACAGACCAACATGCGCCGCCTGTTCGGGCGACAGCGATGTGGGCGTCATGCCCGGTTGCGTGTTTGTTTCGAGTAAGATCAAACCGTCTCGCCCCCGCGCCTCATCCCACCGGAAATCCGTGCGGCTCATCCCGCGGCACCCCAGGGTTTCATGGGCCCGCACGGCATAGTCTTCGCAGGCGGCGGCGATCTCTTGCGGTATCTGAGCCGGGATCACGTGGCGCGATCCGCCAACGGCGTATTTCGCATGATAGTCATACCAGCCATCGGTCAGGATATCCGTGACGCCAAGCGGCCGGTCGCCCAGCACAGTCACGGTCAGCTCGCGCCCCGGCGCATAGGCTTCGACCATCAGAGTTTCGGGCATATCCGCAGACAGCTTTGGCGGGCTGTTGGCCCCGTCATGTACGATGTAGACACCGACCGAGGACCCTTCGTTATAGGGTTTTACCACGTAAGGTGGCATCATGGCGTGATCTGCCTCGATCGTGGCGCGATCTGCCAAGAGTGAGTCCACCACAGGCAAGCCCGCGACCCGATAAGCGGCTTTGGTTTTTTCCTTGTCCATGGCCAGCGCTGAGGCCAGCACGCCCGAATGGGTGTAGGGGATGCGCAGCCACTCTAGGAGCCCTTGCACACAACCATCTTCGCCCCAGCGCCCGTGCAGCGCATTAAAGACGGCATCTGGCTGCAATTCGGCCAAGCGCACGGCCAGATCGGGGCCCGCATCGACCTCGATCACCTCATATCCTGCAGCCCGCAACGCGTTTGCGCATTCACGCCCAGAGGACAGAGACACTTCGCGCTCTGCCGAAGGTCCGCCCAGTAACACCGCTACGCGCTTGATTGGCTGCCTGCTCGACTGCCCCACCTTGCGCCTCATCTTTCGGGACTTGCTGTCCCCGTTTTTCATGCCTGTTTTCAGGCTTGGATCAAGACGCAGGCTTGCCCACGCGCATGATTTCCCATTCTAGCGTGAGGCCGCTCTGGTCGTAAACGCTTTTTCGAAC
>CAWUIP010000231.1:0-4089 GCA_963922415.1 uncultured Aliishimia sp. | reverse complement strand
AAGGAAGGATAACACCATGACCACCGAAGCTGTCATTGTCAGTGCCGCGCGCACGGGCCTTGCGAAGTCCTTCCGAGGCTCCTTCAACCAAACCCATGGCGCGACCATGGGTGGCCATGTTGTTGAGCATGCCGTAGCCCGTGCGGGTGTCGATCCGGACACTGTGGAAGACTGCATCATCGGCTGCGGCTTTCCCGAACACGCCACGGGCCAGAACATCGCGCGCCAGATTGCGGTGCGCGCGGGCCTGCCGCTGAATTGTTCTGGGATGACGGTGAACCGGTTCTGTTCGTCCGGGTTGCAGACAATTGCCATGGCCGCGCAGGCGGTCAAGACGGATGGGATGGGCCCCATCGTTGCAGGCGGGGTTGAAAGCATCAGCATGGTGCAGCCTGCCACCAAAATGGTGCCCGAGGCGTGGCTGACCGAACATAAGCCCGCCATCTATATGACGATGATTGAAACCGCCGACATCGTTGCTGAACGGTACGGCGTCAGCCGCGAATATCAGGATGAATATGGGCTGCGCTCGCAACGCCTGATTGCGGCCGCACAAGAGGCAGGCAAGTTCGATGATGAGATCGTGCCGATGGATACGGTCATGGCGTTCAAGAACAAAGACACCGGTGAAGTCTCCGAGATCGAGGTGACCGTGGACCGCGACGAATGCAATCGCCCCGGCACCACGCTGGACGGGCTCGCGGGTCTTCAGCCGGTGCGCGAGGGCGGGTATGTCACGGCGGGCAACGCCTCGCAGCTATCTGACGGTGCCGCAGCGGTGGTTGTGATGTCCGCCGAAGAGGCCGCGCGCCAGGGGATTGAACCGATGGGCGCGTTCAAAGGCTTCGCCGTGGCGGGCTGTGAACCGGACGAAATGGGCATCGGCCCCGTCTATGCCGTGCCACGCCTTTTGGAGCGTCACGGGCTGAAGATCGACGACATCGATATCTGGGAGCTAAACGAGGCCTTTGCGTCGCAAGCGCTCTATTGTCGCGACAAGCTTGGCATTGACCCTGACAAGTTCAACCTCAACGGTGGCTCCATCGCGATTGGGCATCCGTTTGGCATGACCGGCGCGCGCATGGTTGGCCACATCCTGCGCGAAGGCAAACGCCAAGGCGCGAAGCTGGGCGTTGTGACAATGTGTATTGGCGGCGGCATGGGTGCTGCAGGACTGGTGGAGATTTACTGATGGATTTGAGCTATTCCGACGAAGATCAAGCATTTCGCGCCGAAGTTCAGGCGTTTCTGGCTGAGGCCTTAGACCCGGATGTGGCCGAAAAGGTGCGCCTTGGTCGCGACCTTACTAAGGCCGATATGGATGGCTGGCACGCGAAGCTGAACGAACGCGGGTGGCTGGCGCAAAACTGGCCCGCCGCGTTTGGCGGGGCCGAGTGGACCGCCGTGCAGCGCCACATCTTCGATGAAGAAGCCGCTAAGGTAAACGCCCCGCGAATCGTGCCCTTTGGTCTGTCGATGTTGGGTCCTGTGCTGCAAAAGTTTGGGTCCAAAGAACAGCAAGACTATTGGCTGCCGCGCATCTTGTCGGGCGAAGACTGGTGGTGCCAGGGGTATTCAGAGCCGGGCGCGGGGTCGGACCTTGCCTCGCTGAAAACGCGGGCCGTGCGTGATGGCGACCACTATGTGGTGAACGGCCAAAAAACGTGGACCACGCTTGGCCAGTTTGCCAACATGATCTTCTGTCTGGTGCGGACTGATCCCGATGCGAAGCAACAGGAGGGCATCTCTTTCCTTCTGATCGACATGGACACGCCCGGTGTCGAGGTGCGCCCCATTATCTTGCTCGACGGCACCCACGAAGTGAACGAGGTGTGGTTCATGGATGCGCGCGTCCCTGTCGAAAACCTGGTGGGGGAAGAGAACAAGGGCTGGACCTATGCCAAGTATCTGCTGACGCACGAACGCTCTGGCATGGGCGCGGTTGGCTTTTCAAACGCCGCGTTGACAACCGTGAAGCGGCTGGCGCGCACGGTGAAAGACAATGGCAAACCGCTGAACCAAAACCCCCACTTCATGTCCCGCGTGGCGAAGGTGGAAATGGACCTGATGGCGCTGGGCACGTTCAACATGCGGATGATTGCAGCCGCTGGTGCTGGCAGCGCGCCTGGGCTTGAGGCGTCGATGCTGAAGATCAAGGGTTCCGAAATTCGTCAAGAAATCAATGATTTGGCGCGCCGCGCTGTTGGGCCCTACGCCTTGCCATTTGCCAGCGAAGAGGTGGAGGGCAGCAATACGCCAGTCCCCGATCCCTTCGACGTTGGCGCGGTAACGGGCGAGTATTTCAACAATCGGAAAATGTCGATCTTTGGCGGCTCTAACGAAGTGCAAAAGAACATCATCGCAAAGGTCAGCTTGGGAGGCCGTGCATGAATTTCGACCTGACCGAAGAACGGCAGATGCTGAGCGACACGCTCAACCGGTATCTGAGCGACAAGTATAGCACTGAAGTCCGTAACAAGATCCTCGACAGCGACGACGGATTTAGCCCCGAGATCTGGTCCGAGCTTGCCGAACTGGGCGTGATCGGCGCGCTCTTTGGCGAGGACGATGGCGGCTTTGGCGGCGCGGGTTTCGACATTGCCGTGGTGTTTGAGGCGCTGGGCCGCGCGGGCGTGGTCGAACCGATGCTGGACACCGGTGTTTTGGCAGGTGGCCTCATCGCATCGCTTGGGAATTCAGCGCAAAAGGCGCACTTAGAGGCGGTGATTGCGGGTGAGCTGCATCTGGCCTTCGCCCATGGTGAACCACAAGGGCGCTATGATGCGGACGCGGTGGATGCTGTGGCGGATAGCCGAGATGGGGCAATCCTTTTGACGGGGCGCAAGGCCGTCGTCGTCAATGCGGAAGCCGCGGACATGCTTGTTGTCTCTGCCCGGGACCCCGATGCAGATGGCATTTCACTGTTCCTAGTTCCCGCCAACAGTGATGGGTTGGAGATCCAAGGCTACCCGATGATCTCAGGCGGTCGCGCGGCAGAGGTTCTGCTGGATGGTGTCCAAGTGCCCGAGGTGTCCCGGCTGGGCGCGCCGGGTGAGACCTTGCCCGCCATTGAACATGCTCTGGCGCGCGCTGCCGTGGCGCAGATGGCCGAAACGATGGGGGCCATGCAGACTGCAACGGACCTAACGCAAGACTACTTGGTCACGCGGCAGCAATTTGGCCGCCCGCTGGCGACGTTCCAGGCGTTGCAGCACCGGGTTGCAGAGATGTTGACCGAGCTTGAACAAGCGCGCTCGGCCCTGATCAATGCAGCTGGGCACCTTGATGCAGCGCCAAAGGAACGGGATCGCCAAATCTCTGCCGCTAAAGGGCTTTTTGGCAAGATCGGGCGGCTGATCGCGGAAGAGTCAATCCAGATGCATGGTGGCATCGCGATGACCCAAGAGTATGAGCTTGCGCATATCGCCAAGCGTATCGTGATGGCCGACCACCGGTTTGGAGACGAAGACTGGCACGTGCAGCGGTTCCTTGATCTATCCGCCGCATAATGCGCCCCTTAGCGGCGCCCAAGGTCTGGTCGGTTACACAATCGACTTGACCAATCCAGACGGATCCGCACGGATTTCCTTGGATCTTCGTGCAGAGCATTTGAACAGGAACGAGACGTTGCATGGTGGCATCCACGCGATGCTGTTGGACGCAGCTGCGGGCTTTTCTGCATCGCGTTGGCTTGCGGGCGATGCGTCTGACTTGGTTCCCGTGGTCACGCTTAGCCTGACAACCTCATTCCTCGCCCCCGCGCTCACCGGGCAGGTGGAGGTCCTAGGGCGCACGACGGGCGGGGGAGGGCGTACCATGTTTGCCGAAGCCACTCTGCGCCGGAGCGATGGTCAAATCTGCTCTACAGCCTCGGGCGTCTTCCAAAGGGCACGCAATGGGTGACAGGTGGCATGATCTCTTGATCGACCAAGCGCGCGGTCGGGGCGGCAAGACTGCGTTTTCGGATACACTTGGGCAGCGCTGGACCTGGGCCGATACAGCCGATGCTGCTCAGGACGCGGCGGGCTTGCTGCGGGCCGCAGGTGCGCGTCCTGGGGATCGCGTCTTGCTTGTGACCGAGAATTGTAA
>CAWUIP010000230.1:0-4188 GCA_963922415.1 uncultured Aliishimia sp. | reverse complement strand
GACTTGCGCGGCGGCGGCGGCAACGACTCGCTGGAGGGCGGCGATGGCGCGGACTTCATGCTGGGCGAGAATGGCAATGACACGCTTTGGGGCGGGGCGGGCAACGATGTGATGCAGGGCGGCACCTCGCGCGATACCTATATGTTGCGCCCCGGCATGGCGTTCGACAACATCCGCGGCTACGAGCCGGGGCTCGACCGGCTGGATGTCAGCGCCTTCAACTTCGCCAGTTTTGCCGAGGTGCAAGCCATCGCGGTGGATCGCAACGCGGGCTTCCGGTTGGAGTTTGGCAATGGCGACTTCGCCTTTATCGAGAATTTCTTCACCGACAGCCTGCTGCAAGGTGATGTGATTTTGTGACGTTTTTCCTACTCTTTCACGCAGAACTGTGCGTCTGCGCACCATTCCTGTCTGACCCTGAGGACTGTTCACACGCCCAAATGCGCCTATCTTTCTGCCAAACGCTGAAAGGTAAACGCTATGAGCTGGAACCCAACTTTAGATCCTGATTGCCCGACGGGCGACACCATCGACTCGATTGAAACCGTGATCGTGCCGCGCGCCCGTGACCTGGGCGACTTCGAAGTGCGGCGCGCGCTGCCTGCGCCAAAACGACAAATGGTGGGTCCCTTCATCTTCTTCGATCAAATGGGCCCGGCAGAGTTTGTGACGGGTCAGGGGATCGACATCCGCCCGCACCCGCATATCGGTTTGGCCACGGTCACGTACCTTTACAAGGGCAAGTTCCATCACCGTGACAGCCTGGGCACCGATCAATGGATCGAACCGGGCGCTGTGAACCTGATGACGGCAGGCCACGGCGTCACCCACTCGGAACGGGTGGATGAGGAGATGCTGAAGGCGCCGTACGACCTCTTTGGCATCCAAACTTGGATCGCTTTGCCCGAGGATAAGGAAGACATCCCCGCCGATTTCGTGCACGCGCCCAAAGACACGCTGCCGCTTCTGGAAGGCGAGGGCAAAGAGGTGCGCCTGATCCTGGGCGACGCCTGGGGTGAACGCGCGCCGGTCGAAACGCCGTCCGAGATGTTCTATGCCGATGCAATTCTGGAACCGGGCGCATCGGTCCCCTTGCCGGACAATCACGAAGACAGGGGCGCTTATGTCACCAGCGGATCGGTCGACGTTGCGGGCCAAACCTTTGAACCGGGCCAGATGATGGTGTTCCGCCCGGGCGACAGGGTCTCGATGACCGCAGGGCCTGCGGGCGCGCGCCTTGTCCTTTTGGGCGGTGCCACGCTGGGCGGTCCGCGCCATATCTGGTGGAACTTCGTGGCCTCCAGCCAAGAGCGGATCGAGGCCGCGAAAGAAGCCTGGCGGGAAGGCGATTGGGAACACGGTCGCTTCCAACTGCCGCCCACCGACAACGCGGAGTTCATCCCGCTGCCGCAATAGGGGCCTGTGGCCCGTGCGCTACTACCTGCCGCCTGATGCGCAAGTGTGCGTCGGGCGCGCTCTGCTGTCTGAATTTTGGGCGTCCCATCCCAAACTCTCCCAGAATTAACTCTACGAGCGCCGCTTTAATGCCTTGTTAGGGCGGCTATTGCATGTCCCGGATGAAGTGGGCGCGCCGCGGGTGCGACGGGTTTTGCAAGGTTGGGACTACACATGTCACGGATGCATTCGGACGATGCGTTTGTCGCGCGGGACGTGTCCGACCACTTGCAACGGATTACCCCGCAAGGTGTCGAGGCGGACTTAGAGAGCTTTGTTTATATGATGAGCGCGGATCTGCGCCGCGCGACCAAGGCGATTGCCACCATCCCGGAATGGCTGGACGCCGAGGTTGTGGGCAAAGACGCCGCATCGCCCGACATGTCCGAGGCCGTCGAACTCTTGGCCCAGCACACCCGCCACATTGACAAAATGCTGCACCACTTGATGAGCTTTGCGCGCGTCGGTCGCTTGCAGGATGTCTCCAAGCTCGACCTAACAGCGCTGATTTACACTGTGGCGGCTGCAATAGACGTGCCCGACCGTGTCACGCTGCGCTGCCTGGGTCCCTTGCCGCAGTTTTGCATGGGCGCTAAGGACGCGGCCCAGATGTTCACCTGCCTTTTGGAGAACGTTGTCGCCCATACCGGTGACGCGCCCGTTACCGTGACATTTGCAGCAGATGTGCAAGATGGCGTGCTCGAATTGTGCGTGACCGATACCGGGCCAGGCATCCCGCCTGCGCATATCCAACGGCTCTTTCGCCCGCTGGCCCATATGCCGAGCGCCAGCGGTCAGGCGCGCGCGGGCATGGGGCTTGCAATTGTGCACCGTGTGGTGACCGAGTATCGCGGCGACATCTGGGCGGGCCCTGGCCGAAGCGGCGCCGGGCTTGAGCTAAGACTGCGCCTGCACGAAGCGCCGCAGCCGATCTTTGACCAGCTTTTGGCGCCCTCGGAACCTGCAGCGGGCTAGTTGCTGAGACCGTCGCTCAGCGTCTTCAACTGCTCCCAGTTTTGGATGCAAGACGCCTTGGTCGCCCCGGCCAAGTCCACATCGCGCAAATCGCGGCGCTTTTGGCCGTAAATGAAGTCAATCATCGGGGGGAGCGCCTGCGCGCTGCCATCGGGCCAGTCGGGGTTCGCGTCCAGGATCACGTTCTGCACATCATCCCTGCGCACGCGGTCCAGCCGTGCGGTCTGAACGGCGGCGATCATATCGGCCTGAAGCTGGCAAACCCGTTCTTGTTCGTCGGTATCCGTCGCGGCCCAAGCGGGCGTCGCCAATATCAGTGCCGCGATGGCAAGTCCTGCGCGCATTCTCATTCCTCAAACTCGGTGTCAGAGGCAAACATAAGCGTTCTGCCGCAATCTGCCACCCCTCGCGTCAGCCGCGTGCGGTCACAGTTTCCATCGCCTCCGACAGATCATGCGCCAGCGTCGCCGCCATCGACCGGAAGACCAGGATCAAAAAGGCCTGCTCCCCAATCCGTGTGACCGACCCGTTCATATGCGCAACCAGGGTCCGCGCTGTGCGACCCTCGCCAAAGGCCGAGGCGCGCAGATCAACAGGGCAAAGGCGCGCCAAGACCTCCTCTGCGCCGGGGCCGTCCAACGTAACCGCGCACCAGGCGTCCGACTGATCGGTGAGGCCCGCGACCGCGGCCAGGCGTGTGTCTGCCGCCACGCCGGTCAGCAGAACTTGATCCACCCCGAACCAAATCGCGCGTGCGCCATCGGTAGAGGTCGCGGCGTTTGGGGCGGGCCACGCCAGCCCATGCGCGGCTTCAAACGCCGCTGCCAGGGCGGCCGATTGGCCCTTGAACGGCATCACAGATGTGAGGGGTCCCAACTCTGCCTCTGTCGCCGTCAGTTTGCCGATGGATAGGGGGAAGATGCCCGCGCCCGCAGTTTTTGCTACCAAATCAACCACGTGCGCGGCCTCCCTCGGCGTCCAACTGAACCGGGTTGACCACTTCGGCCAGGGTTTCGATGCCGCGCAGGTGGTCAACGACCTTCACGGTTTCGCCCGCACGCGTCATACCACCTTTCAGGAACCCAAGGCCCACGTAGTGACCCATCTCGGGCGAAAACGCGACCGAGGTGATGTAGCCCTGATCATGCACCCGGTGCGCGTCGGTGCCTTGCGTGAAAAGATGCGCACCTGCGGTCAGTTGCTTCACGGCGCCCACCGCTTTCAGCCCGACCATCCGCTCGCGGTCCGGGTCTTGCAGGCCCTCGCGCAGGGACATTGTCTTGCCGATGCAGTCTTTCTTGGCCGACACCATCCGCTCCATCCCGATGTCAAAGGCGGTGACACGGCCAGTGATCTCGGAATGGGTGATAAAGCCCTTCTCGACCCGCGCGACGTTCAGCGCTTCCATGCCATAGGCGCCACCCTCCATCGCCTCGGCGCGCGCGACCAGCTCTTCAAACAGGCTTTCGCCGTACCGGCTGGGCACCGCAAGCTCGTAAGCGTGCTCGCCCGAGAACGAGATGCGGAAAAGTCGCCCCGCGACGCCCCCCACAGATACGGGCCCACAGGCCATGAAGGGGAAGCTCTCGTTGTCGATGGGGCTGTCCAAAAGCCCGTTCAAAAGGTCGCGCGATTTGGGGCCCGCGACGGCGAATTGCGCCCATTGTTCGGTCACACTGGAAAAACGCGCGTTCAGATCAGGCCGCAGGCATTGGGTGGCGAATTCCAGATGCCGCATCACCTGGCCCGCAGCGGCGG
>CAWUIP010000229.1:0-4229 GCA_963922415.1 uncultured Aliishimia sp. | reverse complement strand
CAGCATCGGATCGCGCATCTGCACTCGGACGCGGTGCTGGCGCAGGTGCGCCAGAATGTTGTGAACGTCGATGCGCCGTTGCCCGATATTCGTGTCCATCATTGGGATGACCAGATGTGGGCGCGGGGGGCGGCAGCGATGGGGATCGAACAAGTCTCGGCCCTGAAAGTTAAGGAGTTGGGGCAAGATGCGGCATAGGGGCCTTCTCGGCGCGGCGGTTCTGGCGATGGCGCACCCGGCTGGGGCGGATGTAAAGTTTGCGCCGGTTCAGGTGGACACGCATGTTTATGCAGGGGGGTGGGAGCATTTCGTGGGCGGCGGTGTCGCCGTGTTTGATTGCGACGATGATGGGTTGCCAGAGCTGTTTGCCGCCGGTGGCACCAATCCCGCGACCCTCTTTCGCAACCGCACGCGGAATGCGCGTCTCGCTTTCGTGGCTGAAACGCCGCAGGCCCTCGAGCTTACCGGCGTGTCGGGCGCCTATCCCATCGACATCGACAGCGATGGGACCATGGATCTAGCGGTATTGCGCGTGGGGCCGGACAAGCTGCTGCGCGGTCAAGGCGCCTGCGAATTTGCGCCGTTCGAGGGAGTGACCTTCACATCGACGGCGGATTGGACAACTGCCTTTTCCGCGACTTGGGAAGGGGATCAAACGCTCCCCACGCTGGCCTTTGGCACCTATGTGGACCGCAGTGATCCGAACGGACCGTTTGAGGCCTGTGATGCGACGCAGCTCTATCGCCCAAAGGGCGACCTCTATGGCGATCCGCTGGCGTTAGAGCCCGGGTATTGTACGCTGTCGATCCTCTTTTCCGACTGGAACCGCTCGGGGCGCGCCGATCTGCGGATCTCGAACGACCGGCACTACTATGTGCGCGGGGGAAGCGAACAACTATGGTCTATGGAGGCCGCGCCGCGCCTTTATGGGCCCGAAGATGGGTGGAGCGATTTTGCCATCTGGGGCATGGGCATCGCCTCGCGCGATCTGACCGGCGACGGCTGGCCCGAGGTCTATCTGACCTCCATGGGCGACCAAAAGCTGCAGTTGTTCGAGGGGACAGCATCACGTCCGGCCTGGCGCGATGCCACGTACGATTTCGGCACGACGGCGCACCGCCCGCATACGGGTGGCGATGGGCGCCCGTCGACGGGTTGGCATGCGCAGTTTGGCGATGTGAACAACGACGGTCGCGACGACATTTTCGTCACCAAAGGGAACGTGGAACAGATGCCGGTCGCGGCGATGGATGATCCCAACTCGCTCTTGATGCAAAGGCCTGATGGCCGGTTTGTGGAGACATCAGTGGAGGCCGGGCTCGCAACTATGGACCGGTCGCGCGGCGGCGCGGTCGTCGACCTCAATCGCGATGGGCTTTTGGATGTGGTGGTTGTGAACCGACGCGCCGCGATGGAAGTCTACCAAAACGTGTCACAGACGCCTGGCGCGTGGCTGTCGGTGGATGTTCAGCAAGCGCGTGCAAATTCCCAAGCGATTGGTGCGTTTATCGAAGTACGTGCCGGCGACAAGATTTATGTTCGGGAAAGAACGCTGGGCGGGGGACATGCCGGTGGGCAGGCCGCGCCAGAGCACTTCGGGTTGGGTGCGGCCAAGGCGGTCGAACTTCGTGTGACTTGGCCAGACGGTGCGACAACACCTTGGCAGTCTGTGCGCACGAACCAATCCATCGTGATCAAGCGCTGAGGGTCTATCGATCCACGGGCAGTCCGCTGGGAACAGTTGTCGGCACGCCGAGCCGCTCTGCTGGATCTTCGAGGCTCTTGAGAAATGCAAGAAGCGCGTCGATCTCATCATCCGCGAGGCTGCTTGCCGGCAGGACACTGGCTGCCGTAATAGCCGCGCGTTGGGTTGGGTCAGCATGCACTTTCAAATCTTGCGCGCCTGGAAGATCAGGCAAAATTGCTTTTGCAATTGTATAGCTTTCCAAAGCGGCGGCTGGATCCAAATGATGCCGCACAACGTCTTCGAGATCTGCATAAGCCCCGCTGTGGCCATAGGGTGCCGTGAGCGTCACATTGCGCAGCGAAGGCGTGCGAAACGCATAGGCGTCCGTGGCCGCGCCGGTCACGCGCATCCGCCCATCATCCCGGGCATGGCTTTCAAACCGCGCTGCCTTGCCCGGCCCAAGCTGAGGGATCGCGATGGCGTGAAAGGCGTGATCGGTCTGAAACCACCCCGCATGACAGCTGCTGCAACCCGCCTTGCCATAGAAAAGGTCCATACCACGTTGCGCCTCAGGCGGCAGAGCGGGGCCACCTGTCATGGCCAGATCAAAGGGTGACGCGTCGGCGCGCCACTCAAAGACCATGAAGTCTGCGATGACGTTTGCGATATCTGTAAAGCGTACCGGCTCTACGGGGGCGATGGCCTCAAACGCCGCGCGATAGGCGGGGACCTCTTCGACGCGCGCTGCGATCTTATCCCAGGCACCGCCGGGCTGGCTTAGAAACCCCATACGCACGGCTTGTGCGATGTCATTTTCCGAGTAGTGCCCGGCCATTTCATCTGGCGACAAGACTGGGAACATCGCTTGCGCCGAGAGCGCGGATTGGAACCCTAGCGTCATGTCTGCGCCCAGCGGCGTGCGGATGCCATTGGGCTGTGTTGGATCGACCTCCAGGCGGCCATCATGGAAAAACACCGTGAACTCTGCAGCGCCAAGATTCCAAAGCCCCGGCGCATTACGTGGCAACCGCTGTTCGGGCCGGTTTCGATCCATTATCACGCGCTCAGGACCCAAGCCAACGGCGCCCTCGCCAAGCGACAAAGACACACCATCCGAGGTGCCAAAGCGTGGGTGATGACAGGTCGCACAAGCAATGTTGCGATTGCCCGACAGAATGGGGTCGTAGAAGAGCAGTTGTCCAAGCTTGACACGCGCCATGTTGGGCTCGGGGAAAACGGGTCGCGGGCCAAGATCCTGTGCCAGGCTACCGCAGGCGCACACCGCCACCGCAGCGATGCTTAGCACCAATCGATAGATCTGTGCAGCATATGCATATATCCGCCGCAGCCATGCTCGCGGATCATAGATCTGAATCACGCCGCTCCTCCCATTTATTTTACCAGGAAAAGTAAATTGGCTAAGCCGAGCGCGTCAATGAGTTTTCGGTCACGATTGGGACGTATTATGGACGCCTAACAGCAGCGCACGGATATCGCCGCCCGTTTTGTGGAGCAGGTAAAGCAAGTACGGCGCGAAAAAGAGGATACCCAAGGGCGGCGCCAGGATCCCTAACGCGAGGCTGCGGCGTGAAAAGCCGCCGCGCCATGCCATCCAGATACCCGACAGGATCAGATAGCAGGAAAAATCGATATTGAACTGCCCTTGCCAGCTAAGCGCTAGGATGGGTGTCAAGAATGGCGTTATCAAGTTCACACCGCCGTCCCAAATCGCGGCCATCGTGGCCAAGACGGTCAAACCGAACATGATCCAAAGTGTTGTGCGAAACTGGGCCATATCAGCTCTCCCCTTGAATGGCATCATCACGCGCTGGCCACCACATAGGGCCGACGAGAATCATCAAGACCAAAACGTTCCAAAGTGCATTCGGCCAGTGGCCCGAGGTCACGGACCCCACGCTGTCAAACAGGAACCAGGCGCAGGCCCCGTAAACGACTGATTTTCGAACAGCTTCTGGCGCGGCGTCATAAGCCATGTCCGACAAGCACCACACGGTCACAGCCCAACCGACCAAAAACCCGCCAGTGAGCGCCGACAAGAACCGCATCTCATCGGCGTGATAGGTCGGAAAGCCGTCCAACGGAAAAGTCAGCAGATCAAGCCCCCACCGGGCTGGTTCTTGCGCGCCGGGAAGCGTCGCAAGCGTTAAGGCTGGTCCGAAAAAGCCGATGACAACGGCACTGACGCGCAGCCATCGTCTATGAAGCGTGTGAGAGGCGATCATCTCACGCATCGTCCTTTAGTCCGGTTTGGGCAGGGCTTCATGCAGGTCCTCCTAGCGATGCGCGTAGTGCTTGAACGCTGTGATAGGTCGGCCTGTGTGGGCCGGACAATTACCTCGAAGGTAAGTGTGGGCCCGAAAAAACGTGCTATGCTTCGGTATGACTGCTTTTTCTCAGGCGCTCAAAACTTGGCGGTCCGCGCGCCGCCTCAGCCAGCTCGACCTGGCCCTTGAGGCGGATATTTCCGCCCGCCACGTCTCGTTTCTGGAAACCGGCCGCGCAAGGCCCAGTCGTGAAATGG
>CAWUIP010000228.1:0-4299 GCA_963922415.1 uncultured Aliishimia sp. | reverse complement strand
AGCGGGCCATGTCGCGTGCGTAACCTGCATCAGGTCCAGAGCGGTGGGGGCCTTTTCAGGCAAATTCGGCCCGCAGGCGCGTCATTGCGGCCTCTACTTCAGCACTATCTGTGCCGCGAATAACGATTTGCGCGCCAAAAACACCATCCTTCTGGAACGGATAAGACCCGATGGAAAGGGCTGGATAGTCAGCCGCAAGCATGCCCAAAGGCCCCGCGATGTCACCTTCGCCGCGGTAAATCCGTTCGGCCAACGAAATCAATGGCTGCCCCCCAGTCAGTCCGGGCAAAACACTTGCCACCATCGCCTGAAACACTTTTGGAACGCCAGCCATAACGTGCACATTTTCTAGCGTGAACCCAGGCGCCACGGATACTGGATTGTCGATGAGCGCAGCCCCATCGGGAATGCGCGCCATGCGCAACCTTGCGGCGTTCAACTCCATCCCCTGCGCGTCATAATGCGCCTGCAACAGCGCGCGTGCGTCCGCGCGCACGTCGATGGGCGCGCCAAAGGCTTCGGCAATACAGTCTGCCGTGATGTCGTCGTGGGTCGGGCCAATACCACCGCTGGTGAACACAGAGTCATAGACCGTCGAAAGCGTACGGACCGCGTCGACGATCGCCATGCGGTCATCGCTGACAATGCGGACTTCTTTCAAATCAATGCCAACCTGCGTCAGTTCACCTGCCAAGAAATGCATATTTGCGTCGCGCGTGCGACCCGACAGAATCTCATCGCCGATTACAAGCATCGCGGCCGTCGGGTTGGACATTTTCAGCGCTCCCTGTCTGGTGTTGTCTGGTGTTTCGCATCGGTATAGGCCCCACCCCATGCGCTTTCAAACCGAACTTGTCCCCGCCCGCCTTTTGCGCCGCTACAAACGCTTTTTGGCAGATTGTCAGTTGGAAGATGGGCGCGAGATTACCGCCCATTGTGCCAATCCGGGATCGATGATGGGGCTCGCAGAGCCCGGGACGAAAATATGGCTTGAGCCAAACGATGACCCAAAGAAAAAGCTCAAATTTGGCTGGCGCCTGGTCGATCACGAAAACGGGCACTTTACGGGCGTTGATACCGGCGTTCCCAACCGCGTCTTGCGCGAGGCTTTCGTAGCACGCGCCGTGCCTGGGTTTGAAACCATATCCAATGTGAAGGCCGAGGTCCGGTATGGCCAAGCCTCGCGCATCGACTTCCTGTTGCATGACGCTGATGACCAGCAGGTCTATGTCGAGGTAAAGTCCGTGACACTGTCACGCCAGCCTGGCCTTGCGGAGTTTCCAGACAGCGTAACCGCGCGCGGCGCAAAGCATCTTGGCGAGTTAGCTGATATGGTCGCCGCCGGGCACCGCGCGGTCATGCTCTACCTCGTGCAACGCACAGATTGCACATCTGTTACATTGGCGCGCGACATTGATCCAAATTACGGCAAGGCTTTTGACGAAGCGGTTTTTCAGGGCGTTGAAGTTATCGCCTTGGGCACCAATATCTCAACCGAAGGTGTAGCTATTTCCAAACGTTTACACTTCACAGCGTAGAGCCTAGACTGACAGACCGATACTCAGGAGACGACAGCTGTTGAACCTTTCCGACCGAGGCCGCGTGACAAAAGACGGAATCCGTCTTTACGACCATGATGACTATGCAGGGATGCATGCCGCGGGCGCATTGGCCGCGCGGATCCTTGATGAGATGTCAGAGCATGTGTTTCCCGGCCAGACCACGGGTGAGATTGATCGTCAGATCGAAGCAAAGGTGAACGCGGCTGGCGCAACCTCTGCCACGATTGGCTACAAAGGATACCAGCACGCCTCCTGCATCTCGGTCAATCATGTGGTCTGCCACGGTATCCCGGGTGAGAAGAAGCTGAAAGACGGCGATATTTTGAATATCGACGTCACCGTGATCGTCAATGGGTGGTTCGGGGATACGTCGCGCATGTACGTGGCAGGAAAACTGCCCCGCAAGTCGGAGCGACTGATCGAAGTAACGCATGATGCGCTTATGGTCGGGATAGACGCCGCGCGGCCCGGCAACACGTTTGGCGACATTGGGCATGCGATCCAGACCTATGTGGAAGGCCACCGCATGTCGGTCGTGCGCGACTTTTGCGGACATGGGTTAGGCCGTGTGTTCCACGCACCGCCCAATGTGCTGCACTACGGTCGCCCAGGCACGGGTCCCGTGCTGGAAGAAGGCATGTTTTTTACAATTGAGCCCATGGTAAACCTAGGGCGGCCCGAGACAAAGACACTTGCGGACGATTGGACTGCGGTGACGCGCGACAAGTCGCTGTCGGCGCAATTTGAACATTCCATTGGGATTTCCGGCGACGGGTGCGAGATTTTTACGCTGTCACCAGCCGGAACGTTTCACCCAACCTACTGAGTGTAAGCAGCCATCCAGCCCAGCGTCGTCTCTGTAGGTGCGCCGGGTTTGTATTCTGCCCCGAGTGGAGTTGTCCAACCCGACGAAACGATTGATCCGAGTATCGACGCGTAATCGACGGTGCCTTGATCGGGGCGGCCCCGGTCCGGAACCCCAGCAAACTGGACATGACCGACGATCTCGCGGTGCTTGTCAAAGCAACTCAGGATGTCACCTTCAGTGCGGGCCACGTGATAACAATCGAACATCAGCTTGAGGCGGTCAGAGCCTAATTCGTGGATTGTGTCTGCTGCCAATTGTGTATCGCGCAGAAAGTATCCAGGCGCATCGAATGCGTTCAAGGGCTCTATCAAGCAGGTGACACCGTCTGGCACGCGGGAGACGGCGAACTCCAAGTTCCGCACGAAGGCTTGGCGCGCGTCCGAACCAGAAGCGTTGCCCGCCATCAAATGGACGGCACGCGCCGAAACCTCTTGTGCATAGTCGAAAGCGTCCAAGATCGACGCGCGCGCCTCATCTTCGCGACCCGGTAAAGCCAACAACCCGTTGTCGCCCGCACTTACATCGCCACGCCGCGAGTTCAAACCCAGCATTGGCAAGCCAGTATCCGTCAAAGCGTCGCGCACAGCCTGTGGCGGCACGTCATAGGGCCAATGGCACTCTACAGCAGCAAATCCGGCCTTTGCACTGGCTCTGATTGCGTCTTGCAGCGCGTGTTCGGTGAACAAAAACCCTAGATTGGCAGAGAACTTCACGGCGCATCACCTGGCAGCTTCAAGCCAACGTTTCGAGCGTATACTTTTGCGAGAGCAGCATCGTCTTCTGCACCAAGGCCCATCCCAACTGCGACCATGTACTGCTGAAGCGCAGTTGCAGTGATGGGCGCGCTAAACGATGCCGACTTCGCGATATCCAAGACGATGCCAAGGTCTTTTGGCCATATATTGATCTGGCTGTTGGGTCTGTAGTCACCACTCACGATGTGTGGGGCCCGGTTTTCTAGCATCCAACTTGTGCCCGCACACTTGCTTATCACATCTAAAAACTGTTCCGGTGCAATGCCCTGAGTCATCCCAAATGTTAGGGCTTCGCTCATTGCCGCGATATGGACGCCGGCAAGAAGCTGGTTTACCGCCTTCATCGCAGACCCTGCACCCACGGCATCGCCAAGCCGGAAAACAGTTTCGGCAGTGGCCTCCAGGACAGGCGCCGCGGTTTCAAACGCATCTTGGGAGCCAGACGCCATTATGGACAATGCGCCTTCGCGGGCCTTGGCTGCACCGCCCGAAATTGGCGCATCAAGGTAATGAACCCCAAAAGTGCTTGCGCGGTCTGCAAAATCGCGCGCCGCGTCGGGTGAAACAGTCGGACAGGCGACAATGCAACTCCCTTGCCGCATCCGAGGTGCAATGCCGTCTGTGCCAAACAAGACGGCCTCCATCTGCTCCGCGTTCAGCACGACCACAACGACGCAGTCCAGCGTTTCAGCTTGTTGTGAAACAGAGCCTTTGTGACCTCCGATGTCTGCAAAAGCTTGCATCTGTGTGTCCGAGATATCGACCCCGTACACCGTATGACCGGCAGCCAACACAGATTGTGCGATGCCAAAACCCATTGAACCCAAACCGAAAACTGCAACTGTCGCCATAACGCCCCCACATCCTAACATAGCGCGCAGTTTCGCTGCCTGCGCCCGTTCAACTTGGCTGAACGGTTAAGACTCGTCCACTTCTTCGTTATACTCTGGTTCAGGATCAGGCGCGGGTTCGGGCTCTGGTTCGGGTTCTGGCTCCGGTTCGGGCTCTGGCTCTGGTTCTGGCGCGGATTCAACTTCAGGCGCATCATCAGAGTCGCGCAGCTCGCCCTCAAGGTCGTCTCTTTGAGACGCGCCCACCGAAACAGATGGGGCTG
>CAWUIP010000227.1:0-4351 GCA_963922415.1 uncultured Aliishimia sp. | reverse complement strand
GGCGAATCCATACGGTCGGTGGTGGTCTATTAACCGATGGGTTGGTAGGCAGGCGCGGACCAACACTTCGAAAGGCAGGACATGAGCGACAAAGACGACAAAAAAGACGACGCGCCTGACGCCAACATTGGCAAGCTCTTCTTCAAATCCCGGTCCGTACTGATCACGGGCGGGATTGATGACGATACGGCCCGCAAGGCGGTGACGCATCTTTTGGCCCTCTCGGAAGAGAGTGACGACCCGATCAACGTTTATATCTCGTCGCCGGGCGGGCACGTGGAATCGGGTGACATGGTCCACGATGTGATCAAGTTCATCAAACCGACCGTGCGCTGCATCGGTTCGGGATGGGTGGCGAGTGCGGGTGCGCTGATCTTCATCGGCGCTGAGAAAGAAAACCGTTTTTGCCTGCCCAACACGCGCTTTTTGCTGCACCAGCCGTCGGGCGGTATTGGCGGCAAGGTGACCGACATGATGATCCAAGCAGAACAGCTGAAGATCATGATGGAACGGTTCAACAAGCTCTTTGGTGAAGCGACAGGCCAGACACCCGAAAAAATCGCCGCCGACACGGCCCGCGATTTCTGGCTGACCACGGATGAGGCGTTGGACTACGGCCTTTTGGGCAAGGTCATCACCTCGATCGACGAGCTTCCGTGACACTGACCATCGCAGTGGCGGTATCGGATGACGATATCGCCGCCTGCATGGCCGTGCGCTGGCGCGTGTTTGTGGAAGAACAAGGCGTGCCAGAGGCCGACGAATTGGATGGCACCGATGAAGGCTGCACGCATGTGATCGTCCGGCACAATTCTGAAACCATTGGCGCTGCCCGGTTCAAAACCACGGGCGGCGTTGCCAAAATCGGACGGGTCTGTGTTGATCCGTCGCGCCGCAGCGGTGGCATCGGCGCGCGCATTATCCAGTTTTGCTGCACGCAAAGTGGGGCTGCGCGGGCGCAATTGAGTGCGCAGACCAGCGCAATCCCATTTTACGAGCGCCTTGGCTTCACGACCAAGGGCGCCGTCTACATGGACGCAGGTATCCCGCATCAGGATATGGAAAAGGCGCTGGTATGAGTGTCGAAATCGCGGCGGCCCGCGACGAAGACCAACCCGCGATCTGGGCGATTCTTGAGCCGGTTTTTCGCGCGGGCGATACCTATTCAATAGACTCAGATATCTCGCAAGCGGATGCCTTGGCCTATTGGTGCGGCCCGGCGCACACGACATTCGTGGCCCGTGTGGGAGACGAGATCCTTGGGACCTATTACTTGCGCCGCAACCAAGGCGGCGGGGGTGCGCATGTCTGCAACTGCGGATTTGCAACCAGTGAGGCGGCCCGCGGCAAGGGGATCGCCCGTGCGATGCTGATCCATTCCGAGGTGACAGCGCGCGGCTTGGGCTATCTGGCGATGCAGTTCAACTTCGTCGTCGAAACCAACACGCGCGCCATCGACATTTGGCGGCGGGCGGGATTCGAGTCGGTCGGTCGGCTGCCGCAGGCGTTCCGGCACCCCGCAAAAGGCTTTGTTGACGCGCTGGTACTCTATAAAACGCTGTGACAAGGGTCACATAAGTGAACATATTCGCGCTATGCGTGCGAGTTAAGGTATTGAAAATAAATACTTATAAAGAATTTTTAGAAATTCACGACTTGGTGACCCCGGTCACATCTTTCGACCCTCTCAACCGCGTAATTTCATATTCGAGGGGCACATCATCAACCCTCGCAGATAGGGCAGCGGGCCCGGGACGTGACGAGTAAAACGTGTTTCAGTCCCCAACTCCGGAACCGCAGCTTTGCCTGGCGCGGGAACGCATCCCACACCACGTCTCTGGGGACGTGCCTTGCGTCCTTGATGTGCCGTTCGGATTGAAACGTCGGTTCGTTTGTTCCGTGAGACCGGCGGCAAGCAATTTGAGCTTTCATAGAGCCAGGACCGCTGCGGTTGGGGCAAAGTGATACTCGGGTACGGTAGTGGGTGTGTTGAGTGGGAAACGCGGTGTCAGGTTTGGCACCGCGTTTTCGACGTTGCGCTGTTCTGGACGACACGCCCCAGTTAAGGTTAATCTCCGACAAAGTTCTTGGGAGATACCACATTGGACAGTGACCTGACCGAAGCAGCTTTGAAAACGCTGCGCGCACATGGGCGGGAAAAGACGTTCAAGGCACGACAAACCATCTTTGCACGCGGCGACGCGGGCGATTCCTTGGCCATCGTGGAAAGTGGTGTCGTGCGGATCAGTCTATTTGGTCAGGATGGCCGCGAGCTTGCGTTGGCCCTCTTGAATGCCGGTCGTGTGATCGGCGAGATTTCGGCGATTGATGGTGAACCTCGAACGGCGGATGCGATTGCGGTGGGCAAAGTCACGGCGACAATGATTGCCGGTCAAGACTTGCGCAGCCTCTTGGCGCAGGACTCGCAAGTGCGCGACTACTTCTTAACAATGCTCTGCGAACGGGTGCGATCGGCAAACTCTTATGCGGAAAGTCATGCGTTAAATTCACTGGCGGGACGTTTGTCGATTTACTTTGTCAACAATGGCAAAGAGGAAGAAGATGGCTCGATCAGCCTGCATAACCTTCCGTCACAATCCGAATTGGCCCGTTTGGTCGGCGGCGCACGTGAAAGCGTGAACCGTCAGTTCCGCATGTGGCGTGATCAAGGTTTGTTGGAAGCCGTCGACAAGGGTTACCGCGTTCCCGATCCCGTACAGCTGCAAGAAGCGGCGATGGTCGAATAACTTAAGCGCCGTACCGCGCCATGAATGTCTCAACTGCGTGGTGGGCGATCCGGTCGAGATCGGCAGGGTCTGGTTTATCCAAAACACCCAGCATCAGCCGCGAGTGCAAATAGACTTTGCAAAGCTCGGTCAGCGTTTCCGCCGCAAGGTTTAGATCTTCGCCCGCCTTAAGTTGCCCACACTCCACGGCAGTTCGGAACACCGCAACCAGTTCACTATGGGCCATTTGCGGGCCTGTCGCCCAAAACGCGCGTCCAAACTCGGGGAAACGCGCCGCTTCGGACATGACTGTGCGGAACATCTGCAGTCCAAAGGGCGAGTACATAAAGGCCATGAACGACCGACAGCCGCGAAAGAGCTTGTCCGACAGGCTGCCGTCGTCATGTGCAAAACTCATCGAGAGGCGCGTCTGCTCTTGGCAGGCGGCTTGGGCAACAGCGGCAAAGAGCGCGCGCTTGTCCGGGAAGTAGCTGTAAAGGGTGGCTTTTGAGACGCAGGCGGCCTTGGCAATCGCGTCCACATTGGCGCCTTCATAGCCTTCCGCCATGAAAACCTGATGCGCGCCTTCCAGCACTTGGTCGTATTTTCGGCCCTTCCGGACAAGATCGGTCGAATGCGTGTTCATGTCACCTCTCTGCATCTCAAATATAAACGAAGGAGTTCAGTTTCAACAAGCCTCGGGTCGGGCTTGTCGTGCCGCTGACCGCGCGCTATTCCGGGCATATGCTGCCGATCTTATTGAAAACCTTGCCCTTCTTTGCGCTGATTGGCCTTGGCTACGGTGCTGGCAAAACACGGTTTTTCACGGAAGACGCTACGGCATATCTGACGAAATTTGTGTTTTACTTTGCGCTGCCTGCGATGATCTTCCGTTTCGCCGCCAATCTAGAGCTGAGCGCGGTCTGGGACGCGCAATTGGTGTTGGGGTATCTGTGGGGGACGGCCTTCGTCTATGGCATTGCCACGGCGGTCGCCTTTCTGCGCAACCTGTCGATAGAAGAGGCCGCCGTCGAGGCGCAATGCGTGGCCATCGGCAACGTCGGGTTTTTGGGTATCCCCATGTTGGCCGTATTGATGGGCGATGCGGCTGTCGGGATCATTATGGTCATGCTGAGCGTTGATCTGGTGATCTTCTCATCGCTGATCGTCATCTTGATCACGGGCTCGCGTGAGGGGCGCGTGAGCCTAAAGATTTTCCGCACCATTGGACTTGGATTGCTAAAGAACCCGATGATCGTTTCGATTGTGCTGGGCTTCACCTGGTCGCATTTCATGTTGCCCATTCCAGATCCCGCGAATGAGTTTTTGGCGATCTTGGGGGCCGCAGCGACGCCTGGGGCGCTTTTTGCAATTGGGGCGTCTTTGGCGTCGAAATCGGCCGAGCGGCTCGCGGTCGCCGGATGGATCAGCTTTGGCAAGCTGGTCTTGCACCCCGCATTGGTGGCCGTCGGGATCCTGTATCTCTTCCCGGTGGATCCCTACGTGGCCTCGGTCGCCATTGCAGCAGCGGCGCTGCCTGTCGCGGGCAATGTCTATATCCTTGCCCAGCATTACGGTGTTGCGCCGCAGCGCGTCTCGGCCTCGATCCTCGTGTCGACGGCGGC
>CAWUIP010000226.1:0-4381 GCA_963922415.1 uncultured Aliishimia sp. | reverse complement strand
CGGTTCGGGCGCGGTCAGGCGCTTGAGGAAATCTGCAAACATCCCCGCGATATAGTCAGCTTACGCCGGATCGCCAAGCGCGGCTTTGCGCGCGGCCTGGCTGTCGGCCTCGGTCAGGCCCATGGCGGCTTCGATCTCGTGCAGCTTGGCCTCTTCCACATCGTCAAGATCGCCATCGGCCAGCACGACCTGCCACATCGCGAGGGCCAAAGCCTTGCGCTCGCTATACGCGACCTCGGCGCGTAGAATCTCGGCGAACTCTTCGGGGTGGGCCGCATGCATCTCAAGGTCTGTGCAGACTGCGCGCAGCTTTGCCGCCTCAAGCGGGCCAATTGCAAAGGTCGCGCTCAGGATCCGGTCCACCGCCGCGATCTCGGCCTGCTTGATCTCTCGGTCCGCAAAGGCCACGCGCATCAAAAGGGCCCCCAAGGCCAATTGGCTGTCGGGCTGGGGCAGGGGCGCGGGCTGCGTTGTGCGGCGTGGAAAGAGACGTTCAAACATGGCCTATCCTTGTCACAAAGCCGGTCCTTCGACACGTCACCCAAGCTGCGGGGGCGGCCCGAACCTCACGTTATCCACCGCAAGGCCTTGTGGATCGGTGTTGGTGATCACAATTCCGGCGATGTCCGCCTCCATCGTGTTACGCAGAAAGCCCAACCGCAGTGTGCCGGTCGTCTCAATGGAAACCGTGTGCACAAGCGACCCATCCCGCCGCAGAAACGCGATTTGCGCCGATCCGGCCTCGCCGCCCAAGATCGTGAAGGCCAGCGCGGGCTGGTCCTTGTCAAAAAGCACGGCAATCGCGCCTTCGCCTTGGGCACTGGCGCGCGGGAAACCCTCGGGTCCGAACCCGTTGAGGATGTTGCTGCCCAACATGTGAACGATAGAGAGCGTCTCGCCGGGCGCGCCGGGCAAGAGCGTGAGCGGGGGCAAAGCCACGCCCGCGATTCGATCATGGGAGCCAAGGCTTTCAACGCGTTGTCCCGCAAACCGTTCGCCAAAGCGCGCGCCGTCCAGCACCAAAAGGTCGTCAATCAGATGGCCCGGGTCCCAACCCGAGGGCAGGTCGTCAAAGTTGATCTCTCGGGTGAGATTGAGCGTGTCCGGATCGACCACACAAATCGGCGCCTCGCAGGCCAAGGCTTGCAGGGGTATCAAAGCGAAAAGACAGGCGCGCCACATGGGATCAGCCTAAGCGGCGCTGCGCTGGTCTGACAACCATTAGTCGCGCCTGAGGCCGGTCAATTCTGCCAACGGCCCTCAAAATCCTCCGGAACGAGCAGATTATGCCGCCCAAGGTCGGCCACGTTGGTTTCGCCGCACAGCGCCATCGACACGTCGAGTTCCTTGTGAATCACTTCAAGCGCGCGGGTGACACCGGCTTGGCCCATCGCGCCCAGACCGTAGACAAAGGCGCGCCCGATATAAGTGCCCTTGGCCCCCATCGCGAGCGCTTTTAGCACGTCTTGGCCCGACCGGATGCCGCCATCCAGATGCACTTCGATCTCACTGCCCACCGCGTCGAGAATGGGGCGCAAAGACCGGATGGAACTGAGCGCGCCGTCGAGTTGCCGCCCGCCGTGGTTTGACACGATGATCGCATCTGCTCCGACTTTCGCGGCCATATTCGCGTCTTCGGCGTCGAGGATCCCCTTTAGGATCACCTTGCCGCCCCAAAGATCCATCAGCTTTTCGATCTTGCCCCAGTCCAGCGAGGGATCAAACTGCTCGGCCGTCCACGCGCCCAGATCGGCGGTATTCGTCACGCCTTTGACATGGCCGACAATATTGCCGAACTCGCGCCGTTTGGCCGACAGCATCTCGATCCCCCAGCCCCATTTCGTGGCAAGGTTGGCAAGGGTTTTTGCGGTCAGCTTCGGCGGGGCGGACAGGCCGTTTTTCAAGTCCTTATGGCGCTGGCCCAGGATCTGCAGATCAAGCGTGATTACCAGGGCAGAGCAGTTGGCGGCCTTTGCACGTTCGATGAGGCGGTGCACAAAGTCCTCGTCCTTCATCGTGTAAAGCTGAAACCAAAACGGCTTGGATGTGTAACTTGCCACATCCTCGATTGAATTGATCGACATGGTCGACAGTGTGAAGGGCACCCCAAAGGCCTCCGCTGCGCGGGCCGCTTTCATCTCGCCATCTGCATGTTGCATGCCTGTCAGACCCACCGGCGCAAGTGCCACGGGCATCGCTACGTCCTGCCCAATCATTTGGCTGGCGGTGGTCCGGCCCGTCATATCGACCGCCACGCGTTGCCGTAGGCGCAGCGCCTCGAAGTCCGTTGTGTTGTCGCGGAAGGTTTGTTCGGTCCAACTGCCGCTTTCACAATAGTCGTAGAACATGCGCGGAACGCGCCGTTCGTGGATCTTCTTGAGATCATCGATGGATGTGATGACGGGCATATTGGGGCTCCCTGGTGTATTGGTAAACCTTTCTTACCAATCCCCCGTGATTTGCTCAATGCGTCATTTGTGGCTTGATTGGTGCGATATCGAACTATATGGGTAGTGCAACATCGCACTATATTGGAGATTCGGATGGCTCTTTCACGTCGCAAAACGCTCGCACTTATCGGTGGGGGCGTCATCTTGGCCGCAGGAGGTGCTGCGGGGTACACGGTGACCCGCAAGCCCCGTACGGCCGGGTTGCCGTGGTCGCAAACGGGTCAGTATAGCGAACCGCGCATGCGTGCGTTGAGCTTTGCCATCCTGGCCCCAAACCCGCACAACCGGCAGCCTTGGATGGTGGATCTGTCAGAGCCGGACACCGTGACGCTTTATGTCGATACGAACCGCCTTCTGCCGCATACGGATCCTTTCAGCCGTCAGATTGTGATTGGGCTTGGCTGCTTTCTGGAAGTGATGCGTTTGGCGGCGCTGGATCAGGGCTATGCGGTGGAAACAGTGCTCTTTCCCGACGGCTCAGACCCGGATGCCCTGGACCAACGGCCCGTTGCGCGCTGCACTTTCACAAAGACCGATGCGCCGCGCGATGCGCTCTTTGATCAGGTGTTTGATCGCCGTTCGCTCAAAGAGCCGTTTGATGAGGCTCGGCCCGTAGCCCCCTCGATCCTCGATGACGTGATGGCGGTGGCGCAATCGACGCATGTTGCGGGCACCGTTGACCCCGAGGACATTGCGTTCTGGCGCGAACTCACCCGCGAAGCCCTGCGCATCGAGATCGAAACGCCGCACACGTATAAAGAAAGCGTGGACCTGTTCCGGATTGGCGCAGCCGAGGTGGATGCCAACCCGGATGGGATCGACTTCACCGGGCCGCTCTTCGAAGGATTGGGTGCTGCGGGTCTCTTCACGCGCGAGGTCGCGCTGGACCAAACTTCCGCAGCGTATCAGGCCGGATTGGATGCGGTTTACGCCAATACCGATACGGCCATGGGCTATATCTGGCAGGTCACGCCTGGAAACACCCGCGCGGATCAGATTGCAGCAGGCCGGGATTGGGTCCGTCTGAACTTGGCCTTGACGGCCGTAGGTGTTGGCACGCAACCCCTCAGCCAGGCGTTGCAGGAATATCCTGAAATGGCAGAGCTTTATGCGGAAACCCGCACACGGCTAGCGCCGGAGGGTGGGACTGTGCAAATGTTGGCGCGCATCGGATACGGGCCAGAGGTGGGGCAAAGCCCGCGCTGGCCCCTCAGCGCGAAAGTTATGGATGGCACAGCCTAACCCCACAGGTCTTTTTGAACTTTTCAACGAGATCGGAATCATCAACCAGCTTGCCCGCGCGCGGATGGAGGCGCGCTTGCCCGATGGGTTGATCACGCCGCATTTCTCGGTCTTGAACCATCTGATCCGGGTCGGCGACGGGACCACGCCGCAGCGCATGGCGTCGGCCTTTCAGGTGCCAAAAACCTCGATGACGCATACGCTGAAGGGGCTCGTCGCCCATAATCTGGTCGATATTCGTCCAAACCCGGAAGATGGGCGGTCGAAGACTGTGTGGATTACCGAGGCAGGCCGGCAGCTGCGCAATGATGTGATCGCGGCGCTGGGCGCGGATTTCGGTATTCTGCTTCAGCACCTCAACGTTGAAAAGCTGTTAGAGATCAAGCCCGTATTGACCGAGCTTCGGATCGTGATGGACGAAAATAGGTAAGTCTCCCGGTGCGCCGGTTGGGGCATCAGGAGTGAGTATTTCCGGGACAATGAAAGGGTGCGTTTCGGAGGAGATGTCGGCCTCAGGACGCCGTGGCGGGTGGGGTGGCGACGGAGAGGAGACCTTCGACATCCAAGTGTGTTTCGAGGTGAAGCGCTAGGGCGTCGAGGGCCGCGTCGACATTGGCGTCGTGATCGATGCGGGCTGTTGCGCCGAATTGCGCGAGCCAGGCCGCGCGGAAGCCGTTGTCGCGGAACAT
>CAWUIP010000225.1:0-4476 GCA_963922415.1 uncultured Aliishimia sp. | reverse complement strand
CATCAGCCAGCCCAAAGGCCCCTCACCGCTGGATCTGGAAGGGTTGCGCTGCGCAGGCCTCACCGTGGCCGAGATCGAAGACCTGCCTGCCGCCTATGCCGAGGCCGCCGCCCTGGCGCAGCGGCTCGGGTTTGGCGGGGTTCAGATCCATGCGGGGCACGGGTTCTTGCTCAGCCAGTTTCTCTCACCGCTCTTTAACCACCGGACCGATGCCTATGGCGGCGACGTCGCGGGGCGGTTTCGGATCATCGGCGCAATCCTCGACGCGGTTCGAGCGGCAGTTGGTCCGGGCTTTCCTATCGGGATCAAGATCAATTCAACGGACAAGCTTGCCGGGGGGCTGACTGCCGGTGAGGCGCTGGAAACAGTTCGGCTGTTGGATCGCAGCACGGTCGATTTGATCGACATCAGCGGCGGGACCTATTTTCCTGGAGCTGCGTCAAGCTCGGACAGCGTCGCGGCAGATGGCCCTTATTTCCAGGATTTTGCAAAGCGCGCGAAGCAGGTCACGGACATCCCAATCATGCTCACCGGCGGGATCGCGACGCGGGCACATGCGTTAGAGGTTGTGGCGTCTGGCGCGGCGGACGCGGTTGGCCTTGCGCGGGCCATGGTCTTGGACCCAGACCTGCCAAACCGGTGGCTGGGCATACAGAGTTTCGATCCGGTCTTCCCAGTATTTGACGCACCGCCGCGCGGCGGGGTCACGGCTTGGTACTCGATGCGGTTGACCGCCCTTGGCCAGAATCGCGAAGACGGTTTTGACATGACCGCACAGGAGGCATTGCAGGCCTATGATGCGCGTGATGCCGCGCGGTGCGCGACGTGGCGCGCCCGGTTTGGCGCGCCCGCCTGAGGAGTCAGACGATCTTGATACCGGCGTCGGCGGCGTCTTTGAGGAACGCATCCAGGCCTTTGTCGGTCAGCGGGTGGCTGGCGAGCTTGCGGATCACCTCGGGCGGCGCGGTCATCACATCCGCCCCAATGCGCGCGCATTCCTGCACGTGGTTGACCGACCGGATCGAGGCGGCCAGGATCTCGGTCTCGAACCCATAATTGTCATAGATCGTGCGAATGTCTTCGATCAGATCCATCCCGTCGAGGTTGATGTCATCGAGCCGCCCGATAAAGGGCGAGATGAACGCAGCCCCCGCCTTCGCTGCCAGAAGCGCCTGATTGGCCGAGAAACACAGCGTCACGTTGACCATGCGGCCCTCGCCCGAGATCACCTTGCAGGCTTTCAACCCGTCCCAGGTCAGCGGCACCTTCACAGCGATGTTGTCAGCGATGGCCGCCAGCTTGCGGCCCTCTTCGATCATCGCGTCGGCGTCGGTGGCGATCACTTCGGCGCTGACCGGTCCGTCGACGAGATCGCAAATCTCTTTGGTCACTTCCAAGATGTCGCGGCCCGACTTCTTGATCAACGACGGGTTCGTCGTGACCCCGTCGACCATGCCCAAGTCGTTCAGTTCAGCGATGGCGTCGATCTCGGCGGTGTCGACAAAGAATTTCATGGGGCGTCTCCTGGTTTGACTTGGCCTTGCTTGGCCGAGCCTTTACCTCAGGGAGACGATGTCTGGAACCCTCTTCGACCGTGCCGCTGCCGCTAGCCCCGATTTCTTTGAAGAAGGGGCCTTGGTGGGCGTGCTGACGACGCAGCCTTTGGACCGGGTGCTGGATTATAAAGCGCCCGAGGGCGGCTGTTGGCTGGGCGCGTTTGTCGAGGTACCGCTGGGCCCGCGCAAAGTGCTGGGCGTAGTGTGGGGGGCGGGCCGCGGCGATTGGGATATCTCAAAGGTGCGCTCGGTGATCCGCGTGTTGGATGCGGCGCCGATGCGGCAAGAGTTGCGCGGGTTTTTAGAGCGCGCGGCGGCCTACACGCTGACACCGATGCCTGCGATGCTGCGTCTCGCCACCCGCGCGCCGGGCCTGGGCGATCCGCCCTCAATGCGCAAAGTTTACCGGCGGGGGACGGCAGAGCCCGACCGGATGACCGATGCGCGCGCGCGGGTGCTGGGCGTCTTGGCCGAGTTCGGCGATTTGGCCTTCACCCAAGCGGAACTGGCCGAACGCGCTGATGTGACGGCCTCGGTGGTCAAGGGCCTTGTGAAGCAGGGCGCGGTGCTCGAAGAAGACAGCCCGCGCGATCTGCCCTTCACGCCGCTGGATCCCTCGCTGCCGTCCAAGGACCTGACCCAGGATCAACAGACGGGGGCCGCGCAGCTTCGCGCCGCGATCGGCACGGGCGACTATGGCACCACGCTGCTGCGCGGTGTGACCGGGTCGGGCAAGACCGAGGTCTATCTGGAAGCCGTCGCCGCCGCCTTGGCCAAAGGGCGGCAGGCCCTCGTGCTCTTGCCCGAAATCGCACTGACGGCGGAGTTCCTAACCCGGGTCGAGGCGCGCTTTGGCGCGAAGCCTGCCGAGTGGCATTCGGGTGTGACGATGACCGAACGCCGCCGCATCTGGCGCATGGTCGGGCAGGGCGGGGCGCAACTGGTCGTCGGCGCGCGCTCAGCGCTGTTTCTGCCGTATCAGGACCTCGGCCTGATCGTCGTCGACGAGGAACATGACAGCTCTTACAAGCAAGAGGACGGTGTTCTGTATAACGCGCGCGACATGGCGGTGCTGCGTGCGTCGCTCTGTGGGGCGCAAGTGGTGCTCGCCTCCGCCACGCCGTCGCTGGAAAGCTGGGCCAACGCGCAAGCCGGGAAATACGCGCGCATCGACCTCACAGCGCGGTTTGGCGCAGCGGTCATGCCCAAAATGCGCGCGATTGATATGCGTGTGGAGGACTTGCCGGGGGACCGTTGGATCTCGCCCAGCCTTGAACGCGCAACCCGGGCACGGATCGCAGCGGGCGAGCAAACGCTCCTTTTTCTGAACCGCCGCGGCTATGCGCCTGTCACGATCTGCCGGGCCTGCGGCCACCAGTTGGGCTGTTCGGCCTGCGACGCGCGGATGGTCGAACACCGGTTCCTCAAGCGGCTGATGTGCCATCAATGCGGCGAGACGGTGCCGATGCCCGCCGCTTGTCCCGCCTGCGGGGCGGAAGAGCGCCTTGCTCCGGTTGGTCCGGGGGTGGAGCGGTTGGCCGAAGAGGCTGCGAAGGTCTTTCCCGAGGCGCGCCTGGCGGTGCTGTCGTCAGATCTTTTTGGGTCGGCGCGGGCGCTGAAGGCCCAGATCGAAGAAATCGCCGAAGGGGCCGCGGACATCATTATCGGCACGCAGCTTGTGGCGAAGGGGCACAACTTTCCGCTGTTGACCCTTGTTGGCGTGATCGATGCAGATTTGGGTCTGCAAGGGTCAGACCTGCGGGCCGCCGAACGGACATTTCAGTTGATGCGGCAAGTGGCGGGGCGCGCTGGGCGCGCCGCACGGCAGGGCGAGGCGCTTTTGCAGACTTTCCAACCCGAACACCCGGTGATCCGCGCGATCCTCGCAGGCGACGAAGAAGGGTTTTGGAAGGCCGAAGCGGATGAGCGTATGGCCGCCGGCGTGCCGCCCTATGGCCGGATGGCGGGCATCATTCTATCGTCGACGGATGTGGGCCAAGTCTTTGACGCGGGCAACCTACTGGCCCGTCAAGACGCGCCCTTGCGCCAGATCGGCGCGCAGGTCTTTGGCCCCGCGCCAGCCCCCATTGCGCGCATTCGCGGTCGCCACCGTGTGCGGTTGTTGGTCAAGGCAGGGAAAGGCGTGGCCCTTCAACAGGCGCTGGCTGCTTGGGTATCACAAGTCAAACTGAAGGGCGAATTGCGCCTCGCCGTCGATATCGATCCGCAGAGCTTTTTCTGAGCCTGCGCGCTGATCAGTTGCCGTTCAGCTCAAAGGTCAGGCCGAAGGTCAGCGTCGCATCCACCGACTGCCCGCCTGATGGGATCGCCTGCACAAAAAAGTTACGATAGCGCCCCTGAAGCCCCGCGATGGGAACAATGTCGCCAATCGCGATGGAGAACTCGTCCCCATTGCCAGGATACCATGCGAGGGACGAAAAGATGTCGATCCCCCAAGCCTCTTCGCGCCAGATCGGCAAAGCCGAGTAGAGAGCCAAGGACCCATCCCCATAGGAGTTGCGAAACGCGCCAAACCCCAGATCCACGTGCCCGCCCAGGCCCGCCTCGGTCCAAATCAAGAAAACGCCGGGATTGACCTCTTCGAAGTCGCGGCTCGCGTTCACATGCTCCGACCCCAGAAGGATCGAAACTTGATCGGGGCCCGCCAAACCGGGTCCGGCCACGGCAAAAAATGCCGCACTGATTGCGTGTGTTAACCTGCGCATTGGGTCGTTGCCTCTGCTCGTTTTGCGTGCAGACTAACAGGTGAAGCGTCGCCCGTCCAAGCCCGCGGTGCGCATTTGCACAGGGCTGTGGCAATTCAGAGCCTTTCCAAGCCCGGCCGAGAGGCGTATGCGCTGGCTATGGCGACAATTTCACTCTCTGACGCGCAAAGCCTGCCCCGCTGGCGCAGGCCCAT